>NC_011420.2:2192500-2492500 GCF_000016185.1 Rhodospirillum centenum SW
AGGATATGGGGGGCGATGGCCGGCAGCGGCAGCAGCGCCTTCACCGCCCCCAGGTCCACGGCCGCCGCGGGCATGCCGTAGACGACGGCGGTGGCGGCATCCTCGGCGATGGTGTAGCCGCCGGCACGGCTCAGCTCGCGCAGCCCCTCGGCCCCGTCGCTGCCCATCCCGGTCAGCACGGCGCCGATGCCCTGGCGTCCCGCCGCGGCGGCGACCGACCGCAGCATCTCGGTACCGGAGGGGCGCTGTCCGGCCACCGGATCGGCCCCCGACAGTTCCAGCCGGCCGCCCTTCAGCAGCAGGTGGCAGTCGGGGGGCGGCAGGTGGACGGTGCCGGGGCGCGGCTCCTCGCCGTCCGCGGCGATCCGGACGGCGAAGGGCGTCTGGCTGCGCAGCCAGTCGGCAAAGCCGGCGACGAAGCCGGGACCGATATGCTGCACCGCCAGCACCGGCAGCGGAAAGTCGGACCCCAGCCCGGTCAGGAGCTGCACCAGCGCCGCCGGCCCGCCGGTGGAGGCGACAACGGCCAGGACCGCGAAGCCGTCCGGTCGCGCCAGCGGCTCCGCCGGGCCGGCCGGGGGCGGCAGATCGGTCCGCACCGCGGGCCGGCCGGGCCAGGCGATCTGGCGCACGACCTTCACCTTGCTCATCAGGACAAGCTGTTCGCACAGCCGGCTGGCGACGGTGGCATAGGCCGCATGGCCCAGACCCACCGGCTTTTCCATCACGGACAGGGCACCGGCGCGCAGCGCGTTCATGGCGAGGCGCCCGTCCTCGGCATTCACGTCGGCCGCCACCACGACGATCGGGGTCGGCCGCCGCCGCATCACCTCCAGCGTGGCGTCCAGGCCGCTCATCCCGGGCAGGCGGATGTCGAGGGAGATGACGTCCGGGTCCGTCTCCTCCAGCACGTCGAGCATCTGCTCCGCGGAGCGGACGGACCCGGCGAGCGCAAGCCGGGGGTCTGCCGTCACGATGCTCTCCAGCACCAGACGGACCGTCGGCGAGTCCTCGACGATCAGTACCCGTGTCTTCTTCATAGCAGTTGCCGAATGGTCTCCAGCAGTTCTTCCTGGCTGAACTCGCGTTTCACGATGTAGGCGTCGGCCCCCAGCGCCAGACCGCGGGCGCGGTCCTCGCGCTTTTCCAGGGAGGTAACGAGGATGACGGGGGTCCGGCCCAGGGTGGGGTCGTCGCGGATCGCCCCCAGCAGGCCGAACCCGTCGAGCTGCGGCATCTGGATGTCGGTGACGACCAGATCGACCGGCTCCGAGCGCAGCCGTTTCAGGGCCTGCGCCCCGTCCACCGCGACCCGCACCTCGTAGCCGTAGGCTTCCAGGATGCTCTTCTGCAGCGTGCGGGTGGTCAGGCTGTCGTCCACCACCAGGATGACGGGGGTGCGCTTCTCCGCCGGCCGGTCGATGACCGTCAGGGCCATCCGCCGGCGGGCACTTCCGAACAGCCCGAACGGGTTCAGCACCAGCGCCACGGAGCCGTCCTCCAGCACGACGCCGCCGGAGACGGTGCCGCCGGGCGGCAACGGCGCGCCGAGATCCTTCACCAGCCCCTGCCGCAGCCCGATGAACTCGTCGCAGGCCAGCGCCAGCCGCTGGCCCTGCCGCTTCAGCACCAGCACGGGCACGGTCGCCTGGGCCGGCCGCAGTTCCGGCGGCCCCAGCCCGGCACGGGCGAGCAGGCCGCCGAGCGGCAGCACCTCACCGTCGCTGCGGACCACCGGCTGGCCCCCGGCGGTGCCCAGGTCGCCGCGGCGGACCCGGCGCAGCCCGTCGATGCAGTCGGCCGGCAGCCCGAAGACATGCCCCCCGGCCCGCACCATCATCAGTTCCTGCGCCATGGCGGCGACCGGCACCACCAGCCGGAATTCCGCCCCGCCGCCGGGCCGGTTGCCGGCCCAGGCATGCCCGCCCAGACGCAGCGCCGCCTGCCGCACGATGGACAGTCCCATGCCGCGGCCGGACAGGGTGGTCACCGTCTCCCGCGTCGTGAAGCCGGGGGTGAACAGCAGTTCCAGCACCTCCTCCTCCGGTGCGGTCTCCCCTCCCTCCGGCAACAGGCGCAGCCGCTGCCCGGTGTCCCGCACCCGGCTCACATCGATGCCGCGGCCGTCGTCGGAGACGGTGATGACGAGCTGTCCCTCCCCCACCGCGAAGGAGAGCTGCACCGTGCCGACGGCCGGCTTGCCGCGGGCCAGCCGCTCCTCCGCCGTTTCCAGCCCGTGGCTGACCGCATTGCGCAGAAGCTGGAGCACCGGGTCGCGCAGCCGTTGCAGCACCAGCCGGTCGGCCATCGCGTCCAGCCCGGCGACCCTGACCTCGACCGCCAGCCCCTGCTGCGCGGCAAGGTCGCGCACCATCCCGCGGGCGGTGCCGAACACGCTGTCCACCGGGACCAGCCGGGTGCGCCGCAGTTCCTCCTGGAAGTCCTCGCCGAGCTGGAGTGCTGCGCGGCGGGCGTGCATCTCCAGCCCCCGGGCGCTGCCGGCCAGCCGCGCGGCCTGACGGAGATCCCCCTCGAACGCTTCGACCAGGGCGGCCAGACCGCCGGTCTCCAGCCCGCCGGGCAGGGCCGCGCGCAGCGCCTGCCGCAGCCGCAGCCAGCCGGACTGCACCCGGTCGATCTGTCCGTCCACCTCGCCCAGCAGCCCCCCCAGCCGGGCCTGCCGGTGCTGTTCGGAGACCAGTTCGCTGCCCGCCTGCAACAGCCGGTCGAGCCGGGCCGCCTCGATCCGCATCAGCTCGGCGCCGGGGCGCTGCGGGGCGGCCGCCTCGGCCGATGCCACCCGGACCGCCGCCGCGGCGACGGCCACGCCGTCACCGCCGGCGGGCCGTGGTTCCGCTGGATCGGCCGGCGGCACCGCGCGCGCGGAGGCCGGCGCGCCCCCCGGGCCGGCACCCAGGCCCGCCACCTGATCCTCCACCACATCCAGCAGGGCGCGGACGCCGGCGATGGCCGTGCCGTCCAGGGCGGACGTCCCGGCGCGGATGCGGTCGAACACCGTCTCCAGCCGGTGCGCCTGATCCTCCACCTCCGGCAGGTCAACGGCGCGGGCGGCCCCCTTCAGGCTGTGGGCCAGACGGCAGACCTCCTCCAGCGCCGCGGGCGCGGGGGGCTCCCCTCCCTCGGCGGCGTCGAGCAGGCTGCGGATTCCCTCCAGATACTCGCGGGACTCCTGTCGGAACGCCTGTTGCAGTCTTTCCTGCAGGTCGCTCACAGCCGGTACTTCTCCATCAGCCGTGTCAGGGTGCCGCCCAGCTGGCTCAGGCTCTCGGCCGCCTTGGCGAGCTGGTCGGTGCCGCTGGCGGCCTGCACGCTGGCCTGCCGGATCTGTTGCAGCCCCTGGGCGATCTGCTCCAGCCCGATCTGCTGCTGCCCGGTGGCGCCCACCACCTGCTGGAAGGACCCGCTGGTCTCCTGCACGCCGCCGGCCATCTGGCGGATGACGGTTTCGGCCGCCAGCGCCTTGTCCCGGCCGGCACCGGCCCGCTTCAGCGCCTCCTCCGTCAGCAGAACGGAGGTGCTGATGTTGCGCTGGGTCTGCTCCAGGATGCCGCGGACCTGCCGCGTCGCCTCCTTCGCCTGATCGGCAAGGGCCTTGATCTCGTTGGCCACGACGGCGAAGCGCCGGCCCTGTTCGCCGGCGCCGGCCGCCTCGATCGCAGCGTTCAGCGCCACCAGATTCGACTGTTCGGAGATCTCGTTGACGGTGGAGATGATCTCCCCGATGGCCTGGGTGCGCTCGCTCAGCGCCACGATGGTCTCGGCCACGCTCTCGGTCTGGCTGCGGATCGCCTCCATGGCGGCGGCGGCCTCCTGCACGGCCTGGAGCCCGTGCTGGCCGGTGCCGGCGATGGCGTCGGCGTTGCTGCCGACCTCGCGCGCCATCTCCGCCACCTGCTGGGCGGACTGGCCGATCTCCTCCACCGTCGTGGTGATCTCCTGCACGGCCGCCGCCTGCTCGCGGGTGCTGGAGGCCTGCTGCTGGATCGAGGCCAGGATCTCCTGCACCGAGGTGGCGAGATGGCCGGCCGTGCCGCGCGTCTCGGCCGTGATGGCGCGCAGTCCCTCCAGCATGTCGTTGAAGGCGGCCATCAGACGCCCGACCTCGTCGCCCGACCGGACCGGCAGCGGCTGCTGGCGAAGGTCGCCGTCGGCGATGGCGCGGGCCAGCCGCACGCAGTCCTGCAAGGGCCGCACGATGCTGCGGGAGATCAGCAGCACGCCCGCAGCACCCAGCAGCACGGCAACGATTCCCAGGGCCACCATCATGCCGAGCATGGCCTGGGACTCCTCCTGCGCGTTGCGCACGAACAGCCGTGTCGCCTCATCCGCCCGGGCGGTCACGCCCTTGCGGAGCTGGACCATCTCCTCGATCACGGCGGGATCGGCCCGGGCCTCGGGCGGCAGGGCCAGGAAGCGGTTCAGGCCGGCTTCCAGACGGGCCATCGCCTCCTGCTGTTCGCGCAGCAGACGCTCGATCTCCCCGGTGGGAGCGGCGGGCAGCAGGACCTGCCGGTAGCCGTCCAGATCGGTGATGACGCTGCCGCCGGTGAGCATGGAGGCGACATTGGCATCGAAGATGCGCTTCACCGACTGGAAGTCGGCCGGCACGCCCTGCGCCGTCTGCATGACGTCGATGTAGTAGCGCGCGACCAGGAAGCGCTGCCGCCCCATGGCATCGGAATGCGCCGCCATCGTCTCCTGCGTGCGCAGGGCGCTGACGGTGCCCGCCAGCAGGACGGCAATGGAGACGGCGAACAGGACGGTGATCAGCATCAGCTTGCCGCCGACGGTGAGGCGACGCCAGAACTGGGGGGAGGCCGGCTGCATGGGCGGTGTCTCGCTATCGGTCGGTGGAAACGGTCATGCCGTCGAACAGGGCGGCGAAATCGAAGCGTGCAAGGTCAAGAAGGAGCAGGCCGTCCGGCCCGACCCCGGCGACCAGCGGGCCGGCGGACTGCTCCCCCGGCAGCGGGAAGCCGGACGGGTCGATCTCGCGCAGGCCGCCCAGCTCGTCCACGCGCAGGCCGAAGGCCCGCGGCCCCTGGCGCAGGAACAGGGCGAAGGCGCGGACACCCGCCGCCGGTGCCGCGGCCCCGCGCTGGAGCAGGCGGCCCAGGTCCAGCACCGGCTCGATGCTGCCGCGGCGGTTGACGACACCGGCCACGGCGGCGGGCCAGCCGGGCACCGGGGTGATGCGGTCCACCGGCTGCACGCCGGCGAGCTGGTCGAGCGGCAGCGCCACCCATTCCGACCCGACCCGCGCGGTCAGCACGGCCTGGCCCGCCTCCGGCGCCGCTCCGGCGTCCAGGCGCCCGGTGCGCGCGGCCAGCGCGGCGCGGCGGCGGAACAGGGCTTCCAGCCGCGCCCCGTCGGTGCGGGCGTCGGCGTCGTCCAGGCGGCGCCGGACCGCGGCCCAGTCGATCCCCGTCCGCGCAGCGGTCATGGCGCGCCCCCGAGCCGGTCGAGCTGGAGCGATGCGGCGGCGCTCAGTTCCGCCACCGTCAGCGCGGGCGCACCGGGCACGGCCCCGTCGGCAGGCAGCCGCTGGCTGAGCCCGACGACGGTGCGGAAGGACCGGCGGGCCGCCGCCGCATCGGTCGGGCGCAGCAGACAGCCCAGCTCGTAATGGGCCAGCAGCAGGGTGCGGTCGAGATAGAGGGCGTCGCGCAGGGCCTTCTCGCAGCGGGCGCTGTCGCCGCGGTGCCCGAAGACAGCGGCCAGCGCCAGATGCGGCCAGGGTGTCATGACGTCCTCCGTCAGCCAGTCCAGACTGAGCCGGGCCGCCTCCGGCAGGGCGTCGGCGGCGAGAAGCTCCAGGATCGCGCGGTAGCGCTCCGGCAGGTCCGGCACAGGCGCGGGCGGCTCCGGGACGGGCGGTGCCCCCGCGGGGGCCGTCGCCGAAGGAGGCGCCACCAGGGCGGTGGCGGCCCCCTCCCGCCGCGGGGGCACACCGGCCTGCCGGACCGTCGGGCGCAGCAGAGGCCGTCCCTTCGGCGCGCAGGGGACCGGCCGGGCCGGGCCGCGGGCGCGGGCGAACGGACGGCGCGGCGTCGGCCGGTCGGTCCGGCGGTAGAGCATGGTGTCCTTCAGCGCGACCGTCTCGAACCCGTCGAACAGGCGCACGTCGGTCTCGGCATGGCCGACCATCAGCCAGCCGCCGTCGCCCAGCAGGTCGCGGAAGCGGGCCACGACGGCCCGGTTCGTTGCGGTATCGAAATAGATGAACACGTTGCGGCAGAGGATCAGGTCGGGACTGAACCCGTCGGCGGGCGGAAAGGGATCGTGGACCAGATTGTGACGGTGGAACTCGACGCCGCGGCGGTAGTCGGGCTTCAGCACCCAGTCCCGCCCGCTGCGGTCGAAGCAGCGGGCGCGCACCTCGTCCGGCGTGGCGCGCAGGGCCCAGTCGCTGTAGACGGCCCGCCCCGCCTCCTCCAGGAAGCCGCGGTTCAGGTCGCTGCCCAGGATCCGCAGGTCCCAGCCCTTGAGGCGCCTTCCGAACAGGTCGTGCAGCAGGATCGCCGCCGTGTAGGGCTCGGGTCCCGTGGCGCAGCCGGCACACCAGAGATGCAGGCGCCGCAGCGCCCGGTTGCGCTCCAGGATATTCGGCACCACCAGGTCTGCGAAGGCGTCCCACTGGGCACGGAAGCGGAAGAAATAGGTCTCCCCGATGGTCAGTTCGCCGATCAGCGCCTCGCGCTCGGCCTCGCCCTCGGGGGACTCCAGGCAGCGCAGATACTGCGCGGGCGAGGCGAAACCGCCCGCCTCCATCCGGCGGAGCAGGGCGGCCGCCACGCTGTCGTCGCGGGCGTTCAGGAAGCTCATGCCCGTGGCCGCCACGGCCCAGCCCTTCAGGGCCGCGAAGACGGGATCGGCGCGCAGGCGCGCCGCCCTGGGATCCGGCGGCGCGGTCCGGGTCATGGCACGCCGGCGCCGGCGCGCGCCAGTCGCTCCCGCTCCAGCGCCAGGAACGCGTCGATCCGGCGCTCCTCCTCCCGCAGCAGCAGGCGGGCGGGGTCGAGCAGCACACAGGCCCCCTGCGGCAGGGCGAAGCCGGCCACGGCCACCCCGGCGAAGGTCGTCCCCTCCGCCAGCGGCAGCCGCTCCTCCGGCGGGTCGAGCACGGCGACCGCGCGGTCCACCAGCAGCAGCCGCGGCGGCTCCCCGCGGAGATGGAGCAGGGCCGTGCCGGCCGTCGCCGGCTGCTCCGGCAGGTCGAACAGCCGCGCCAGCCGCACCACCGGCACGGCCGTCCGGCCCAGCATGGCGATCCCGGCCAGCAGCGGCGGCACCCCCGGCGGCCGGGCGAGATCCATCATCGGCAGGATCTGCGCCACCGCATCCGCCGGCAGGGCGCAGAGCCTGTCCGCCAGCGCGAAGACGACAAGGGGGGCGGCCGCCCCGGGAAAGCCGGAGACGGGGGAACCGGAGACGGGGGAGCTTGACACGGGGACGCCGGGCACGGATGGACCTAGCCCGCCGAGGCGGCCGCCCTGCGATCGCCGCCGAAGGTCTGCTGGACCAGCCGGATCAGTTCCGTCTCCCGCACCGGCTTCTGGAGACGCGGATGCGCCCGCAGCTCCTCCGGCACGGTGAAGGCCTCGTAACCCGTGGTCAGGATGAAGGGAATGCCCAGAACGGCCAGACGCTCGGCCAGGGGGAACACGTAGGTGCCGGACAGGTTGACGTCCAGGACGGCGCCGTCGATGCCGCCGCCGCCGGCGACGACCTCCAGCGCCTCCTCCAGCCGGGCGACCGGCCCGACCACGACGAAGCCCAGCCCCTCCATCACTTCCTGGATGTGCAGGGCGATCAGGAATTCGTCCTCGACGATGAGTATCCGGGCGCCCGAACGCGCGGCCTGCTGCCCTGACGGCATCGCTTCCCCCGTGGATGCGCTTCCCCTGTGGATGCGCGGAGCGGCACGCCGGCCCCCGCCGCCCGGGAAACGGTCGCGGTTCGGGCCAGGCCGCGCCTGCCGGTGAGGGGCGCACTCTAGCGGGGATGGCCGGCCCGGTCCCTACGCGATGGGGCGTAGGACGAAGGACCGGGTCGCCCCGGCCGAAAGCGATGGGTCCCGGCCGGACGGGTCCGCGCGGACGGGGCCGGCGCGGATGGGGCCGGCGCGGATGGGGCCGGCGGCGGTCAGTGCGGCAGCGGCACGCCGTTGCGGGCCAGCAGCTCCGTCTGCCGCGCCGCCAGGGTCGCCGCGTCGAAGCCGGCGATCAGGTCCTGGAAGGATCGGTACCAGTTGATCTCCGCCTTCAGGTGCAGGAAGACGCTGCCCAGGCCGATGGCCGCCCGGTCCATGAAGACGAATTCGCGCGGAATCTCCACCCCGCCGACCTCTCGCAGGGCCATGTGGACCTTGGCGGCGGTGGCCTGCCCGTAGCGGCCGCTGTTCGTCTCGTCGATGCTGCGGGTGCGGTCCTCCAGGATGGGCGCATAGACGAAGCGGGCCCAGATGTTCAGGACATCGACCATGCGCCGGTCCAGATTGCGGAAGCCCCAGGCCTCGTAGGCATGGACCGCGCGCTCCTCGTCGCCCGTCCGCAGCGCCTCGTAGAGGTCGATCACGCCGGCCACGAAGGCGGGCCGGAAGACGCGGACGCAGCCGAAATCCAGCAGGTTGATGTCATGGTCCTCCCGCACCGTGTAGTTCCCCAGGTGCGGGTCGCCGTGGATGACACCGTAGTAGTAGAGCGGCACGTACCAGGCCCGGAACATGTTCATGGCCAGGCGGTTGCGCACCTCCAGCGGCGCCTCCTTGAAGTCGATGATCCGGCGCCCGTCCAGCCAGGTCATGGTCAGCAGCCGCCGGCTGGACAGTTCGGGCAGCACCTCGGGCACATGCACGCCCTCCACGCCCGCCAGCATGTCGCGGTAGAGGCGCATGTGCCGCGCCTCCAGGTCGTAGTCCAGTTCCTCGCGCAGGCGGTCGCCGATCTCCCCGTAGATCTGGTCGGTGCGGATCGCCGTGTCGTAGCGGGCATAGATGCCGAAGACGACGCGGAGCTGGCGCAGGTCCGCCTCCACCGCCGACTGCATGTCGGGATATTGCAGCTTGCAGGCCAGCCGGCGGCCGTCGCGGGCGACGGCGCGGTGGACCTGCCCCAGGCTGGCGGCGCTGGCCGCCTCGCGCTCGAAGCTCTGGAACCGGGACGCCCAGTCCGGCCCCAGCTCGGCGGACATGCGGCGCTTCACGAAGGGCCAGCCCATGCTGGGCGCGTCGGCCTGGAGCTGGGCCAGTTCGGAGACGTATTCCTGCGGCAGCGCGTCGGGGATGGTGGAGAGGATCTGCGCCACCTTCATCAGCGGGCCCTTCAGCCCGCCCAGCGCGGTGCGCAGTTCGGCCGCGTGCGCCTCGCGCTCCAGCCGGATGCCGAGGAAGCGCTCCCCCGCCACCCGCGCCGCGATGCCGCCCATGGCCGTGCCCACCCGCGCGTAGCGGGCGAGGCGGCCCTGCAATGTGTTCTGTTCGTCGCTCATACCGCCAGAGATGGTGCCCGGACGGGGGCTCGGCCAGGGGCGGCCGTGCCGCCGCCCCTACTCCACCCAGGCGATGCGCAGGATGTTGGTGTTGCCCGGCGTGCCGAAGGGGACGCCGGCGGTGACGACGATGCGCTGGCCGGCGGTGGCGATGCCGTCCTCCACCGCCAGCCGGGTCGCCTTCTGCACCATCTCGGAGAAGCTGTGGATGTCCGCCGAATGCACGGCGTGGACCCCGAAGCTGAGGGTCAGCCGCCGGGCCGTCTCCATCCGCGAGGTCAGGCCCAGCACCGGCACCTCCGGCCGTTCCCGCGCGGCGCGCAGGGTGGTGGAACCGGAGGTCGTGTAGGTGACGATGCAGGCCGCCTGGATGGTGCGGGCCACCTGCCGCGCAGCGCCGGTGATGGCGTCGGCGGTGGTCCGCTCGGGGTCGGGGTGCGCGGCGTCGATGATGGTGCGGTACATCGGGTCGTTCTCGACCCGGCGGGCGATGCGGTCCATCATCTGCACCGCCTCGACGGGGAACTGGCCGGCCGCCGTCTCGGCCGAGAGCATCACCGCGTCCGCCCCGTCATAGACGGCGGTCGCCACGTCCGACGCCTCCGCCCGGGTCGGGGTGGGGGCGGAGATCATGCTCTCCAGCATCTGGGTGGCGACGATCACCGGCTTGCCGGCCCGCCACGCCTCGCGCACGATCCGCTTCTGCAACGACGGCACGTCCTCCGGCGGCATCTCCACGCCCAGGTCGCCGCGGGCGACCATGACCCCGTCGGACAGCTCGACGATCTCGTCCAGGTGATGGATGGCCGAGGGCTTCTCCATCTTGGACAGCAGCGCCGCGCGGCCGGCGATCAGGCGCCGCGCCTCGGCCACGTCCTCCGGCCGCTGCACGAAGGAGAGCGCGATCCAGTCCACCCCGATGTCCAGGGCGAAGCGCAGGTCGTCGCGGTCCTTGGCCGTCAGCGGCGACAGCGGCAGGACCGCGTTCGGCACGTTCACCCCCTTGCGGTCGGACAGCCGGGTGCCGGACAGCACCTCCGTATCGGCATGGTCGTCGCCGCAGGACAGCACCTTGAGCCGCACCTTGCCGTCGTCGATCAGCAGATCGGTGCCCTTGGCGATGGCCTGGAAGATCTCCGGGTGCGGCAGGCCCACGCGGGTGCCGTCGCCCGGCTCGGGCGACAGGTCCAGGCGGAAGCGCTGGCCGGGGGCGATTGGGACGGGGCCGTCGCGGAAGGTGCCGATGCGCAGCTTCGGGCCCTGGAGGTCGGCCATGACGCAGACCGGACGCCCGACCTCCGCTTCGATGGCGCGGATCGCGCGCAGCCGCTCGGCGTGGTCCTCCTGCCGGCCATGGCTGAAGTTCAGGCGGAAGACGTCGGCGCCGGCGTCGAACAGGGTGCGGATCATCTCCGGCGTGCTGGAGGCGGGTCCCAGCGTGGCGACGATCTTGGTCAGGCGCTCACGGTGCGGGGTGGCGGCCTTGCGCTTCATCGGCGGGTTCCTCTGGCAGGGGACGCTTGGCGCGTCTCTCCGGGGGCCGGCCCGGGGCCGGCGCGTCAGGGCGGCGGGACGATCAGGCTGAAGGGGCGATCAGAATGGCGCGGAAATCATTGACATTGGTGCGGGTGGGGCCGGTGACGACCAGGTCGCCCAGCCGGGCGAAGTATCCGTAGGCATCGTTACGGGAAAGCGATCGCGCCGGATCATAACCAGCCGCCCGGGCACGCGCCAAGCTACCGGGACGGTGAAGGGCGCCGGCATTGTCCTCCGTCCCGTCGATCCCGTCGGTGTCGCAGGCGATGGCCCAGACGCCCGGCGCATCGTCCAGGGCCAGGGCCAGTCCCAGCAGGTATTCGGCGTTGCGCCCGCCGCGCCCCTCCCCGCGCACGCTGACGGTCGTCTCCCCGCCCGACAGCAGCACGGTTCCGCGCCGCGCCGCGCGGGCCAGGGCGGCGTGCGCGGCGCCCAGGTCGCGGGCCTCCCCCTCCAGCGAATCACCCAGGATCACGGGTTCCAGCCCCGCCGCGCGCGCGGCGGCCGCGGCCGCCTCCAGCGCATGCATCGGCCGTGCCACCAGATGGAACTCCGACCGGGCCAGCCGCGGATCGCCGGGCTTCGGCGTCTCGTCATCGCCCCGCGCCAGATGCGCCCGCACGGCGGCGGGCGGCTCGATGCCGTACTTCGCCAGGACCGCCCGCGCGTCGGCCACGGTGGTCGGGTCCGCCACCGTGGGACCGGAGGCGATCACCGCCGGATCGTCGTGCGGCACGTCGGAGACGGCCAGGGTGACGCAGCGCGCCGGCCAGGCCGCAGCGGCCAGCCGGCCGCCCTTGATGGCGGAGAGGTGGCGGCGCACCGTGTTGATCTCCGCGATGGTGGCGCCCGAGCGCAGCAGCGCCCGGCCCACCGCCTGCTTGTCGGCAAGGGCGATGCCCGGCGCCGGCAGCGCCAGCAGCGAGGACCCGCCGCCGGACAGCAGGCAGAGCAGCAGGTCGTCCTGTCCGAGTCCCGTGGCCCCGAGTCCCGTCGCGAAGGACAGGATGCGGCGGGCGGCCTCCTCCCCCTTGGCGTCGGGGTGGGGGTGTCCGGCCTCCACCACCTCGACGGACCGGGTCGGCACGCCATGGCCGTAGCGGGTGACGACCAGTCCCCCCGGCGTGTCCGATCCGGCAGGCCAGTGCCGCTCCACCGCCGCGGCCATCGCGGCGGCGGCCTTGCCGGCGCCGATGACCAGGGTGCGCCCGGCGGGCGGCGGCAGCGCGGCCAGGGCCGGCGGCACCACCGTCTCCGCGGCGACGGCGGCGACGGCGGCATCGAACAGGCCGCGCAGCAGGGCGGCGGGCGCCCGCGGGTCCAGGGTCATGGCCGGCTCCCCGGGCTCACCGGGTTCGGCGGGCTCACCGGGGCCGCTCCGTCACCGTGCCGCCGCAGCCGGTCCAGCAGGCGTCCAGCGCGGCGGTGCAGGCATCCTGGCATCGGGTCCGGTCGCATCGGAAGGGAGCCTCGAAATCGTAGGGGGAGCGCTGCACCTCCTGACCCAGGGCGCGCTGGCGCTCAACATGCTCCTGGTAGCGGTCCTGTGCCCAGCGGTCACGCGCCAGCTCGCAGCGGAACCTCTCTTCGCGGCAGGTGTCGGCACAGGCGGCAGCCTCCGTCCCGCAGGCGGCGGCGCAGGCCCGGCCCCGGGCATCCGGCGGCGGTGCCCGGTCATGGACGGTCTCCGGCACCGGGGCGCAGCCGGCCGGCAGCAGGGCGAGGGCGACGAGGACAGGACGGAGACGGCGCATCATGGAACGGACTCGATGCCTCGGGAGAGCCTGCGGGCGAGGCCCGTGGCCGGCACGACCGGCATACGGCATGACCAACATCCGGCAGGCGGCAACGGTGCCGTCGCCGGCCCCCCTGCCGGCCCCCTGCCGGCCCGGCTTGGCGCGGCCGCGCCTTCTCCGATAAGGTTACGGAACCATGTCACCCCGCTCCAGCCTTCCCGACACCCCGCCCGCCCTGCCCCCGCTGCTCGCCGCGGACGAGCCGCCGGCGGTGACCGTGCTGGCTCCCGACGCGCGCTCGCCCCTTCTGCTGGCCTGCGACCACGCCAGCAACCGCGTGCCGCGCGCCCTGGACGGGCTGGGCCTGCCCCCGGCGGAGCTTGCGCGCCATATCGGCTGGGACATCGGCGCCGCGGCGGTGACGCTGGAGCTGTCGCGGCGGCTGGACGCCACGGCGGTGCTGACGGGCTATTCCCGGCTGGTGGTGGACGTGAACCGCGCCCCGGGGGAGCCGAGCCTGATGCCTGCCGTCAGCGACGGCACGCCCGTCCCCGGCAACGCCGGCCTCGACCCGGCAGCCCTGGACGCGCCGGCGGTGGCACGGCGGATGGCCGCGCTCTACGCCCCCTATCACGAGACCATCGCCGGGCTGGTGGCCGGCCGCAGGGCGGCGGGGCGGGACCCGGTTCTGTTCTGCGTCCACAGCTTCACGCCGGTGATGGCCGGGGTGCAACGGCCCTGGCATGTCGGGGTGCTGTGGAACCGCGATCCCCGGCTGGCGCAGCCGCTGCTGGCGGCCCTGCGGGCGGAGGGGGATCTGGTGGTCGGGGACAACGAACCCTATTCCGGCCGCACCGGCTTCAACCGGACGCTGGATCTGCACGCCGAGGCCACCGGCGTGCCGGGCGTGATGATCGAGATCCGGCAGGACCTCATCGCCGGGGCGGACGGGGCCGCGGCCTGGGCGGCGCGGCTGGCGCGGCTGCTGCCGCCGATCCTGGCCCTGCCGGCGCTGTCCCTGCCGGCGCTGGCCGGCCCGCACCGGTCCTGACCGCCCCCCCTTTCCGGCAGGGCCTCCCCGGCCAACATCAGAAGCCGGACCCGACGGGAAAGGAGGAGCGATGATCCCGCCCCTGGACGAACGCACCCGCACGGAGATCGAGGCGGCAGCCTTCCGCCGGCTGGTGGCGCATCTGCGCGAGCGCAGCGACGTGCAGAACATCGACCTGATGACCCTGGCCGGCTTCTGCCGGAACTGTCTGTCCAAGTGGTATCGCGCGGCTGCGGAGGAGAGGTCTATCCAGATGACATATGACGACGCCCGCGAGATCGTGTATGGTATGCGCTATGAGGAGTGGAAAAGCCTCCACCAGAAGGAGGCATCCCCGGACCAGCAGGCGGCCTTCGCCCGGACACAGGGCGGCACCGGTCGCCAGGAACCGCATCCTCTTGAACCGGCAACCGAACCGTAACACCGCGTCTCCGGCGCGGTGTAGAGGAGGGGTTGAAGTAGACGGGCGCCATCGGCCGCAAAAGGATCACGGTCGGGGACGCTGAACCCAGTTGGGCGGCGGCAAAAGCCGCTGCCAGGAGGTTAGTGCCATGTCGGTCGCAGCCATGACCCAGGCCGGGGTCCAGGTAACCAAGCAGTTCGCGGCGCGGACGCAGAACCTGTTCAACGTCACGACAGAGGCGATCCAGGACCGGTCCAGCAAGCTGGCCAGTTTCGTCCAGACGCCGTCGCCGGCGGAGAAGATCGTGCAGGAGGGTCTGACCCTGCGCGGCGCCCGCCTGGACATCAAGGTCTGACCGGGCAGCGCAGGCCAGGCCCGCTATCCCGGCCTTGAGACTCCGGTCCGGGGGCCGGGTTTCCGGGCGGCGTCTTCGGGCATAGACGGTCCATGAGTGAGAACGACGGTGCGCCCCCGCTGGCTGCGCCGTCGTTTCCGTTCGTGTGGAGGTTCCCTTTCTGTGGCGTAAAGGCCCGCCCGGGCGGGGCCTCCCGGTCCCCTGCCGGTCCCTTGCACCGGGGGGGCTTGCCCGATATGGTCCCGGCCCCGCAGCATCCCCCTACCCGGAAGAGGCATCCCATGTCTGACGCGCAGACAGCCGACAACAAGACGAACGACGTCGGTGGCATCGCCGGCGACCGCCTCCGCAGCTTCATCGAGCGGATCGAGCGCCTGGAGGAAGAGAAGAAGGGCATCCAGGACGACATCAAGGACATCTACGCCGAGGCCAAGGGCACCGGCTTCGATACCAAGGTCATGCGCCAGATCATCCGTCTGCGGAAGATGGAGAAGGACGACCGGCAGGAGCTGGACGCGCTGCTGGAGCTGTACATGGCCGCGCTGGGCATGGAGTAGGCCGGCGGCCCACCGCCCCGCGGCCGGTCCCGGACGGCGCTGTCGACGGGCGCGGTTCGACCGCGTACCTCTGTCCCCCGGAGGAAACCCCGGAGGGATCAATGAGCCGGATCGAACCGCGCGAGATCGACTTTCTGCTGCATGACGTCATCGGCCTGGACGCCCTGCTGCGCCGGCCGCGCCACCAGCACCTGGACCGCGGCACCGTGGACGAGACGGTGCGCACCGCGGCCCGGCTGGCGGAGGAGTATTTCGCCCCCCATTACCGCGCCGCCGACAGCCATGAGCCGGAACGCGAGGGGGGCACCGGCAGGGTCGTGATGCTGCCGGAGGTGAAGCGGGCCGTGGACGCCTTCGCCGAGGCGGGCTTCCTGGCCGCCCACCATGACGAGGCCCGCGGCGGCCTCCAGCTTCCCTGGACGGTGGTGCAGGCCTGCTTCGCCATCTTCCAGGCGGCGAACATCGCCACCGCCGCCTATCCGTTCCTGACCATCGGCGCGGCCAACCTGATCGACGCCTTCGGCACGGAGGAGCAGAAGCGGCGCTTCATGGCGCCGATGCTGACCGGCCGCTTCTTCGGCACCATGGCGCTGTCCGAGCCGCAGGCCGGGTCCAGCCTCGCGGACATCCGCACCAGTGCTGCCCCCGAGCCCGACGGAAGTTATTCCATTACCGGAACGAAGCAGTGGATCAGCGCCGGCGAGCATGAGCTGTCGGAGAACATCGTCCATATGGTGCTGGCCCGGATCAAGGGCGCCCCGGCCGGGGTGAAGGGCATCAGCCTGTTCATCGTGCCGCGCTTCCGCGTGGCCGAGGACGGATCGTTGCAGGGCGACAACGATGTCCGTCTGGTCAGCCTGCTGCACAAGATGGGCTATCGCGGCACGACCAGCACGATCCTGTCCTTCGGCGAGGCGGGCCGCTGCCAGGGCTTCCTGGTGGGGCAGGAGAACCAGGGCCTCGCCTGCATGTTCCACATGATGAACGAAGCGCGGATCGGCGTCGGGCTGGGCGCGGCGGCGCTGGGCTATGCCGGGTTCCGCTATTCGCTGGACTATGCCCGGACCCGGCCGCAGGGCCGCCCGCCGGAGGCGCGCGACCCCGCCTCCCCCATGATCCCGATCGCCGGCCATGCCGACGTGAAGCGCATGCTGCTGCAGCAGAAGGCGGCGTCGGAAGGGGCGCTGGCGCTCTGCCTCTACTGCGCCCGGCTGGTGGACGAGCAGAAGACCGCCCCCGAGCCGGCGGCGCGGGAGCGGGCCGGGCTGCTGCTGGACATCCTGACGCCCGTCGCCAAGTCCTGGCCGTCGGAGCACTGCCTGGAGGCCAACAAGTGGGCGATCCAGATCCTGGGCGGCTATGGCTACACCCGCGACTATCCGGTGGAGCAGTACTACCGCGACAACCGTCTGAACCCGATCCACGAAGGCACCTACGGCATCCAGGCGAACGACCTGGCAGGCCGCAAGGTCTGGCAGCAGAACGGGGCCAGCCTGACCCTGCTGGCGGAGACGGTGCGGGAGACGATCGCCGAGGCCGCGCGGGACGCGGACCTGGCGCCCCATGCCGCGGCGCTGGCCCGCGCGCTGGAGACGGTCGCGGAGACCACCCGGGTGCTGGGGCGCGAGCGGGCCGAGGGCCGGGTGGCGGAAATGCTGGCGAACGCCGTCGCCTATCTGGAGATGATGGGCCACACGGTACTGGCCTGGATCTGGCTGCGCCAGGCCCTGGTCGCCCGCGCCGCGCTCGCGGACGGCCGCGGCGATGCCGACTATTACCGCGGCAAGCTGGCGGCCTGCCGCTACTTCTATGCCTGGGAACTGCCGAAGACGGAGACCCAGGCGGCCCTGCTGCGCAGCCTGGACCGCACCACGCTCGACACCGACCCGGCGTGGCTGTAGCCGCCCGGCTGGGCGGCGGCGTGCTGCAATGCTAGGGTGAGCGGTACGGACCACAGCCGACGGGGCACCGCTTGGCCGAGCAGCGCTTCCTGTTGCAGGACCTCTGGTACTTCGCCCTGCCCGGCCGCGCCCTGAAGCGGGGGCGGATGCTGGCGAAGACGCTGCTGGGCGAACCCGTCCTGTTCGGCCGTGGGGCCGACGGCGCGGCGTTCGCCCTGCGCGACATCTGCCCCCACCGCGGCATCCCGCTCTCCTGCGGTCGCTTCGACGGGCGCGAGGTGGAATGCTGCTACCACGGCTGGCGCTTCGGCGCGGACGGGGGCTGCACCGCCATCCCGTCGCTGGTGGAGGGGCAGGCGTTCGACCTCTCGCGCATCCGGGTGCGCTCCTACCCGGTGCGCGAGCTGAACGGCAATGTCTGGATCTGGATGGGAAGCGGCGAGCCCGACGGGGAACCGCCGGCCATGCCCGGCTTCGCGCCCGACCGCGCGGCCGACATGGTGGAGGTGATGGCCTTCCCCTGCTTCGTGGACCATGCCGTGATCGGGCTGATGGACCCCGCCCACGGCCCCTTCGTCCACCGGAGCTGGTTCTGGCGCAGCGCCCGCTCGATCCACGAGAAGGCGAAGGCGTTCGGCCCGGCGCCGCTGGGCTTCCGCATGAAGCGCCACCGCCCTTCCAGCAACAGCGCGGCCTACAGGCTCCTGGGCGGCGCGCCGGAGACGGAGATCCGCTTCCAGCTTCCCGGCATCCGGATCGAGCATATCGAGGTGGGCCGGCATACCGTGGTCAACCTCACCACCGTCACGCCGCTGGACGCGGAGACGACGGAGGTGACGAACCAGATGTACTGGACGATGGGCTGGGCCACGCTGGCGAAGCCGCTGCTGCGGCCCTTCGCGGCGAAGTTCCTGCGCCAGGACCGGGACGTGGTGGTGCAGCAGCAGCGCGGACTGCGGCACGACCCCGCCCTGATGCTGATCAAGGACGCCGACACCCAGGCCCGCTGGTACTACCAGCTCAAGGCGGAATGGCAGCGCTCGCGCGACGAAGGCCGGGCGTTCGCCAACCCCGTCCGGGACACCGTGCTTCGCTGGCGGAGCTGACACCCGCCCCCGCAAGGGGAGAGGCGGACAGGGGGGGAGGCCGAAACGGAACCGGCCGGGCAGCCCCTGGGGCTGCCCGGCCGGTTCCATGATCCGCGCGGGTCGTGACGCGCGCCGCGTCAGGCGGCGCGGCGCAGCGGCTCGGCCGCCAGGGCGCGCACATCGTCCTCGGTCGCGTCCGGGGACAGCAGCAGGGCCGCCCGCCGGGCCGAGAGTTCGCCGGTGCGGACGGCGTCGACGATGCCGGACAGCTCGCTCGGCGCCAGATGCGCGCTGAAATCGAAACGGCCGTCCACCGGGCCACGCAGGGTGCCCATCGCATGCTCCATCAATGCCAGAGGAAAACCCATGCTAGCACCGCCGGCGCGAACGGCCAATGCGGCCAGCGCCTGCCTGGGTCGCGGCCGGCGCGGCCCGTGCCAGTCCGCCTTCCGCCGCCCGGCAGGCACGCAGGCAGGGGGGCCGTGGTGCTTGGGGGACTGGGCGCATCGGGGGGCTTGGGCTATGCCTGCCGTCGCCCCATATCGCCCGCTACCGTCGTGCGCCGGAGAGAGGAAAAGCCATGGACAGTGCCGCAGCCCCCGCGTCCGCCCCCGATCTGGGCCGGCTTCCCACCTGGGACCTGACCGACCTCTATCCCGGCCCGGACAGCCCGGACCTGACCCGGGACCTGGAGCGGACGGAGCAGGAGGCACGCGCCTTCGCCGCCCGCTGCCAGGGCCGGCTTTCCAGCCTGACGGGGGCCGAGCTGGGCCGCGCGGTGGCGGAGTTCGAGGCGCTGGACGAGCGGCTGGCCCGGATCATGTCCTATGCCGGCCTGCTCTATGCCGGCGACCGCTCCAGCCCGGAGATCGGGCGCTTCTACCAGTCCATGCAGGAGCGGGTGACGGCGATCTCCGTCCACCTGCTGTTCTTCACGCTGGAGATCAACCGGCTGGAGGACGCCGACCTCGCGGCGAAGCTGACAGCACCCGAACTGGCGAAATACGGCCCCTGGCTGCGCGACACCCGCATCTTCCGGCCGCACCAGCTTTCCGATGAGGCCGAGCGGCTGCTGCATGAGAAGTACGTCGCCGGCCGCGCCGCCTGGGTCCGGCTGTTCGACGAGACGCTGGCCGGCCTGCGCTTTCCCGTCGGCGGGCGGGATCTCACGGCGGCGGAGGCGCTGAACCTGCTGTCCGACCGCGACCAGTCCGTCCGGCGCGAAGCGGCGCTGGCGATCGGCGGCGTGCTGAGGGCGAATCTGCGCCTGTTCACCCACATCACCAACACGCTCGCCAAGGACAAGGAGATCGAGGACCGCTGGCGCAGCTACGCCCAGCCCTGGTCGGCCCGCAATCTGGCGAACCGGGTCGAGGACGCGGTGGTGGAGGCGCTGGTCAGCGCCGTGAAGGCGGCCTATCCGACCCTGTCGCACCGCTACTACGCGCTCAAGGCCCGCTGGTTCGGCCAGGACCGGCTGGACTACTGGGACCGCAACGCGCCGCTGCCGGACGATGACGACCGCATCGTGCCGTGGGAGGAGGCGCGGGAGATCGTGCTGTCCTCCTATGCCCGCTTCTCGCCCGAACTGGCGGCGGTGGGACAGCGCTTCTTCGACAAGGCCTGGATCGACGCGCCGACCCGGCCGGGCAAGGACCCCGGCGCCTTCGCCCACCCCACCGTACCCGCGGCGCATCCCTACCTGCTGCTGAACTATCTGGGCCGCACGCGGGACGTGATGACGCTGGCGCACGAGCTGGGCCACGGGGTGCATCAGGTGCTGGCCGCGGGCCAGGGCCATCTCCAGGCCGACACGCCCCTGACGCTGGCGGAGACGGCCAGCGTGTTCGGGGAGATGCTGACCTTCCGCGGCCTGCTGGACCGCACCACCGACCCGCGCAAGCGCAAGGCGCTGCTGGCCGGCAAGGTGGAGGACATGCTGAACACCGTGGTCCGGCAGATCGCCTTCTACGAGTTCGAGCGGCGGGTCCATGCCGAGCGGCGCGAGGCGGAACTGTCGGCCGAGCGGCTGAACGCGATCTGGATGGAGGTGCAGACGGAGAGCCTGGGGCCGGCCTTCCGCTTCGACGAGAGCTACCGGACCTACTGGGCCTACATCCCGCACTTCGTCCATTCGCCCTTCTACGTCTACGCCTATGCCTTCGGCGACTGTCTGGTGAACAGCCTCTATGCCGCCTACGAGGAGGCGGCGCGGCAGAACGGCTCCGACGCCTTCGCCCGCCGCTACCTGGACCTGCTGGCGGCCGGCGGCAGCCGGCACCACAAGGAGCTGCTGGCACCCTTCGGGCTGGACGCCACCGATCCGGCCTTCTGGGGCAAGGGGCTGGACCTGCTGCGCCGCTTCATCGACGAGCTGGAGGCGCTGGACTGAGGGGCAGGCTGCCGCCCAGGGCCGGTCAGGCCACCCGGGCGGCGGCCTTCCGGCCTGCGAGGGCACGCTCCACCGCGGCGAGGAACTCCCGCGCGATGAAGGGCTTGGCCACGACCGGCACGCCGGCCAGCCCGGCATCGTCCACCCGCTCCGGCCCCGCCGTGACGAAGACCAGCGGCGTGGGCCGGTCCCCGGTCAGGGCCCGGGCCAGCGCGATGCCGTCCTCCCCGTCGCGCAGACAGCCGTCCACCACCAGCAGGTCGCAGCGCTCGCGCCGCCAGCAGAGGAACGCCTCCTCCCAGTTGGTCGCCGCCATGGAGCGCCAGCCGCGCCGCGCCAGCATCAGCCGCAGCTCCAGGGAGATCACGCCGTCATCCTCGATCACCAGCGCCACGGGCTTTGCGGCGGCGGCCGGTTCCGGTCCGCCGGGATGCTTGGAACGGGACACAGGCGTCATCGGGGACCTTCCTGGCTCGGAGGGAGGGAATGCTGCGGTGCGAAGGGGAGTGCCGCGGCCGGCGCTATCTAGTCAGGGAACCGGAGCCGCGCAATTCACATAGGTTAAGGGCAGCCGGAATTCCGGTACTGTCCCAGTTATTGCATGCTGCGACGCAGAAGCGCATCGGACGACCGGAGTACCTCCTTGGACCCGGACTGGCGCTACGCCCCGGTCTTCTTTCTCTTTCCACACTTGCGTATGAATTCAAGGTGGCGGAAGTCCACGTCCTGACTGAGCGACGACCCCAAGCGACGATCCCATGGGGGCCGCGATGGACAATGTGCTGGTTCGACGGATCGGCTCGGTGATCGCGCTCGACGGGGCCGAGCGCGACGTTCTCGTGCGCCTGACCGCGGCGGCCGAGGCCGTGCCACCCCGCACCGGCCTGAGCGACGCCGGAGAAGACGGGAGCGGCCCGGTGCTGGTCCTGCTGGAGGGCTGGGCGATCCGCTGCCGCGGCCTGCCCGACGGCCGGCGGCAGGTGACGGATCTGGTCCTGCCCGGGGATGTGGTCGGGTTGTACGGCGGTCTGTCGGTCCGCCCCGGTGAGGGTCTGGAGACGCTGGGACCGGCCCGGGTCGCGCGGCTGGACCCCTGGCTGCTGCCGACGCTGCTGCACGACCGGCCGCGGCTGGCCCTGGCCCTGCTGCATCTGGAGGGGGTGGAGACGGGCATCCTGGCGGAGCGGCTGTTCAGCCTGGGCCGGCGCACGGCGCTGGAGCGGGCGGGCCACCTGCTGCTGGAACTGGACCACCGGCTGGAGCGGGTCGGGCTGGCCGGCGGCGGGCGTTTCTCGCTGCCGGCGACGCAGGAGGTGCTGGCCGACCTGCTGGGCCTCAGCATCGTCCATGTCAACCGCACCCTGCGCCAGCTCCGCGAGGCGGGCCTGCTGGAGACGGCGGGACCCGACATCCTGCTGCCCGACCGGCCGGCGCTGGCCCGGCTGGCGCAGTTCGACGACGCCTACCTGCACCCCGAGGGCCTGTCCCGCACCGCGGAGGATCGGGCGCTGGACCGGCTGCTGGCGCGTTAGGCGGGGACCGTCCCGTCCAGGCCCGCCAGCGCCGCCGGGACCGGCCCGCCCGTGGCCCAGTCCAGCAGTTCCACCGTATGGACCGCGGGGATGGCGGTGCCGTGACTGATCTGGGTCAGGCAGCCGATGTTGCCGGCGGCGATCACCTCCGGCCGGATGCTCTCGATGTTGCGCACCTTGCGCGCGCGGAGCTGTCCGGCCAGGTCGGGCTGGAGGATGTTGTAGGTCCCGGCGGAGCCGCAGCAGAGATGCCCTTCCGGCACCTCCAGCACCTCGAACCCGGCCTCGCGCAGCAGCCGGCGCGGCACCTCCCGCACCTGCTGGCCGTGCTGCAGGGAGCAGGCGGAATGGTAGGCGACGCGCAGGCGACGCGGCAGGGTGGAAGGCGGCAGGCCCAGCTCGGCCACCAGCTCCGTCACGTCGCGCGCCAGGGCGGAGACACGGGCGGCGGGCTCCGCCAGTTCCGGGTCCTCCCGCAGCATGAAGCCGTAGTCCTTCACCGTCGTGCCGCAGCCCGACGCGGTGACGACGATGGCATCCAGGCCCCCGGCCGCCAGTTCCTTTGTCCAGGCGCGGACATTGGCGGGGGCGAAGTCCGGCTCGCGCGCCCCCATGTGGTGGGTCAGCCCGCCGCAGCAGCCCTGCCCCTCGGGGATCACCACCTCCGCCCCCAGCCGGGTCAGCAGGCGGATCGTCGCCTCGTTGATGGCCGGGTCCAGCACCGGCTGCACGCAGCCGCCCAGCAGCGCCACGCGCAGCCGCCGCTTCCCCTGCGCCGGAAAGACGCCCGGCCGCTCCTGCCGGGTCGGGGCATGGACCTTGGTCGGTGCCAGCTCCAGCATGGCCCGCAACCGGGCCGGCAGCAGCGGGCGGACGGCCCGGCCCAGCCCCGCCGCGCGCAGCGCCCAGCGGAAGCGGCCGGGATAGGGCAGGATGGCCGCCAGCAGGCGCCGTTGCAGCCGGTCGGCCAGCGGCCGCCGCCAGGTCTTCTCGATATGGTGGCGGGCGTGGTCCACCAGATGCATGTAGTGGACGCCCGAGGGGCAGGTGCTCATGCAGGACAGGCAGGAGAGGCAGCGGTCCACATGCCGGACCACCGTCTCCGTCGCCGGCTTGCCGCCCTCCAGCATGTCCTTGATCAGGTAGATGCGGCCACGCGGGCTGTCCAGCTCGTCCCCCAGCAGCACGTAGGTCGGACAGGTGGCCGTGCAGAAGCCGCAGTGCACGCACTTGCGCAGCACCGCCTCGGACTCCGCGGTCTCGGCATCGGCAAGCTGGGCCAGGGAGAAGTTCGTCTGCATGCGCTCACGCCGCCGCGTCGAGGATCGGGACGTCGTACATGGCGATCAGGCGGTCGCTCGTCATCGTGGAAATCACGGCGCCCCCCTCTCCCGTGCCTCACGGCGGCGGGTGTGGGCGTAGAGCAGCGGCGCCAGCACCCGGTCGTAGACCAGCCCGGCAACGGGACGGACCGGGCGGCTGCCGACCAGGGCCGCCAGCCAGCGGTAACGCGGCAGCGACCCCCAGATCAGCAGGAAGGCGTCCACGCCCGTCGCCACCCGCCCGTACGGCCCGATGACGTGCAGCCGGCGCTTCACCGTCTCGGCGTCCAGCCCGTGGCGGGCCAGCAGGTCCGGCGCACGGTACAGGTCGATCCAGGCGTTGCCGCCGCCGGCGCGGGCATCCAGCCGGGCATAGTGCTCAACCTCCGGCCGGCAGACAGGGCAGCGGCCGTTGTAGAGGGTGGTGAGGCCGCAGGTCCCCGCCTCCAGGACCTCCCGCTCCAGGGTCCCTGTTCCCGTCGCTCCGCTCATGCCGCGGCTCCCGCTTCCATCCGACCGGGGTTCAGCACCCCCTGGGGATCAAATTGGTGCCGCACCCGCGCCGACAAGGCGGCCAGTGCCGGCGGCTGCGGCTGGAAGACGGGAACGGCGGCGCGCACCGGCTCGGGCGCGCGCACCAGGGTGGCGTGGCCGCCGGCACCGCCGATGGCGGCCCGCACGACAGCGGCCTGGGAGTCTGCCCCGGCTTGGGCGGGCGGCGGCAGTCCCAGCCAGACCAGCCCGCCGGCCCAGTCCAGCCAGCCCAGCGTGCCCGGCACGGCCCGGCGCACCCGGTCCAGCACGGCAGCCCCCTCCATCGGCGGCACGGACAGCTTCCAGACGATAAGGTCGGGCCGCTCCGCCAGCGGGGCGGCGTCGCGCAGTCGCGCCCAGAAGACGGCCGACTCCGCGGGCTCCAGCACGGCGGTGGCGGCGCGGCCACCCAGCAGCGTGGTCAGGTGGGACAGCCGCGCCGCGACGGACACCGCCACCCCCTCCAGCCGCAGCGCGACGGACGGGGTGCGCGGCGGGATGCCGGGCAGCCCCAGGTCGGACGGCACCCAGGCGGCCCCCGACACCTCGGCCGGGCTGCCCATCGCGTCCGCCATCGCCTGCACGGCGTGCCGCCCCTCCAGCCCGGCCAGCACCAGGGTCCGCGACAGCTCCGCCGCCGGCAGCACCTTCAGCACCAGTTCCGTCATCACCGCCAGGGTCCCGAACGAGCCGGTCAGCAGCTTCGGCAGGTCGTAGCCGGTGACATTCTTCACCACCCGGCCGCCGGCCCGGAACAGCTCCCCCCGGCCGGAGACGGCGGTGACGCCCAGCATGTGGTCGCGCGCCGCCCCCGCCCGGAGACGGGCCGGCCCGGACAGGCCGGCCGCCACCGTGCCGCCCACCGTGCCGGTGTCGGGCGCCCCGCCCCAGAGCGGCGCCAGGTCGGGCGGCTCGAAGGCCAGACACTGGCCGCGGTCGGCCAGCACCGTGCGCAGCTCGGCCATCGGCGTGCCCGGCCGGACGACGAGGATCAGTTCCTCCGGTTCGTAGGCGACGATGCCGGACAGGGCGGAGAGGTCGAGCGTGTGCGCGGCCTGCACCGGCCGGCCCAGGCCGCGCTTGCTGCCGTGACCCGCCACCTCCAGCGGCTGCCCCTCCGCCACCGCCCAGCGGACGGCATCCAGGACCTGCGCTTCGGTATCGGGCCGGAAGGTGCTCATGGGGCGGTGTTCCGCATACGGGGAGGGGGAACGGCGGGGCGGCGGGTCAGAACCGCGGCAGGTCCGGGAAGGGAAGCTGCCCGCGCGGAACGTGCAGCCGGCCCAGTTCGGCGCAGCGGTGCAGCAGCGGGAACACCTTGCCGGGGTTCAGCAGCCCGTCCGGGTCGAAGGCGCATTTCAGGCGCTGCTGCTGCTCCAGGTCAGCCTCGGCGAACTGCACGGTCATCAGGTCTCGCTTCTCGACGCCCACGCCGTGCTCCCCGGTCAGCACGCCGCCGACCTCCACGCACAGTTTCAGGATGGCGGCGCCGAACGCCTCCGCCCGCTCCAGCTCGCCCGGCCGGTTGGCGTCGAACAGGATCAGCGGGTGCAGGTTGCCGTCGCCGGCATGGAAGACGTTGGCGACCCGCAGGCCGAACTCGGCCTGCATCTCCGTCATCCGGCGCAGCACCTGCGGCAGGGCCCGGCGGGGGATGGTGCCATCCATGCACATGTAGTCGGCGGCGATGCGGCCCACGGCGGGGAAGGCGTTCTTGCGCCCGGACCAGAAGGCCGCCCGCTCCTCCTCCGAGCGGGAGACGCGGGAATAGAAGGCGCCGTTCTCCCGCGCGATGGCCTCCACCCGCTCGATCAGGTGATCGACCTCGGCCGCCGGCCCGTCCAGCTCCACGATCAGCAGCGATTCGGCATCGCGCGGGTAGCCCGCGCCGACGAAGTCCTCCGCCGCGTTCAGGGCGGGGCGGTCCATCATCTCCATGCCGCCGGGAATGATGCCGGCGGCGATCACGGCGGCCACGGCCGCCCCGCCCGCCTCCACCGACGGAAAGCCCAGCAGCACGGCCCGCGCCGTCTCCGGCTTCTGGAGGATGCGGACGGTCACCTCCGTGACCACGCCCAGCAGCCCCTCCGACCCGTTCAGCACGCCCAGCAGGTCGTAGCCCTCGGGGTCCAGGTGCTTGCCGCCGAGGCGGACCACCTCCCCCTCCATGGTGACGAACTCCACGCCCAGGACGTTGTTCGTCGTCACCCCGTACTTCAGGCAGTGGACGCCGCCGGAATTCTCCGCGACGTTGCCGCCGATGGTGCAGGCGATCTGCGAGCTGGGATCGGGGGCGTAGTAGAAGCCGCGGTGCTGCACCGCGTGCGTGATGCCCAGGTTGGTGACCCCGGGCTGCACCGTGACGGTGCGGTTGTCGTAGTCGATGTCGAGGATGCGGTTGAGCTTGGACAGCCCCAGCAGCACCCCGTCGGCCAGCGGCAGGGCGCCGCCGGAGAGGCCCGTGCCGGCCCCGCGCGGCACCACCTTGACCCCCATCCCGCGGCAGATGCGCAGGGTTTCCGCCACCTCCGCCGTGGAGGACGGCAGCACCACGACCAGCGGAAGCTGGCGGTAGGCGGTCAGCCCGTCCGTCTCATAGGGACGGCGGGCATCCTCCTCGGCGATGACACCGCCGGGCACGGCTTTTCGCAGCCGCGCCAGCAGGGCGTCGCGGTTGCGAAAGACCCTGTCGTCCGGATCGGGCATGCGCATGGGGCCGCGTCCTTCTTCCTACGGTGGGCAGGAAGGATGGAGCGGGCCCGGCAGGGTTTCAAGGAAATGCGGCGCCGCAGCCTGACACCGGAGGTTCCGACGCCGGAGGACCCGGCAACAAAAACATCGCCCCCGGAAGGCTTCCCGGGGGCGTTGTTCCGTCGGGCGCGGACGCCCGTCGAACCGGCGATGGTCAGCCCTGGCGGGCCTTGAAACGCGGGTTCAGCTTGTTGATGACATAGACGCGACCCCGGCGCCGGATCACGCGGCACGCCTTGTGGCGGGTCTTCATCGACTTGAGGGAGTTGACGACTTTCATCGGAGTTACTCGGCGCTGGAGGCGTTCAAACGAAGGCCGGGACCATAGTCGGCAGCCGCACCGGAGTCAACGTCGTAGGTACGGGGTCATAGACAGGGAGCAGAACGCCCTGCCCGGCCCCCCTGCGGCGCCGGGATACTGCCGGAATGCTGTGCCAGGTTAGGGCGCCCGCGAGACGAACGGGCGCTTTTCGCGTTTCCCCTCTCGACGTGTCGGACCCGAGACGGAGGAACCCGCCCATGATGCCGCCCGCTCACGTACCCGTCCATGGGGGACCCTGCCAGGGGATTCCGCCCGGGGGAAGAGGTGCCCGCCGCCGGGGCATGGCCGCGCTGGCCCTGGCGGCCCTGCTCGCGGCCGGTCCCGCCCTGGCGCAGCGGGCGGAACCGCCGGCCGACGGGCAACAGCCGGCCGGCCGGGACAACCCGATGCGGACGGCCCCGGCCAGCTTCTCCGCCCTGGCGAAGGACAAGCTGCCGGCCGTGGTCACCATCACCGCCGCCGGGGAGATCCCGGCCCAGGCGCCGGGGGAGATGCCGGGCGGCCCCGGTGCTCCGCCCTTCGGGCTGCCGCCGGGCAGCCCGCTGGAGGACTTCTTCGGTGAGTTCTTCGGCCGCCGCGGTCCCGATGGCGGCGGCCCGAGGCCGACCCGGGCGCTGGGCTCCGGCTTCGTCATCGACCCGGCCGGGTTCATCGTCACCAACAACCATGTCGTTGAGAACGCCGACGAGATCGAGGTCGCCTTCCCGTCCGGCGACACCTATCAGGCGAAGCTGATCGGCACCGATCCGGCGACGGACATCGCGCTGCTGAAGGTGGAGACGCCGGAGCCGCTGCCCGCCCTGGCCTGGGGCGATTCGGAGACGGCCGAGGTGGGCGACTGGGTGATCGCCATCGGCAACCCCTTCGGCCTGGGCGGCACCGTGACGGCGGGCATCATCTCCGCCCGGGCGCGGGACATCGGCGCGGGCAACTATGACGACTTCCTCCAGACCGATACCGCCATCAACACCGGCAACTCCGGCGGGCCGCTGATCGACATGAAGGGCGAGGTGATCGGCGTGAACACGGCGATCTTCTCCCGCTCCGGCGGCAACATCGGCATCGGCTTCTCCGTGCCCTCGGCGATCGCGCGGTCGGTGGCCGAGGAACTGCGCGACCGCGGCTTCGTCGAGCGTGGCTTCCTGGGCGTGACGATCCAGCAGGTGTCGCCGGAGATCGCCGCCGCCCTGGGGCTGAAGGAGGCGCGCGGTGCCCTCGTCTCCTCCGTCACGGCGGACAGTCCCGCCGCACAGGCCGGGATCGAGACCGGCGACCTGATCACCACGCTGAACGGCAGGCCGGTGGAACGCCCGCGCGACCTGTCGCGCGCCGTGGCCGACACCGATCCGGGCCGGACGGTGGAGCTGGGGCTGCTGCGCCAGGGCCGGGAGCGGACGGTCACCCCCAAGGTCGGCACGCTCCCGCGCGAACGGCAGGTGGCGGAGGCCGAGACGGGCGGGGAGTCCGGGCAGGCCACGCTGGGGCTGACGCTGGCACCGCTGACCCCGCCCCTGCGCGAGCGTTTCGGGCTGGAGGAGGACACACAGGGCACCGTCGTCGTCGGCGTCGCTCCGAATTCGCCTGCCGCGCAGCGCGGCTTCCAGCCGGGCGACCTGATCACGCGGGCCAACCAGTCGGAGGTGACGTCGCCGGAGGATCTGCAGCAGGCCATTGCCGAAGCGCGCAAGCAGGGGCGCGACGCCATCGTCGTGCTGCGCCGGTCTCAGGACGGCGCGCTGTTCGTGCCGCTGCCGGTATCGCCGCGCCAGACGGGCTGATCTCCTGCCATGAGGCCCTGCCGCCGGCCGGGGCGGGTCAGCTCAGGTCGGCGGGCTTCATGGCATAGAAACGGTAGCAGCGCAGCCCGCCGGCCAGTGCGGCCAGACGTCGGGCCCACATCTCCACCTCGTCCACCACCGCCAGCTTGGTGTCGTGGTCCATGGAGACGGTCTCCAGATGGCGGACCAGATCCTGGATGGCGGTCAGCACCAGCCCGCGGTGCATGTCGGAGATGTCCTCGGTGATGCGGATGTCCAGGTTCCGCTGCTGCATGGCGCCGACATACTGGTCCACGGTCCAGGGATGCGGCTCCACCGGCTCGTGCTTCATCCAGGCCTCGTAGTCGCGGCCGCGCGGCGTCACCCGGTCCTGCACATAGTCGGTGAACAGGAACTGGCCGCGCGGCTTCAGCGCCAGCTCCATCGTGTCGATCAGGGCATCCTTGTTCTGGATGGTGAAGAACGTTTCCTTGGAGAAGATGGCGTCCACCCGCTTGGTCCAGACGAAGTTCTCCGGGTCGAAGAACTCGACCGGCGCCTGCTTGGCCAGCCCGGCCTTCTGCGAAAGCTGCTTCGCCTTCTCCGCCAGCACGGGATCGTGCTCCAGCCCGGTGACCCAGGCGCCGCACTGCTGCGCCATGGTCCGGGTGGAGCCGCCCAGCCCCGCACCGATGTCCAGCACGCTCATCGCCGGATTCAGCCCCAGCGGCTTGATCAGGGTGGAGATGTGCTCCAGCCCGCCGGGGGTGGAGAAGCCCTCCCCCCAGATCTTCTCCGCGACCTGCACCCGGGTGGCGGTCCAGAGCGGCTTGCCGTAGCGGTTGCGCGACCGGCCCGCTCCCCCGGCGGCAGCGGCGGAGCCGCCCCCTGCGCCGCCCGCTCCCCCGTCGGCCCCGCCGTCCCTGCCGCCGCGGCGGAGTCCGGAAAGATCGTAGCCTTCCCACCAGGCGATGAAGCGCTGCCGGAAGGTGAGCGTGGCGCCGTCCCCCTCGTTCTGCGTCCCGGCCATCGTCCCAGCCCCGGCCCCCTGATCGTCACCACCGGCCGCGGCAAGGCGGCATGCGGCGCCAATCTACTGCTTCCGCGCCCGCCGAGGAACAGCCATGCGGGCTGGCCGAGCAGGGGGCGTGCTACAATTTGCTAATCTGTTCGGGGCATTCCTATCCCCAGATGCAGGTGCGATCCGGGCGGACGATGACGGGAAAGAGCGGCGCCACCGCCGACACGATTCTTCTGGTCGAAGATACGCTGCCGCTGGCGCGGGTCTACCGCGAGTACCTGGAGGCCGAGGGCCATCCGGTCGAGCAGGTGGAGACCGGGGCCGCGGCGGTGGACGCCGCCGGGCGCCCCGGAATCGGCGTCATCGTGCTCGACCTCAAGCTGCCGGACACCGACGGGCTGGACGTGCTGAAGCAGCTCCGCGCCCGGCATCCCGACCTGCCGGTGATCGTGGTGACCGCGCACGGCTCCATCAGCCTGGCCGTGGAGGCGATGCGGGAGGGAGCGGCGGATTTCCTGGTCAAGCCCTTCAACGCGGCGCGGCTGACGGTCACCGTGCGCAACGCCCGCGAACGGCGCCTGCTGGCCAGCATGGTCGAACGCTACCGCCGCGACCTGGACCGCGACCGCTTCCACGACTTCATCGGCGCCTCCGCCGAGATGCAGACGGTCTACCGCACGATCGAGGCGGTGGCCCCCAGCCGGGCCAGCGTCTTCCTGACCGGGGAGAGCGGCACCGGAAAGGAACTGGCGGCGGACGCCATCCACAAGGCCAGCCCGCGCCGGGCCGGCCCCTTCGTGGCGATCAACTGCGCCGCCATCCCCAAGGACCTGCTGGAGAGCGAGATCTTCGGCCATGTGAAAGGGGCCTTCAGCGGCGCGACGTCCGACCGGGTGGGGGCGGCGCGGCAGGCCGACGGCGGCACGCTGTTCCTGGACGAAGTCTGCGAGATGCCGCCGGAGCTGCAGCCGAAGCTGCTGCGCTTCATCCAGACCGGGCTGGTGCAGCCGGTGGGCGGCTCGAAGCCGGAGAAGGTGGATGTCCGTTTCGTCTCCGCCACCAACCGCGATCCGCTGGCGGAGGTGCAGGCCGGGCGTTTCCGCGAGGATCTGTACTACCGCCTGCATGTCGTTCCGGTCCACCTGCCGCCCCTGCGCGAGCGGGAGGACGACGCCATCCTGATCGCCCGCACCCTGCTGCACCGCATGTCGGCGGAGGAGGGCAAGCAGTTCCGCGGCTTCGCTCCGGAGGTGGAGGCGGCGATCCGCAGCTACGACTGGCCCGGCAATGTCCGCCACCTGGAGAACGTGCTGCGCAACATCGTCGTGCTGAACGACGGGCCGCTGGTGACCGCGGCCATGCTGCCCGACCCGCTGCGTTCCTTCCATCCCGCCCCGGCCCGGTCCGGCCGCCCGTCTACAGCGGCGACGATGACGGGCGGTCCGGAGACGGCGACGGCGGCAGCGACCGCGGAGCCGGGCATCCGCCCGCTCTGGATGACGGAGAAGGAGGAGATCCTGCGCGCCCTGGCCGCGACCGGCAACGACGTGCCGAAGGCGGCGGCCCTGCTGGAGATCAGCCCCTCCACCGTCTACCGCAAGATCCAGCTCTGGAAGACGGAGGAGCGCGGATGAGCGGCGCGGCGGGGACCGGCCCGGCATCCCCCCTGGATCTGGCCATGCTGGAGGAGATGCGTGCGGCGATGCGCCCGGGCGCCTTCGCTTCGGTGCTGGACGTCTTCGTCAGCGACACGCGGCAGCGGCTGGCCGCCGCCCGCCTGGCCGTGGACCGGGGCGACGGGCCGGCGCTGGCGACCGAGTGCCACAGTCTGAAGAGCACGCTGGGCAGCTTCGGCGCGACCGCCGCCGCCGCGCTGGCGCGCAGCCTGGAGGACGCGGCGGCCCAGGACGCCGCGGCAGCCGGGCCGCTGCTGGACCGGCTGGAGGCGGCGTCCGGCGCCGTCCTGGACGAGCTTCGCGCCCGCTTCTCCCCCGCCCCGGAGGGTGGGGCCGGCTGATCCCGACCGGGGTAGACTCATCCCCCCTCCGGAATTTGCGGTTCCTGCGGGGAACCGCCATCGCCTGCGAGGGCGGGGTGCCGGTCCGATCCGTTTCACCGGCTGGACCTGTGGAACGGGAGGGCCCCATGAGCATCGGTGTCGGCGACCTGCGCCAGGGCGTGGCGGCCCGGCCCGACCGGACGGAGAGCTATGCCCGCCGGATCGCCGAGCTTTACCGCACCTATCTGGAGCACACCCCGCCGGAGACGCGCTTCTACGGCTACATCCACGCGCATTCCCGGAACCGCGCGGCGCAGTTGCGGCATGTGGACGCCTTCCTGCGCTACGCCCCCTGGCTGGCCGGTGCCCGCAGCGTGCTGGACTGGGGCTGCCGGCAGGCCGTGGATTCCTGCCTGCTGCGCCTCTATCTCGGGGATGAGGCGGAGCTGCACGGCTGCGACATCGACCGCGGTGAGTTCGGCGTCTTCCACGACTTCGCCCGCCTGAACTACCGGCCGCTGGAGCACACCTGGCTGCTGCCCTACGCGGATGCCAGCTTCGACGCCGTGGTCGGCAGCGGCGCGCTGGAGCACGCGGCCCACGACGGCGAATCCCTGAAGGAGCTGTGGCGGGTGCTGCGGCCGGACGGCCACCTGGTCATCACCTTCCTGCCCAACGCCTGGTCCTGGACCGAGGCGGTGAACCAGGCCCTGGGCAACGAGCACCACCGCCGCCGCTACCGGCTGGGCGAAACGAAGCGGCGGCTGATGCATCATGGCTTCCTGCCGGTCCATGCCGGCTACCATCAGGTCCTGCCGACCGCCGCGGGCGGCAGCCGGCTGGCGAACCGGCCCCTGGTGCGCGGGCTGCTGGAGCGGAGCTACGGTCTGAACGGCATTCTGGAGCGGACCTGGCCGGTCAACCGCCTGGCGGCCAATCTCCTGATTGTCGCACGCAAGGTCGTCTCCTTCTGACCGGATCGAGAGTTGAAGGGCGTCGCCGGCGCGCCATATCGGGTCGAAGCCGCGGCCGGTCCACCCTTAGGGGGCACCCCAGGTCTTTGATGGTGCAAGGGGGCCGTATCCGGTATAAGCTGTGTCCAGGGTGGCTGCTCGACCAGGCTTTTCCGAAGGGGAACTTTCGGCAGGTTATGCAATCGGGGGCACTCCCGGCAGCCGGTTCGCCGGCGACATCCACAATCGTTACGACCAGTCGAGTTCGAAATACATGTACGATCGCCGTTCTCCGCAGAGCCCGCAGATCACCCGGCGGGGCGTCAGCGCCACCGTCAAATGGTACAACCCGACGAAGGGATTCGGTTTCGTGACCCTGTCCGACGGGTCGCCCGATGCTTTCCTGCACGCATCCGTCGTGCAGGCCGCCGGTTACGACTCTCTGGCGGACGGCACCTCCATCGTCTGCGACCTGTCGCAGGGCAACAAGGGCCCGCAGGTCGCCTCCATCGCCAGCGTGGACGAGTCCACGGCTGCGGCCCCCGGCCCGCGCCGTGACCGCCCTGCCATGGGCGACGGCCCGCGCGGGCCGCGCCGTGGTGGCTTCGGCGGCGGCTTCGGTGGCGGCTTCGGTGGTGCTGGCGGCGGCTATGACGCCGGCCCGACGGAGACCATCGAAGGCACCGTCAAGTTCTTCAGCAGCGACAAGGGGTTCGGTTTCGTGACCCCGGACGGCGGCGGGAAGGACGTGTTCGTGCATGTGACCGCGCTGGAGCGGTCGGGTGTGCGCACGCTCATGCCGGAGCAGCGCGTGCGCATCCAGACCAGCATGGGCCAGAAGGGCCCGCAGGCGAACCGCGTCGAGATTCTCTGACGCGGGCGGGCTGACGACATCGGGGGTGCCGCCGGACCGGCGGCGCCCTCTGTGTTGTTTTCCGCACCGGACCGCGCTTTCTCTCTCCCCGGCGGCCCAGGCCGCCGGATGACCGGCCGTAGGGGATACGGGCGGAAAGAGACGCTGGCGCGCGGCGTGCGGCAGGGGTTGGCCGACCCGGATCGAAGGGGCGGCGAGGTTGGCAGGAGTCGGAGTGAGGGTCGGCGCGCTCGCGGAGAGGCGTGCCGGAAAGACCCGCTCCCCCTGCCCCTCGCCGCCCCTTTTTTCATGCCCGGTGTCTCCCCGCCCGGCTTCGCCGACGTCCGCCAGGGCATGACACGGGCCTTCCCGCCGGACACGATACGGAGCCCGCGAGCACGACCATGGCGGGAATCCTTCGCTCCGCGCAATTCCGTATCGCCAAAGGGGCTTCTGCATGGCACCTTGTTGCGATGCCGAAGATATCGTCCCGCCCCACCGCCCTCGCCCTCCTCCTGCTCGCCCTGGTCCTGCCGCCCCCCGCCGCGGCGCAGTTCGCCGGCCCCGAGCCCGCGACCACCTGGGTGGACAAGCCGCTGGTCCGGGCCGGGCGGGAGATGGCCGTGGCGGCGAACCCGCTGGCCTCGGAGGCGGGGCTGGAGATGCTGCGGCGCGGCGGCAGCGCCGTTGACGCGGCCATCGCCGCCCAGCTCGTGCTGGGACTGGTGGAACCGCAGTCCTCCGGCATCGGCGGCGGCGCCTTCATCGTCGTCGCCCGGCCGGACGGGACGGTCACCACCTTCGACGGACGGGAGACGGCCCCCGCCGGCACCCGCCCCGACCGTTTCGTCGGGCCGGACGGAAAGCCCATGCCCTTCCTGCGCGCCCTGGACCAGGGCCGCGCGGTCGGCACGCCGGGCGCCGTGGCGGTGCTGGCGCTGGCGCACGGCCGCTTCGGCCGGCTGCCCTGGAAGGACCTGTTCGATCCCGCCATCCGGCTGGCGGAAGACGGCTTCCCCACGCCCTTGCGGCTGGCGGAGGTGCTGGAGCGCTGGCGGCCGGCGCTGGAACAGCGCGAGGATCTCCGCCGCGTCTACTACCATGACGGGGCCGCCCCCCTGACGGTGGGGGAGACGTTCCGCAATCCCGACTATGCCGCCACCCTGCGCCTGCTGGCAGCGGAAGGACCCGCGGCCTTCTACACCGGCCCGCTGGCCGGGCGGATCGCCGACCGGCTGGCCGCCGCCCGCGGCGCGGACGGCCCCGCCGTCGTGACGCGGGAGGATCTTGCCGGCTACCGCGCGGTGGAACGTGCGGCCGTCTGCGGGCCCTACCGCGTCTGGACCGTCTGCGGCATGGCCCCGCCTTCGTCCGGCGGGATCGCCGTCCTGCAGATCCTGGGCATGCTGGAGCCCTTCGACCTTGCCGGGCCGGGGCCGGACGATCCCCGCTCCTGGCACCTGCTGGTGGAGGCGATGCGCCGCGCCTATGCCGACCGCGAGGTCTATCTGGCCGATCCGGACCAGGTGGCCGTGCCGGTCCGCGGCCTGCTGGACCGCGGCTATCTGGCCGACCGCTCCGCCGGGATCGACCCGGCACGGGCCGCACAGGGCAAGGTGCCCGCCGGGAACCCGCCCTGGCGCGAGGGCACGCTCTACGCGCCCGAGGTGAACCCGGACGTGCCCGGCACCAGCCATCTGTCCACCGTGGATGCCGACGGCATGGCCGTGGCCATGACGACGACGGTGGAGTCCGCCTTCGGCTCCGGCCTGATGGTGGGCGGCTTCGTGCTGAACAACCAGCTCACGGACTTCTCCTTCCTGCCGGAGCGCGACGGCCGGCCGGTGGCGAACGCCCCCGGGCCGGGCAAGCGCCCGCTCTCCTCCATGTCGCCCACGGTGGTGCTGGACGGAAAGGGCCGGCCGGTGCTGACAGTCGGGTCGCCGGGCGGCAGCGCCATCATCGCCTATGTGGCGCAGGCCGTGGTCGCCATGCTGGACTGGAAGCTGGACCCGCAGGCGGCGCTGGCGCAGCCGCGCGTGGTCAACCGCAACGGTGCCACCCTGGTGGAGGCCGTGCCGCAGGCCGACGCGCTGGCGGACGGGCTCGCCGCCCTGGGCCACAAGGTGGAGCGACGGCCGGTGATCAGCGGCCTGCACGCGATCCGGGTGACGCCGGACGGACTGCTGGGCGGGGCCGACCCGCGCCGCGACGGGCTGCCCAAGGGCGACTGACCGCGCAGGTCCTGACGGTGACAGGGGCCGCCCGCAGCGCGCGGGGCCGATCCGAGCGGGCGGGTTCTGATGCTTTCAGGGCATGCCTGCCGAGGCCATGGGCCGCGTCCTTACATCTTTCGCCATCTGGCGCCGCAAATCCGGAGAGAGTATCCCTGTACGAACGGGGTATTCGGTATTCCTTAACCCTGGTTGTGGTCTGATGGACGGCTGTTGCGGTCGGGGAGACGGGTTCATGGAACCGCTGGAGCTGAACGAGCGGGATTATGCCGTGCTGGAAGAGGCCCTGCTGTCCTCGGCCCGCGGGCGTGCGTTCCTCCGTCAGCGCGATCACCGCACCCGGCTCGTCTCGCAGGATGCGTGGCGCCAGCTCCTGGCCCAGCTCCGCGAGCAGGTGGCCCGGCTGGGCGGTGTCACCGGGGTGGAGACCGTCGGCCAGAACCCGCAGATCCGCATCATGCGGGAGGAGCTGAAGCAGCTCTCCAGCTACATCGAGCAGACCCGGCAGGAGATCGCCCAGCTCCGCCCCATGGATGCCGGCGCCAACCGGATCATGGCGGCGACGAACGAGCTGGACGCCATCGTGACCGCCACCGAACGGGCGACCAGCGACATCCTGAACGCCACCGAACGCATCCAGGAACTGCTGGGCCGGCTGCCCGCGTCCGACACCGTCAGCGATATCGAGGCGCAGACCATCGAGATCATGACGGCGTGCAGCTTCCAGGACATCACCGGACAGCGCACCACCAAGGTCGTCAACACGCTGCGCTACATCGAGCAGCGCGTGAACACGATGATCGAGATCTGGGGCGTGGAGGAGGAGGGAGCCATGCCGGACGGCGGGCTGATCGCCACCCGCCCGGACGACCACCGCCCCGATCGCCACCTGCTGCACGGCCCCTCGCAGTCCCCGGTCAGCCAGGACAACATCGACGCCCTGTTCGAGGCGCTGGGCGACATCGACAAGCACAAGTCCGACGACGCCGTCAGCGGCGCGGCTGCCAACGGCCACCTTGCCGCCCATGACGGCGGTCATGACGGTGCCCACGACAGCGGCCACGACGACGGGCACCACATCGACCACCACGCCCCCGCGGCCGAGGAGAAAGCGGCCCCACCGCCGCCACCTCCCCCGCAGCCGCCGCCTCCCCCGCCGCCCAAGCCCGCGGCCCGGGCCGCAGCACCGGAACCGGCCAAGTCCGGCGGCGCCACGGCCACGCAGGCCGACATCGACGCCCTGTTCGGCTGAGACCGGCCGATGACCGACCAGGAGATCGCCCCCCGCATCCGGCTCTCCCAGGCGCAGCTCGACCGGGTCTGCGAACGGCACGAGGCGTACCTCGCCGGCCAGGCCGGCGGGACCCGGCTGAACCTTCCGTTCTTCGACCTGTCGTTCCTGTCCTTCGAGAAGCGCAACCTGACGAGTGCCAACCTCGCCGGGGCGCTGCTGCGCGGCGCCCGGCTGGGCGGCGCCACCCTGGACTACGCCGACCTGTTCGGCAGCGACCTGCGCGAGGCCGACCTGACCGGCGCCCAGCTCCGCCGCACCGACCTGCGCGCCGCGAACCTGACCGCGGCGGTGCTGCGCGGGGCCGTCATGGTGGAGTGCGACCTGCGCGACGGCAGCCTGGCCGGCGCCGGGCGGTCGGACTTCAAGCTGCTGGGGCTGGCCCCGGGGCCGGTGGACATGACCGCGACGGTGATGGCCGGAGCCGACCTGACCCGCGCGCGGCTCTCGGGCTCGCTGGCCATGCGGGCGGACTTCAGCGGCGCCGTGATGGTGGAGACGCGGCTGGTGCATTCCGACCTGCGCGACGCCCGGCTGGTCGGCGCGAACCTGAAGGGGGCCGAGTTCGCGGGGGCGGACCTGCGCGGCGCTGACCTGACCGGCGCCCGGATCGACGCCGGCGCGCTGGAGGCCGCCATCCTGGGAGCGCAGGACACCGGGCGGCTGAACGAGCGGCCGGCGCTGGCGGAGGAGCTGGGCGACGACGTCGCCCCGCCACTGGTGCAGCCCTCCACGGCGGACCTTCAGGCGATGCTGATCGAGCATGCCGCCTGGGTGGCTTCGGCCGGGCGCGAGGGGCGTCAGCTCGATGCCAGCGGCCTGGATCTCTCCGGCCTCAACCTCGCCGGCCGGGTGCTGACCCTGATGCAGGGGGCGGGCACCTGTCTGCGCGGGGCCGATCTCAGCGGGGCGCAGCTCCAGGCGGCCAGCCTCACCGGGGCCGATCTGCGCTCGGCCCGGCTGCGGCAGGCGGACCTGCGCGGGGCGACGCTGGACCGTGCCAACCTGATCGACACGGACCTGGAACGGGCCGACATGGGGCCGCTGGTGACCCAGCGCGGCCACAGCCTCCGCACCTCCCTGGTGCGGGCGCGGCTGGCCGGGGCGGCGCTGCGCAACACCCGGCTCTGCGGCGCGGACCTGACCTCGGCCGACCTGACCGGGGCCGACCGCACCGGCGCCGACCTGCACGAAGCGATCCTGGACGGCATCCGCGGCTGAATGCCCGCCCGACCGCCGCCGCTACGCTGCGGCAGGGGCGGCATCGGACCCGTGTGTTCCGGCCAGGGGGCCGGCCGGCGTCCGTCCCGCCGCGGCCTGGACCAGCGCCCGGAACAGCCGTTGCTGGCCCCGGTCGGTGAGCAGGAACTCCGGATGCCACTGGACGCCCAGCAGGAACGGCCGCGCCGGCACCTCCACCGCCTGCACGATGCCGTGGATGTCGCGCGCGGCGATCCGGACCCCCTGCCCCGGCCGGTCCACCGACTGGTGGTGCAGGGCGTTCACCCGGCATTCCCCCTGCCGCAGCAGCCGGCGCAGCAGGCTGCAGGGATCGACGCAGACGACCTTGCGCGGCAGCACCGTGCGCAGGCGCGGCGCCTCGACATAGATCTTGTGGATGTCGGTGTGGAGCGTACCGCCGCGGTGGACGTTGATCATCTGGGCGCCGCGGCAGATACCCAGGACCGGGCGGCCGCACCGCTCGGCCCAGTCCAGCGCCGCCAGTTCCAGCGCGTCGCGGTCGGGGTCGATCCTCACCGTCGGCTCGAGCAGGGAGCCGTAGCGGATGGGCTCGATGTCGTCGCCGCCGCCGATCACCAGCCCGTCCAGCCGGTCGAAGCGGCAGGCCGTGTCCGGCGTCAGCCGCACCGCCCGCGCCCCCGCCCGGACCAGGGCGAGACGGTTGAACAGCCAGGGCGTCAGGCTGCGCCGCGCCGACGCGGTGACGCCGATCAGGGGACGGCGGGCCATGCGTCGCCTCAGCCCGGCGCCAGCCAGCGGCCGACCACCCGCGGCCAGTCGGCCAGCGCCCGTTCCCGCCGGCAGTCCTGCCACAGGGCCCCCAGTTCGTTCAGAGCCCAGCGGTCGCTGGCCAGCCGTTCCACCTGCACCCAGCGGTTCCAGTCCGGCACGATGGACCAGTCCGGCTGCCCCACCCGGCTGTCGGGCAGGCGCCAGTGCCAGGTGGGCCTGGTCTTCACAAGCGGATCGCGGCCGCACCCGTCCAGCGCGTCCGGCACCAGACAGGCCAGCAGCGGGAAAAGATCAAGCTCGCGGTTGCGGGTCGGGTTCAGGCGGACATAGTCGCGGGCGAACCCCTCCAGATCCGGCCGGTAGGCCGGGTCCACGACCAGCGCCGCATACTCCTCGGGGAAGCGGTGGACGAAGGGGGCCACCCGGCGGGCGATGTCGATGCCCATGTCCTCCCGCAGCCAGGGGGAGAGCAGCAGGTAGGCCTTCATCACGTCGATGATCGGGTCCGCCTCCGGCCGCGCCAGCTCGGGATTGAAATGCAGGCCGAAGGCGTAGAACAGCCGGCCCTCGGTGCCCATGGCACCGTGCCGGCGCAGCCCCTCGACCAGGGCGTCCAGGGCAGCGATCTCGTCCACCGGCACGGGCGGACAGGAGATCTCATAGGGCATCACCAGACTGCCGACATCGCCGACGGCGGCGCGGAGCCGCTCCTCCAGGGGGCCGGGCTTCTCCGCCCTGTCGCCGTCGGGACCTTCCGGATGCGCGGCCAGCATGTCCAGCTCGACCGTGAAGGCACCGTAGAGCGTCCCCTCGATGCGGAAGCTGTGTTCGTCCTGCGCGCGCACGGTGCCGCCGAAGATGTAGCGCACCAGACGGGCGGTCTCGGACGGCGCCAGGCCCGCATATTCGATCTCGACGCCGACGCGGCGGCGGCGGCCGTCCGTGCGGTCGGGTTCGGGGGGAAGCAGCGGGTCGAAATGGGTCACGGCGGAAACGGCCTTCGTCGGGACTGTCATGGGAATCCGGGGGGAGCATCCCCGGTGTAACGCTCAGATCCGGGAAAGGAGCCAGTCGCGGACCTCGCGGTGGACCCGGTCGCCCACCTCGTCCAGCCCGTGGCGGGCACCGCTGAACAGCACCATGCGCTTGGGGTCCCGGGCCAGCCGGTGGACATGTTCCGTGCTCTCGCAGGGCAGGACCTCGTCATCCTTGCCGTGGATCAGCAGCAGGGCGGCGCGCGGCCCCAGCGTCGCGGCCGGTCCGGCGCCGTACCCCTGGGTCGCCAGCGTGGCGACGGCCGTGACCGCGGGCACCTTGGCCGCCGCCTGGATGACGACGGCGCCGCCGAAGGAATGGCCGACCAGCCCGAACCGGCGGACGCCCTGGGTCTCCAGGTACTGCAGGCCGGCCAGCACGTCGAAGACGCTCTCGGCCAGGTCGGTGGGATGGCGGTAGCGCACCCGCAGGGAGGCGATGTCCTCGCCCGCCAGTTCCTCGGCCAGCCGGGGGAACAGGTCCCGGGCCGGGCTGTCCCAGCCGCCGCCGACGCCGCCGGCCCAGACGACACCCCGCTCCGCCCCCGGTGCCGCATGGACACGGCAGCGGATCTCGCCCCGTTCGGTCGCCAGCGTCACCGGCTGGTATCCGCCCAGCAGGAATGTGTCGTCCTGGGTACCGTCGGCCATGCCATCCCCGTCTGCTGCCGCCCCCTTCCGCTGGAAGAGAACGGCCGTCCCCCCTCCTGCAACGGAAGGCGGACCCCAGGGTTCCGGCGGGAACGCCCACCTGCCGGCCCGCCTCCGGGGAAGGCAGGCCGGCTCCCTGGCGGCGACCGGACAGGTCAGGTCCGGATGCGACCGTCGATCCGCGCCTCCGCCGGGGCGGTGACGAACCAGCCGAAATAGGCGGCCGGTGCCGCCAGCAGGGCGTGCAGCCAGATGTCGTGACCGTAGATGGGAATGAGGCCGAAGGTCGTGTTCAGCACCGGGAACAGGCCCATCACGACCAGGAGGCCGTAGACGACGGCGACGCTCCGGGCATAGGCGCGGGAGGCACCCCAGCCGCGCGATGCCGACAGGCCCCAGATGCCGAAGGCGAGGTGGACCAGATTATGGACCCAGTTCACCGGGAACAGGCCCAGCAGGTAGCCGTAGCCACCGTCGATGGCGAGGGCGCTGCCGTTCACCGGCGGCGCCAGCAGTGCGGGAATGAAGCCCAGGATGCCGGCCCCGGTGAACAGCAGGCCCCAGACGAGGGCGAATGTCCGCATGGATCATCTCCGGAAGAGAACGGGTGGTCCCGTCTCAACCGGCACGCCCGACGGCCGTTGCACCGCAATCGACCGGCCGGCCGGGAAAAGCGGCCGACGCGGAGGTTCTGGCCGTGCGGACCGTCAGGCGGCGCGGCGCAGGTCGGCCTTGGCCCGCTTGGACGCCATGGGCAGGATCGGGGCGGCCGAGGCCTCGGCGGCGCCACGGACCCGGCGGGCGACCTTCTTGTAGGCCCCGCTCTCGATCTGGCGGATGCGCTCCTTGCTGACGCCGTACTGCTGCGCCAGCGTCTCCAGCGTCACCGGCTGGTCGGTCAGGTTGCGGCTGACGAAGATGTGGCGCTCCCGGTCGCCCAGGGCTCCCAGCGCATCGACCATCAGGGCCTTGCGGACCGCCAGCTCGCTCTTCTCGGCAAGGCGGACCTCCACCGTCTCCGTCTCGTCGGCCAGCAGGTCCAGCGCCTCGTGGTCGCCGTCCTCTCCCACCGGCACGTTCAGCGACGTCACCGGGGTGGCGAAACGGTGCTCCATCTCCCGCACCTCATCGACGGAGGCGCCCAGCTCGTCGGCGACACGATCCGCCTCCTCGTCGCTCATGATGCGGTCCTGGATGCCCAGCCGGCGCTGCGTCTGGCGGAGATTGAAGAACAGGCGCTTCAGCGCGGCCGTGTTGCCGCCCTTCAGCATGGACCAGTTGTGCAGCACGTAGGTCTGCACCTCCGCCCGGATCCACCACAGCGCATAGGTCGCCAGACGGAAACCGCGGTCGGGGTCGAAGCGCTGCACGGCCTTCACCAGGCCGATGTTCGCCTCCGAGATCAGATCGCCCATGGGCAGGCCCGAACGGGCGTATTTGGAGGCGATCTTCACCGCCAGCCGCATATGGCTGCGCACCAGCCGGTCGAACGCCTTCCGGTCCTGACGCTCCGCCCAGGCCCGCGCCAACATCTGCTCCTCCGCCGGGTCCAGCATGGGATGGCGGTTGGCCTGGGCCGTGTAGGCACGCAGCACATCGATGGATTCGGAAAAGACTGACATCAGCAACATCCTCCAGACGCAGAGGCACCATGGCACAGGGCCGGCCTGTGCGGGGGCACTCCCGCCCCCGCGCCCGGCCTTGCCGGGCACGCCCTGTCGGTCCGCCGTCCTTTCTTGGAACGGTTCTAAGATAAGCCCGCCGCCACCGATCCGCAAGCCCCGAGATAACTTGCAAACAAGATTATCGTGCGCAGGGATTTCCGCCTCCCTGCGCACGCCCGATCGTCCCGCCCTGTCTCCCTGGATGCCGTGTCCAGGCGCACCTGCCTTCGGGGTCCGTCTCGCCAGGGGTCCTTTCAGGGCATGTCCTCGGGAACGTGAGGGTCAACAGCGGACCCGCGCCCCTGTTCCCCACCCGCCTTACCCGCCGCCAGGGCAGGAAGACCGGAGCGGCCGGCGCGGGCCGGGCCGGCGTCAGGCAACGGCGACGGCGGGCGGGGTCTCGAAGGCGCTGGAAATCTCCAGCACGTCGGGCGCCCCGCTCAGCACCCAGTCGCCCGGCGCGGTCAGGCCCGGATGGGCCCCGTCCCAGACGACAGCGCCACCCAGGGACCGGATGCGGGCGGCCATGTCGCCGACGGCCGTGGCAGGATAGAGCCCGCCGCCGATCAAGGCGCCGCCGAAGCGCATCTCCCGCAGCAGCGCCAGGGCAGAGGCCGGATCGTTGGTCACCGCCTTGGCGCGGTGACCGGCCCGTGCCAGTTGCCCCGCAAGGCGCAGCGCCTTCAGGGCATCGCCTTCAACCAGGAGGATGTCCATTCCTGTGTCCCCGGGGGCCTTCCTGCCTGGGCTGCCACCGCCAGGCCCCCCTTGCGCAGCGGCCCGTGGTTGAACCCCTATCCTAGCCGGTCCCGGGGCGGGACCGGATTCCCCATTGGTCCGTCGCCCCTAGGCAGTTCGGTGGAGCCCCGCCGGGGCGGGCTAATCCCGACGGGGGTGCCGGCTGCGGCGCTTGCCCGGCCCGGTCGGAATCGCCGCTCAGGCCACCGTCGTCCGCACGTCCAGATTGCCCCGGGTGGCATTGGAATAGGGGCAGACCTGGTGCGCCTTGCGGACCAGCTCCTCGGCCTGCTCCCGCTCCACGCCGGGCAGATCCACCCGCAGCGCCACCTCCAGCCCGAAGCCACCGTCGGAGCGGGGCCCGATGCCGACCGTGGCCGTCACCGTGGCGTCCGGCGACACGGTCACCTTCTCCTGCCGGGCCACCAGCTTCAGCGCGCCCAGATAGCAGGCGGCATAGCCGGCGGCGAAGAGCTGTTCGGGGTTGTTCCCCTCCCCGCCCCCGCCACCCAGTTCCGTCGGCGTCGAGAGCCGGACGTCGAGGCTGCCGTCGGCGGTACGGGCGCGGCCGTCGCGCCCGCCGGTCGCCGTCGCTTCGGTCCTGTACTTCACATCCACGGGCATCTGCTGCTCCTGTCCATCGGTCTGGTGGATAGGGAACGGGCGGCGACGCCCGATGGCTCCGGTGCCGCCGCCCGACGCCTCACTCGGCCGCGTTGCGGCCGGGCTCCTGCTCCAGCTTGCCGCTGGTATAGGTGGGGCCGCGCCGGTTCTGGCCCGGGGGCGGCTTGCCCTCCAGCGGCGGCAGGGCCTTCGCCGCCTCCAGGTCGATGCCTGCCGCTTCCGCCACGCGGGTTCCGTAGTCGGGGGCGCAGTGCCAGAAGTGCCAGACCATGCGGAGCGCGATGTGCTCCGGGCACTGCTTCATGTCGTCGGACAGGTTGGCGATCAGGTCGTCGCGTTCCCAGTCCTCGAAGCTGCGGTAGCGCTCCCCGGCCTGGACGTAGTCGTCGGCCGTGCGCGTGGTCTGATACCGGCCCAGATGCCCCTCGATCCACTGGTGGTAGTCGCGTTCCGGCTTCGGCGCCTCGGTCAGCCCGCCCATCGAGCTGGGCTCGTAGTTCACGCGCGGATTCTCCGGGCCGCGGTCCACGTAGAAGGCCATCTGGCCGTCGCGCTGGTTGGTGCGGGCCGGCGTCACCGGGGCGTTGACCGGAAGCTGGAGGTAGTTGGCGCCGACCCGGTAGCGCTGCGTGTCCGAATAGGACAGCGTCCGGCCCTGCAGCATCTTGTCGTCGGAGAAGTCGATGCCGTCCACCAGCACGCCGGTGCCGAAGGACGCCTGCTCCACCTCCGCGAAGAAGTTGTCGGCGTTGCGGTCCAGCACGACCCGGCCGACAGGCAGCAGCGGGAAGCGGTCCTCCGGCCAGCGCTTGGTATCGTCCAGCGGGTCGAAGTCCAGTTCGGGATGGTCGTCGTCCGACATGATCTGGACGCACATCTCCCACTCGGGACAGTCGCCGCGCTCGATCGCGTCATGCAGGTCGCGGGTGGCATGGCCGACGTCGCGGGCCTGGATCTCCGCCGCCTGCTGGGCGGTCAGGTTGCGCACGCCCAGCTTCGGTTCGAAGGAGAACTTGCAGAGCACGGCCACACCCTGGTCGTTGACCAGCTTGTAGGTGTTCACGCTGGAACCCTGCATGTGCCGGTAGTCGGCCGGGATGCCCCAGGGGCTCTTTACCCAGGTCACCATGTGCAGGCTTTCCGGGTGGTGCATCACGAAGTCGTAGAAGCGCCAGGGTTCCTGCCGGTTGCTGATCGGGTCGGGCTTGAAGGCGTGGATCATGTCCGGGAACTTCACCGCGTCGCGGATGAAGAAGACCTTCAGGTTGTTGCCGACCAGGTCCCAGACCCCGTCCACCGTCTTGAACTTGATGGCGAAGCCGCGCGGGTCGCGGGCGGTCTCGGGGCTGTCCTTGCTGCCGATCACGGTGGAGAAGCGGATGAAGACCGGCGTCCGTTCGCCCGCCCGGGTCAGCACCTTCGCCCGCGTGTACTTCGCGGCGGGCTCGTCACCGATCCGGCCATAGGCCTCGAACCAGCCGTGCGCCCCCGTGCCGCGCGCATGCACGACGCGCTCGGGGATGCGCTCGCGGTCGAAATGCGTGATCTTCTCGATGAACTGGTAGTTCTCAAGGGTGGCCGGGCCGCGTTCGCCGACGCTGCGGATGCTCTGGTTGTCGGAGATCGGATGTCCCTGCCGGTTGGTCAGCGTGCGATCATCGCTGCCCATCGTTTCCTCCTGGGTCCAAGGGCGTGCCGCCCGCGTCGCCGGGGCGGCCGACCTCCAACCGGGCCGGCGCGCGCCGGTTCCAGCGCCGGCCCGTTGCCGGCCGGCCGGCGCAACACGCCGCACCCTATCCTTCCGGTCACGTCACCGATGCAGCGGACGGTGCCCTGGCCTCCAGGAAGACATCATCTGAAACATACCGCAAAAGAAGCCGCATGAATGCGGCGTTTCCCTTCAGCGAAGCTGAGCCCTTGTGCTGGACGGAAAGATTTCGACATACGCCAATACTTTTGCTTAAGGCTTCATCAATCCCCACCCCCCGATACTTGCGCCGCGGAACCCGGCCCCGGGAGGGAATGATGCGGAAATGGCTTGATAATCAACCGCTTGTCCTGAAGCTGTACGGTGTGGTCGCGCTCCTGTCGCTGGTCGCCGTCCTGCTGGCTGTGATCGGCAACCTCTCCTTGTCGGCACAGCACGCGCGGACAGAGGCGATGCGGCAGGCCGAAGCGCATCTGGAGACCGCGGCCGAGGCGGCGGGGGGGCTTCAGGCGCTGGCCCGCCATACGGCGATGCTGGCCCTGGATCTGAGCGGACCCCACCGGGAGCGCCATGCGGCCGCGGCCGCGGCTGCCCTGGAGACGGTGCGGGAGGATCTGCGCACCCTGAAGGGCATCGACGCAGGCCACCGGGACCGTCTGGCCGGGGTCGAGGCGGAGATCGACGCCTTCCTGCCCACCTACCGCACGGTGGTGGAGTCCGGCGCCCGCGGCGATCTGGCCGCCGCGACCCGGGCGGTGCTGGACGGCAGTGCCCGGATCGAAGCCGCCGCCGCCGTCTTCCTGTCCGTCGAGAGGGAAGTCAAGGCCGAGCAGGATGCCCTGGTCGCCTCCGTCGCCGCCGCGCGGGAGCAGGCGGGCCTGACCATGATCGTCGCCGCTGCGGGCGCCATCGCCATCGGTTTCGGCCTGTCCTGGTTCGTCGTCAACGGCATCAACCGGCCCCTGACCCGGATGATCCGCGCCCTGGGCCGGCTGGCCCAGGGGGACGACCATGTGGAGATCGAGCGCTGCGGCCGGCGCGACGGGATCGGGGAGATGCAGGAGGCCCTGGCCGCGCTCAAGGTGTCGATCGCCGACGCCTACCACATGCGGCAGATGGTGGACGACATGCCCATCGCGGTCATGCTGACCGACCCGCAGGACGAATTCCGCATCACCTACTGCAACAAGAGCACCATCACCCTGCTGAAGAGCATCGAGCACCTGCTGCCCGTGAAGGCGGATGAGCTGGTGGGCCGGACGATGGATGTCTTCCACCGCGTCCCGACCCGCCAGCGGGAGATCCTGTCCAACCCCGCCAACCTGCCCTGGAAGGCGAAGATCCGGCTGGGGCCGGAGACGCTGGACCTGCGCATGTCCGCCGTGAACGACCGCCAGGGCCGCTTCCGCACCGTCATGCTGAACTGGGCCATCATCACCGAGCGGGTGAAGCTGGCCGACGATTTCGAGCGCACGGTGAAGGCCGTGGTGGACACGGTGGCCGCCGCCGCGACGGAACTGGAGGCGTCGTCCCGGTCCATGTCGGCCACGGCGGAAGAGACCCGGTGCCAGTCCATCACCGTCGCCTCCGCGGCAGAGCAGGCGTCCGCCAACGTGCAGACGGTCGCCTCGGCGGCGGAGCAGCTGTCCGCCTCCATCGCGGAGATCGGCAAGCAGGTCGCCCACTCCTCCGACATCGCCGCCCGCGGCGCGGCGGAAGCGGACGCCACCCAGGCCACCGTGGACAATCTCGCGGAAGCCGCGAAGAAGGTGGGCGAGGTGGTCGGCCTGATCAGCGCCATCGCCAGCCAGACCAACCTGCTGGCGCTGAACGCCACGATCGAGGCGGCCCGCGCCGGCGAAGCCGGCAAGGGCTTCGCCGTCGTGGCCAGCGAAGTGAAGGTGCTGGCGCAGCAGACCCAGAAGGCGACGGAGGACATCTCCACCCAGATCAGTGCGATCCAGGAAGCCATGGGCGGCGCGGTCGGCGCCATCCGTCGCATCAACACCGTGATCTCGGAAGTGAACCACATCGCCGGCGCCATCGCCGCGGCGGTGGAGGAACAGTCGGCGGCGACGCAGGAGATCGCCCGCAATGTCGAGCAGGCGGCCAACGGCACGGCCGAAGTCTCCGCCAACATCGCCAGCGTCACCGTCGCGGCCTCGGAAGCCGGCACCTCGGCAGCCCAGGTCGCCGACAGCTCCAGCGAGCTCGGCCGGCAGTCGTCCCTGCTGGCGACCCAGGTGGACACCTTCATGCGGTCCGTCCGCGCCGCCTGACCGCCTTCCCCCGGCCCGCCCGCCCGGCGTCCGGATGCGGAAAAGCCCCCGAGAGAGCGATCTCCGGGGGCTTTTCCGTATCCCGTGGCAGCGGCTGTAACGGCGGCTGCGGCGGCAGATGATCTGCGGCCGGCCCCGCGTGGCGCTCCCGCCCGTCCCTGTGGACGGGCGGGAAGGGTCCGTCAGCCGTCGATCAGGGCGCGGTTGCGCTCCAGCGCCTGCGTCAGATCGTTCTGCGCATCGCGCAGACGCCGGGCGCAGTCGGACAGGCGGCGCACGTGGAAGGCCATGTCCTCGGCCCGGTTCAGCAGGTGGGAGTGCGGCAGGCGGGTGCGCATGTCGATGACCATCACGAACTCCTGGTTGGTTGTTCGCTGCTTTCTACGCCCGTTTCCGCCCGTTGGATCACTCCAGGCTGGTTACATATGCGTTCGATCAGCTATGCATCCGGATACTGGCATGCGGCCGGCATATCATACAAGCAAAAGGTGATGAACGCAGGACGCAGAAATGCGTCGCCCGGGGCATCCGCCCCGGGGTCCCCGCATGGCCTGACCGGCCGGGCGTCGTCAGGCCACGTTGCGGACGGGCTCCGGCGCCGACTTGTCCACGAACGCCTTTTCAATGACATAGTCGGCCGGCGTGTGGCCGGAGCCTTCGACGAAGCCCCGCTCTTCCAGCAGGGTGTTCATGTCCGCCAGCATGTCCGGGCCGCCGCAGATCATGGCGCGGTCCTGCGCCGGGTCCAGGTCCGGCAGGCCCAGATCCGCCACCATCTTGCCGTTGCGCACCAGATCGGTGATGCGGCCGGTGTAGGTGGAGGGTTCGCGCGTCACGGTCGGGTAGTAGACGAGCTGCTGGCGGATCAGGTCGCCGAAATACTCGTTCTCCGGCAGCTCGCGGGTGATCAGGTCCTTGTAGGCCAGCTCGGCGTTGAAGCGGACCGTGTGGGTCAGCACCACCCGCTCGAAGCGGCCGTACAGTTCCGGGTCCCGGATCAGGCTCATGAAGGGCGCAAGGCCGGTGCCGGTCGAAAAGAGATAGAGGTTGCGGCCCGGACGCAGATGGTCGGCCACCAGCGTGCCGGTCGGCTTGCGCCCCACCAGCACGGTATCGCCCACCTGGATGTGCTGGAGGCGGGAGGTCAGCGGCCCGTTCGGGACCTTGATCGAGAGGAACTCAAGATGCTCCTCCCAGTTCGGGCTCGCCATCGAATAGGCGCGCACCAGCGGACGCCCGTCCACCATCAGCCCGATCATGGCGAACTGGCCGTTGACGAAGCGCAGGGAGGGCGAACGGGTCAGGGTGAAGCTGAACAGCGTGTCGGTCCAGTGATGGACGCTGGTCACCTTCTCCTCGGCGAATGCGCTCATGAACCACGGTCCTCCTCTGTTGCAGCGCACCCAGAAATGCACGGTCTGGCGGGGAACATAAATACATTCCGCCGTCGTGAAACCCTGATTCTCGGGGCTTTTAATGTCCCTGCTGCATGGCTGATTCGCAAGCCATTCTCAATTGGATGACACCCTGTCGCATCCGGAACCGTAAGGGTCTGAAACCGTTGGGTTTGATCCCTTCTGTCGCACCCCGATAAATACTATTATGTAGTGTTGAAATATAATTTCACCTTGCGGTTTGCCGGTATCGTGGCAAGTTACCCCTGCGACGTGTGGCATTAGCGCGCCTGTTGCAGCGCGAGGGAGACATCCCGTGGCCCTGAAGACCTTTCCGATCTCCGTCGCCCTGGTGGACCGGACCGTGCTGCTGGCCGGCGGGGGGGAGACGATGCTGCGCAAGGCCCGCCTGCTCGCCCCGTTCGGCGCGCGGTTGCGGCTGGTGCATCCCGACCCGGCCACCGGGCTGGCGGATCTGGCCGCGGAGGTGCGTCGCCGCCCGTTCGTTCCCGCCGACCTGGACGGCGCCGTCCTGGCCTTCGCCGACGGCGATGATCCGCAGACGGCAGCAGCGGTAGTGGATGCCGCGCGGGCGCGCGGCGTTCCCGTGAACGTGCCCGACCGGCCGGCGCTGTCCGGCTTCATCATGCCGGCGATCATCGACCGCGACCCGATCACGGTCGCCATCTCCTCCGGCGGGGCGGCCCCCGTGCTGGTCCGCCGGCTGCGCGCGCGGCTGGAGGCGGCGCTGGAGCCCAACCTCGGCGCCCTGGCCCGCTTCCTGGACCGCTTCCGGCCGGCCGTGAAGGCGACCCGCACGGATGAGACCGCACGCCGCCGCTTCTGGGAGGCGGTGGTGGACGGGCCGGCCGCCGCCCGCCTGCTGGCCGGCGACGAGGACGGGGCGCACGCGGCCCTGCTCCGCGCGCTGGACGATCCCGGCCACGGGCAGGAGGCATCCGGCCGCGTGGCGCTGGTCGGCGCCGGCCCCGGCGACCCCGACCTGCTGACCCTGCGCGCCCTGCGGGTGTTGCAGGACGCCGACGTGGTGGTCCACGACAGGCTGGTGGACGACCGCATCCTGGACTATGTGCGCCGCGACGCCCGTCGCATCTTCGTCGGCAAGTCCAAGGCCGACCACACCCTGCCGCAGGACCGGATCAACGCCCTGCTGGTGGCGGAGGCCCGGGCCGGGCACCGGGTCGTGCGGCTGAAGGGGGGCGACCCCTTCGTCTTCGGTCGCGGCGGGGAGGAGGTGGAGGCGCTGCGCGCCGCCGGCATCCCGGTGGAGGTCGTGCCCGGCATCACCGCCGCGCTGGGCTGCGGCGCCGCCGCGACGATCCCCGTCACCCACCGCGGCGCGGCCCAGGGCGTCACCATCGTCACCGGCCACGGCAAGGACGGCGAGCCCGACCTGGACTGGGAGGCGCTGGCCCGGCTGAAGCACACCCTGGTCATCTACATGGGCCTGTCCGCCGCCGGCCGCATCGCCGACCGCCTGACCGCGGCCGGGCTGCCCGCGGCCACGCCCGCCGCCCTGATCGAGAAGGGCACCCGCCCCGATCAGGTGCTGGCGGTCGGCACGCTGGGCGGGCTTCCCGCGCTGGCGGCGGCCCACCGCATGGCCGGCCCCGCCCTGATCGTCGTGGGCGAGGTCGTGCGTCTGGCCGACCCCGCCCGCATCACGGAGATCGCCCGGCCCGCGCTGGCCGTGGCCGCGGAATAGGGAGGCGGACATGCTGGTGAAGGCGAAGGGGGACCTCCAGGCCGTCAGCGCCAGCCGGCTGCGCGACGGCGTCGCCGTCTGGCTGTCGGCCGGCCACCGCTGGATGGAGGACGTGGCCGACGCCGGCGCCTTCACCGGCGCGGCGCTCCAGCAGGCGCTGGCCGTGGCCCAGGCCGACAGCGCGGCCGGGCTGGTGGTGGATGTCTATCCGCTGGACGTGGCCGTGGCCGACGGCAGGACCCGGCCGCTGCATGTCCGCGAACGGATGAAGGCGCGCGGCCCGTCCGTCCGTCCGGACCTCGGAAAACAGGCCGTCACCCCCGCCATTTCCCGCGCCCCGGAGAGAGCCGCATGACCCACATGCCCCGCCCCGGCGCCATCGCCGCCGCCCCGGATCACAGTCCGGATGCAGCCCCCGACCGGCACGCCGGCATCTACCGCTACGACGACCTGGACCGGGAGTTCGTCTTCCAGCGGGTCGCGCAGTTCCGCGAGCAGGTGCGGCGCCGCCTGTCCGGCGCGCTGACGGAGGACGAGTTCAAGCCGTTGCGGCTGATGAACGGCGTCTATCTCCAGCTCCACGCCTACATGCTGCGGGTGGCGATCCCCTACGGCATGCTGGGCACGACCCAGCTCCGCCGGCTGGCGGAGATCGGCCGGCGCTGGGACCGCGGCTACGGCCATTTCACCACGCGCCAGAACATCCAGTTCAACTGGCCCGCCCTGGTGGACGTGCCGGACATGCTGCACGCCCTGGCCGAGGTGGACATGCACGCCATCCAGACCAGCGGCAACTGCATCCGCAACGTCACCACCGACCATTTCTGCGGCGCGGCGGCGGACGAGATCGTCGATCCCCGCGTGCATGCCGAGATCCTGCGGCAATGGTCCACCCTGCACCCGGAATTCAGCTTCCTGCCGCGCAAGTTCAAGATCGCCATCTCCGGCACGCCGCAGGACCGCGCCGCCGTCCGCACCCACGACATCGGCCTGATCGCCACGCGCGACGCCGCCGGGGCGGTGGGCTTCACCGTCTATGTCGGGGGCGGCCAGGGGCGCAGCCCGTTCCTGGCCGTGAAGGCGCGCGAGTTCGTGCCGGAGGCGGACCTGCTGGCCTATCTGGAGGCCGTCCTGCGCGTCTACAACCAGTACGGACGGCGCGACAACATCTACAAGGCCCGCATCAAGATCCTGGTCCACGAGCTGGGGGCGGAGGCGTTCCTGCGCCGCGTGGAGGAGGAGTTCGCCCGCCTGCCCCGCGGGGCGCACGCTCTGGACCCGGCGCTGGTCGAGGCGATCCGCGCCCATTTCGCGCCGCCGCCGCTGGAGCGCCTGCCGGAGCGCAGCCCCGCCTTCGACCTGGCCCGGGCCCGCAACGCCGCCTTCGCCCGCTGGACCCGGTCCAACCTGCACCCGCACCGGCAGCCGGGCCATGCCATCGCCACCGTCAGCCTGAAGCCGGTGGGCGGCATTCCGGGCGACATCACCTCCGACCAGATGGAGGCGCTGGCCGATCTGGCCGACCGCTTCAGCTTCGGGGAGGTGCGGGTCAGCCACGAGCAGAACCTGGTGCTGGCGCATGTCCGCAAGGACGAGCTGTACGCGCTCTGGCAGGGGCTGGAGGCGATCGGGCTGGGCACCGCGAATGCGGGGCTGGTCAGCGACATCATCGCCTGCCCGGGGCTGGATTACTGCGCCCTGGCGAACACCCGTTCCATCCCCATCGCCCAGGCCATCGCCACCCGCTTCGCCGACCTGGACCGGCAGCACGCGATCGGTGAGCTGCGCATCAAGATCAGCGGCTGCATCAACGCCTGTGGCCACCACCATGTCGGCCACATCGGCATCCTGGGCGTGGACAAGAAGGGGGAGGAATTCTACCAGCTTCTTCTGGGGGGCGACCCCGGGCCGCAGGCGGAACTGGCGGAAATAACGGGTCCCGGCTTCGACGCCGCCGGGATCGTGGACGCGGTCGAAACCGTTGTCCGCACGTACCTCGACCTGAGGGGCGAGGGCGAGCGGTTCATCGACACGCTGCGCCGTCTCGGCCATGCCCCGTTCAAGGAGGCGCTCCATGGCGCTGCTTGAGAACGGCCGCCCGGTCCCCGACCGCTGGACCTTCGTCCCGGACGGCGTGCCCCTGCCCCTCGACGGGCCGGTGATCGTCACCCTGTCCCGGCTGCGGCGGGAAGCGGAGGACCTGCGGGGAAGGCCCCCCGGTGTCCTGCCCCCCGATGTTCGGCCCCCCAGTGCCCGGTTCCTCGGTGTGAAGCTGACCAGTGCCGAACTGGCGCCGGAGGTGGCGGAGTTCCTGGACCTCCTGTCCCTGGTCGCGGTCGAGTTCCCGAAGTTCCGCGACGGCCGCGGCTTCTCCACGGCGCGGGAGCTGCGCGAACGCTACGGCTTCCGGGGCGAGATCCGGGCCGTCGGGCACACCCTGCCCGACCAGTACCGCTTCCTGCTGCGCTGCGGCTTCGACACGGTGGAGATGCCCGACGACCGCGATCCCGCCGCCTGGGCCGCGGCGCTGGAGGGCATCGGCATCGCCTACCAGCCGGCCATGGACGCGGCCGCCCCGGTTTCCCTGCTGCGCCGCCGGCTGGCGGCGGGAGGTGGAGCGTGACCCAGGCCCAGACGGAAGACCGGACCGACCCGGTGGCGCACGCCGCCGACCTCGCCGCCCGCTACGGGCACCTGCACGGGGCCGAACTGCTGCGCCCGCTGCTGACCGGGGACCTCAAGGGCCGGATCGCGCTCGTCTCCTCCTTCGGGACGGAGAGCGCGGTGCTGCTCCACATGGTGGCGGAGATCGACCCGGGCGTGCCGGTGATCTTCATCGACACCGGCAAGCTGTTCGGAGAGACGCTGCGCTACCGCGACCGGCTGGTGGCCCTGCTGGGCCTGACGGACCTGCGCAGCCCCGGCCCCGACCCGGCGGAAGAGGCGCGCGAGGACGCCGACGGCGGCCTCTGGCGGCGCGATGCCGGCGCCTGCTGCGCCCTGCGCAAGGTGCGGCCGCTGGGGCGGGCGCTCGCCCCGTTCGACGCCTGGATCACGGGGCGCAAGCGCTTCCAGGCGGCGACGCGGGCCGTGCTGCCGGCGGTCGAGGCGGCGGACGGGCGGATCAAGGTGAACCCGCTGGCCGGCTGGTCGCGGCAGGACCTGACCGCCTACCTGGACCGGCACGGCCTGCCGCGCCACCCGCTGGAGGCGGACGGCTTCCTGTCCATCGGCTGCATGCCCTGCACCGACCGGGTGGCGCCGGGCGAGGACATCCGCGCCGGGCGCTGGCGCGGCCAGGGCAAGACGGAGTGCGGCATCCACCGGCCCGCCCCCGCCGGCTGAACGGAGCAAGGGCTGAACGGGACGACGCGCGCAGGAACCAGGTCCCGGCCACGGGACCCCGAGGGAAGGTCCGGAAGCATCATGACGCCGAAGGGGTTGGATACCGTGTTGGACAGGGTTGACGGGCCGGGCGCAGCGCAGCCGGACGGCCCGCCGGGGGGCGTCCCGCTGCCGGAAGCGGCCGGCCTGACCCATCTGGAACGGCTGGAGGCCGAGAGCATCCACATCCTGCGCGAGGTCGTGGCCGAGGCGGAGAACCCGGTGATGCTCTATTCCATCGGCAAGGACAGCGCCGTCATGCTGCACCTGGCGATGAAGGCGTTCTACCCGGCGAAGCCGCCCTTTCCGCTGCTGCATGTGGACACGACCTGGAAGTTCCGGGAGATGATCGCCTTCCGCGACGCCACGGCCCGCCGGCTGGGGCTGGACCTGCTGGTCCACACCAACCCGGAGGGGCTGGCGCGCGGCATCGGCCCGGTCAGCCACGGGTCCGCCCTGCACACCCAGGTGATGAAGACCGAGGCCTTGAAGCAGGCGCTGGACCGCCACGGCTTCGACGCCGCCTTCGGCGGGGCCCGGCGGGACGAGGAGAAGAGCCGGGCCAAGGAACGCGTCTTCAGCTTCCGCACGGCCCGGCACGCCTGGGACCCGAAGCGGCAGCGGCCGGAGATCTGGAACCTCTACAACGCGCGCCGGCACAAGGGGGAGAGCCTCCGCGTCTTCCCCCTGTCCAACTGGACCGAACTGGACATCTGGCAGTACATCCAGCGCGAGGGCATCCCCCTGCCCTCGCTCTACTTCGCGGCCGAGCGGCCGGTCGTGCGGCGCGACGGGGCGCTGATCATGGTGGACGACGATCGCCTGCCGCTGGCGCCCGGCGAGGTGCCGGAACTGCGCCGGGTCCGCTTCCGCACCCTGGGCTGCTATCCCCTGACCGGCGCCATCGAGAGCGACGCCGATACCCTGCCCGCCGTGATCCGGGAGATGCTGCTGACCCGCAGCTCCGAACGCCAGGGCCGCGTCATCGACAGGGACTCCAGCTCCTCCATGGAGCAGAAGAAGCGCGAGGGCTATTTCTGATGGCGCCGGACCTGACCCTTTCCGTCCGGCCGGCAGCCGGACGCGAGCCGATCGCCGACGATATCGGCCAGTATCTGGAGGCGCACCGGACCAAGGACCTGCTGCGCTTCATCACCTGCGGCAGCGTGGACGACGGCAAGAGCACGCTGATCGGCCGGCTGCTCTATGAATCGAAGTCGCTGTTCGAAGACCAGATCGCCGCCCTGGAGGCGGACAGCCGCCGGCTGGGCACCCAGGACGGGGCGCTGGACTTCGCGCTGCTGGTGGACGGGCTGGCGGCGGAGCGGGAACAGGGCATCACCATCGACGTGGCCTACCGCTTCTTCGCCACGGAGCACCGCAAGTTCATCGTGGCCGACACGCCGGGCCACGAGCAGTACACCCGCAACATGATCACCGGCGCCTCCACCGCCGATGTCGCCGTCATCCTGGTGGACGCGCGCAAGGGCATCCTGACCCAGACCCGCCGGCACAGCTTCCTGGTCTCCCTGATCGGCATCCGGCAGGTGGTGCTGGCGGTCAACAAGATGGACCTGGTCGGCTGGTCGCAGGCGGCGTTCGAGCGGATCGTCGCCGAGTACCGGGAATTCGCGGCCCCGCTGGGCTTTTCCACCATCCTGCCGATCCCGCTGTCGGCACTGGCCGGCGACAACGTGGTGGAGGCCAGCGCCCGCATGCCCTGGTACGGCGGCGCGAGCCTGCTGCGGACGCTGGAGACGCTCCCGGCCGCCGGGGCGGGGATCGCGGAATACGCCCCCTTCCGCCTGCCGGTGCAGTGGGTCTCCCGCCCGCATGCGGATTTCCGCGGCTTCGCCGGGCTGGTGGCGTCGGGCACGGTGCGGCCGGGCGATCCGGTCGCCGTCTACCCGTCCGGCCGACGCAGCCGGGTGGCGCGCATCGTCACCGCGGACGGCGACCGGGAGCAGGCTGTGGCCGGCCAGTCCGTCACCCTGACCCTGACGGACGAGATCGACGTCAGCCGCGGCGACCTGCTGGCCCCGCCGGACGATCCGCCGGGCGTGGCCGACCGCTTCGAGGCGACGCTCGTCTGGATGGCGGAGGAGGCGCTGGCGCCCGGCCGTCCCTACCTGCTGAAGCTCGGCACCCGCACCGTGACCGCCACGGTGGACACCATCCGGCACGGCATCGACGTGAACAGCGGCACCCTGCGCCCGGCCGCCACGCTGGAGCTGAACGGCATCGGCCTGTGCGAGCTGTCGCTCGACCAGCCGGTCGCCTTCGACCCCTATACGCGCAACCGCACCACCGGCGGCTTCATCCTGATCGACCGCTTCAGCAACGACACGGTGGGGGTGGGCCTGCTGCGCGCGCCGCTGGGCCGGACGGCGCATGTCCGCTGGCAGGCGCACGACGTCACCCGCGAGGGCCGCGCCGCGCTGAAGGGCCAGCGGCCCTGCGTGCTCTGGTTCACCGGCCTGTCGGGCGCGGGCAAGTCCACCATCGCCAATCTGGTGGAGAAGAAGCTGCATGCCGACGGCCGCCACACCTTCCTGCTGGACGGCGACAATCTGCGCCACGGCCTGACCCGCGACCTGGGCTTCGGCGCCGCCGACCGGACGGAGAACATCCGCCGCGTGGCGGAGGTGGCGAAGCTGATGGCCGATGCGGGCCTGATCGTGCTGGTCTCGCTGATCTCCCCCTTCCGGGCCGACCGGCGGATGGCGCGGGACCTGCTGCCGCCGGGCGGCTTCCTGGAGGTGTTCGTGGATACGCCGCTGGAGGTGGCGGAAGGCCGCGACGTGAAGGGCCTGTACCGCCGCGCACGCCGCGGCGAGATCGCGCAGTTCACCGGCATCGACAGCCCCTACGAAGCGCCCGAGACCCCCGACATCCGGATCGACACGCTGGCCCTGTCGCCCGAGGAGGCGGCGCTGGAGATCGTCCGCCGGCTGGACCGCCTGGGCGTGACGGGCGAGGACCCGCTGACCGACGGTGCTGCCATCTGACGTCCAGGTCGCCCGCTGGCCAGGCCGCCCGCTGGACGGACGGGCAGCGTAGCTGTTCCCGTTGCGCCGCTGACCGGAACCCTCTTACAGTTGTCCGCAAAACCGGCCCGACCAATCGGGCCCTGGGGGAACCGCCGGTATCGCGCGCCGGTGCAGGAGAACTGTCTGAATGAACTTCGATCCGGCGAGCCTGACCGACAGCCGAATTCACCAGGCCTTCACGTATTGGGACTCGCTCCGGAATGGCCGGGAAATTCCGGCAAGAGCGGATATTGATCCCTCTGAAATAATCAGAATACTGCCCTTCGTGCTGCTTGTGGACGTTTGCTACGACCCGATGGATTTCCGCATCCGGCTTGCCGGGACCGACATCGTTGAACGGTTCGGACAGGAGATCACAGGTTGCAGACTTCAGGATATCGACCTCGACGGCAAGCACGAACAGGTCTTCCGCGAATACTGCCTGACGGTGGAGCAGCGCCAGCCGCTGCTGTTCACGGAGGAATTCCGCCGCCATGACGGCAAGTACATGAACTATGTGAGGTTGCTCTGCCCCCTGTCGCGGAACGGCGACCGGATCGACATGCTGTTCGGGGTCCAGGTGCCGCAGCCGGGCCTCCCGGATACGCGGACGCCGGCCGCCCCCTGAGCCCGGCGGCGGCGCGGTCCGCGCCGGGCAGCCCGGACCCGGCTGCGCCGGCGATGCTGCACATGCACGACGGGCTGCAAAGGCCCGATAAAACGTGTAAGCATGGGGTTCTGGAATGGCCGTCCCCTGGTGACGGCGCACTACGTGGTCCAAGATGGCCGTTCTCGACGTCAGGCCGATCCTCTATGTGATCGGTTACCTTCTCATCGTCCTTGCCGGCGCCATGCTGGTTCCCATGTCGGCGGACCTCGCCGCGGGCAGCCCCGACTGGCAGGTCTTCGCCGTCTCGGGCGCGCTGACCCTGTTCTTCGCGGTCCTGCTGGTGCTGACCAACCGCACCCACGGGATCAGCCTGAACCTGCGGCAGACCTTCGTCCTGACCAGTCTGGCCTGGATCATCGTCTGCCTGTTCTCCTCGCTGCCCTTCATGCTGTCGTCGCTGCGGCTGGGCTTCGCCGATGCCTTCTTCGAGGCCATGTCGGGCCTGACGACGACGGGATCGACGGTGATCACGGGGCTGGGCGACCTGCCGCCGGGGATCCTGCTGTGGCGGGCGCTGCTGCAATGGCTGGGCGGCATCGGCATCGTCGGCATGGGCATCGTCATCCTGCCGTTCCTGCGCGTCGGCGGCATGCAGCTCTTCCGCTCCGAATCCTCGGACAAGTCGGACAAGGTGGTGCCGCGGGCCAGCGATCTGGCGCTCGCCTTCTGCTGGATCTATCTGGCCCTCACCTGCATCTGCACCGCCGCCCTGATGGTCTCGGGGATGGATGCCTTCGATTCCATCTGCCACGCCATGGCCGCGCTCTCGACCGGGGGCTTCTCGACCGAGGATGCCAGCGTCGGCTACTGGCGCGAACCGGCGATCCACTGGACGCTGATCGTTTTCATGATCCTGGGGTCCCTGCCCTTCGTCCGCTATGTCAGCCTTGTCCGCGGCGATGCCCGTCCGCTGCTGCGGGACACGCAGGTGCGCGCCTTCCTGGGGCTGCTGGCGGTCTCCTCGCTGGGCCTCGCCCTCTATCTCGGGATCGTCCAGCACATGCCGGCCGAGGAGGCGCTGCGTCAGGCCACCTTCAACGTCGTCTCGGTGGTGACGACGACGGGGTTCGCCTCGGCGGACTACACGCTCTGGGGCTCGCCGGCGGTGGCGCTGTTCTTCGTGCTGCTGTTCACCGGCGGCTGCACCGGATCGACGGCGGGCGGCGTGAAGATCATGCGCTTCGAGATCCTGTGGCTGACCCTGTGGGCCCAGATGACCCGCCTGATCAGCCCGAACCGGGTGATCCCGCTCTCCTACAACGGCAAGCCGGTGGACAGCGACATCATCCTGTCGGTGATGAGCTTCATCTCCATCTACATCGGCACGATGTTCGTGTTCACCCAGCTCCTGGCGGCCACCGGGCTGGACCTTGTCACCTCGGTCACGGGCGTGGCCCAGGCGCTGGGCAATATCGGCCCCGGCCTGGGCACCATCATCGGCCCGGCGGGCAACTTCAAGCCGCTGGAGGACGAGGCCAAGTGGATCCTGTCGCTCGCCATGCTGATGGGCCGGCTGGAGCTGTTCACCCTGCTGGTGATGCTGAGCCCGTCCTTCTGGCGCACCTGATTCCGGCCCGACCGGCCCGCGGTCGGGGGCAAGCGGCCCCATCGGCCTGTGCCAAAAAGGGTCTTGAACTGGTCCTCCCGACCGCGCAGGTTCGAGCCTCCGCGCCGGGGGCCCCGACCCTGGTCATCTGTCCCGGGCGCATCCGATACACTATGTAATGGGCAGGGAATCCTGATGAGGAAAGCGCTCGTGAACGGCATCAGCGTGGTCGCCCTGATGGCGGCCTTCGGCGGGGCGGGGGCGATGGTCCTGGCGGCGGCACCGGCCGCGGCGGCGACCCAGACCAAGGGAACCGAGAAGGCCGGGACGAACCCCTTCTTCACCGAGTGGAAGACGCCGTTCGGCATCCCGCCGTTCGACAAGATCAAGCCGGAGCACTTCACCCCCGCCTTCGAGCGCGGGATGGAGCAGCACAAGGCCGAGATCAAGGCGATCGCCGAGAACCCGGAGAAGCCGACCTTCGCCAACACCTTCGAGGCGATGGAGCGCAGCGGCGTTCTGCTGACCGATGTCGCCAACGTCTTCTTCAACCTGTCCTCGTCGAACACGAACGACGAACTGGAGAAGATCCAGCTTGAGCTGGCGCCGGTGCTGGCGAAGCACAACAGCGAAATCTCGCTGAACCCGAAGCTGTTCGCCCGCATCGACGCGATCTACCAGAAGCGCGACTCCCTGAACCTGACGGCGGAGCAGAAGCGGCTGGTGGAGCGCATCCACCTGAACTTCGTGCGCGCCGGCGCCCAGCTTCCGGAGGAGAAGAAGCAGCGTCTGGCCGCGATCACCCAGAAGCTGGCCACCCTCTCCACCCAGTTCAGCCAGAACGTGCTGGCCGACGAGAAGTCGTTCAAGCTGGAACTGGACGGCGAGCGCGACCTTGCCGGCCTGCCGGAGTTCGTGCGTCAGGCCGCAGCCCAGGCGGCGGCCGACCGGGGCATGCCGGGCAAGTACGTCGTCACCCTGTCGCGCTCCTCGATCGAGCCGTTCCTCACCTTCTCCGACCGCCGCGACCTGCGCGAGAAGGCCTTCAAGGCCTGGATCTCCCGCGGCGACAACGGCGACGAGCATGACAACAAGGGCCTGATCAAGGAGATCGTCCAGCTCCGCATCGAGCGGGCGAACCTGATGGGCTATCCCACCTTCGCGGACTACAAGCTGGCCGATACCATGGCGAAGACGCCGGCCGCCGCGGAGGAGCTGCTGCTGAAGGTGTGGGAGCCGGCCAAGGCCCGCGCCGCGCAGGAGCGCGACATGCTGCAGGAGATGGCCCGCCAGGAAGGCCAGAACATCGAGATCCAGCCCTGGGACTGGCGCTACTACGCCGAGAAGGTCCGCAAGGCCAAGTTCGACCTGGACGAGTCGGAAGTGAAGCCGTACTTCCAGCTCGACAAGATGGTCGAGGCGATGTTCTACACCGCCAACCAGCTCTTCGGCGTGACCTTCACCGAGCTGAAGGACGTCCCGCTCTACAGCCCGGATGTCCGCGCCTACGAGGTGAAGGACAAGAACGGCAAGCATGTCGCCGTCTTCCTGTCCGACAATTTCGCGCGCCCGTCCAAGCGCAGCGGCGCCTGGATGTCCAGCTACCGCGACCAGGAGAAGCTGCGCGGCGACATCCGTCCGATCGTCGTCAACAACAACAACTTCAACAAGGGTGCACCCGGCGCGCCGGTGCTGCTGTCCTTCGACGACGCCAACACGCTGTTCCACGAGTTCGGCCACGGCCTGCACGGCATGCTGTCCGACGTGACCTACCCGTACCTCTCGGGCACCAGCGTGTTGCGCGATTTCGTGGAGTTCCCCAGCCAGGTGCTTGAGCACTGGGTGGAGCAGCCGGAAATCCTGCAGAAGTTCGCCGTCCACTACCAGACCGGCAAGCCGATCCCGAAGGAACTGCTGGACAAGATCCTGGCCGCGCGCAACTTCAACCAGGGATTCGCCACGGTCGAATACCTGGCCTCGGCGCTGGTGGACCTGGAGTTCCATGCCCTGAAGGACGCCAAGGACCTGGATGTTTCCAGGTTCGAGGCCGACACGCTGAAGAAGCTCGGCATGCCGAAGGAGATCGTGATGCGGCACCGCTCGCCGGCCTTCAGCCACGTCTTCTCCGGCGATGGCTACTCGGCCGGCTACTACAGCTACATGTGGGCCGAGGTGCTGGACGCGGACGGCTTCGACGCCTTCAAGGAGAAGGGCAACATCTTCGACCCCGAACTGTCGAAGAAGCTGTACGACAACGTCTTCAGCGCCGGCGGCACCAAGGAGCCGATGGACGCCTACATCAACTTCCGCGGCCGGGAGCCGAAGGTGGACGCGCTGCTGCGCAACCGCGGCCTGACCCCGCCGGAGCCGAATGCCGGCGTGAACTGAGGCACAAGCCCGGCCCCGTCCCGCGGGGCCGGTCTTCCCGGGCGAAGGCGCGGTCGGCAACGGCCGCGCCTTTCGTCTGTCTGCGGCCCTTTCTGCCGGTCTCCCGCTGCCCGTCCCGGGCACGCCCCGCCCGCCCGCGCAACCATCCTTCAGGAGAGGGGCGCTGGGTTGTTGAAGATGACGCACACGGTGTTAAAGTGCGCCCGCGCGGGGGTCCCCCGCGCGCGGCCGACCTTGCGGGCCCGTCCCGGGCGGCGCTGGGAAGGCCGGATCGTCCCACTCCACAGAAGCCGGCGATCCCGCATGAACATCCATGAGTATCAGGCCAAAAGCCTGCTGAAGAAGTATGGCGTCGCGGTGCCCCGGGGCGGCGTCGCCTACACGCTCGAAGAGGCCCGCGCGGTGGCCAAGGAGCTTGGCGGTCCGGTCTGGGTGGTGAAGTCCCAGATCCATGCCGGCGGACGCGGAGCGGGACGCTTCAAGGATGATCCGAACGGCAAGGGCGGCGTCCGCGTCGTCAAGTCGATCGACGACGTCGTCGCCAGCACCGACGCCATGCTGGGCAAGGTGCTGGTGACCAAGCAGACCGGCCCGGAGGGCAAGGAGGTCAAGCGCATCTACGTGGAGGAAGGGGCCGACATCAAGCGCGAGCTGTACCTCTCCATGCTGCTGGACCGCGCCACCTCCCGCATCACCATCGTCGCCTCCACCGAGGGCGGCATGGAGATCGAGGAGGTCGCCCACACCAGCCCCGAGAAGATCGTCAAGGTCGCCATCGACCCGGTGCAGGGCCTGCAGGGCTACCACGCCCGCAAGGTCGCCTTCGCCCTGGGTCTTGAGGGCAAGCAGGTCGGCGCCTGCACGAAGTTCCTGCTGGGCATGTACAAGGCCTTCACCGACCTGGACATGAGCCTGGTCGAGGTGAACCCGCTGGTCGTCACCGGCAGCGGCGAGGTGCTGGCCCTGGATGCCAAGGTCAACTTCGACGACAACGCGCTCTACCGCCATCACGAGATCGAGGAGCTGCGCGACGAGTCCGAGGAGGAGGCGTCGGAGACCGAGGCCACCCGCCACGGCCTGAACTACGTCAAGCTGGACGGCAACATCGGCTGCATGGTGAACGGCGCCGGCCTCGCCATGGCGACGATGGACATCATCAAGCTCTATGGCGGCGAGCCGGCCAACTTCCTGGATGTCGGCGGCGGCGCCACCAAGGAGCGCGTCACCACCGCCTTCAAGCTGATCCTCTCCGACCCGCATGTCGAGGGCATCCTGGTCAACATCTTCGGCGGCATCATGCGCTGCGACGTGATCGCGGACGGCGTGGTGGCGGCGGCCCGCGAGGTGTCCTTGCACGTCCCGCTGGTCGTCCGGCTGGAGGGCACCAACGTCGATCTGGGCAAGAAGATCCTGGCCGAGAGCGGTCTGCCGATCCTGTCCGCCGACAATCTGGCCGACGCCGCCGAGAAGATCGTCAAGGCCGTGAAGGAGGCCGCGTAACCATGGCCGTTCTCGTCAACAAGGACACCAAGGTCATCTGCCAGGGCTTCACCGGCGCGCAGGGGACCTTCCATTCCGAGCAGGCCATCGCCTACGGCACCCGCATGGTCGGCGGCGTGACCCCCGGCAAGGGCGGCACCACGCACCTGGACCTGCCGGTGTTCGACACGGTGGCCGACGCCGTGGCGAAGACCGGCGCCAACGCCAGCGTCATCTACGTGCCGCCGCCGTTCGCGGCCGACGCCATCCTGGAGGCGATCGACGCCGGCATCCCGCTGGTCGTCTGCATCACCGAGGGCATCCCGGTCCTGGACATGGTCAAGGTCAAGCGCGCGCTGCAGGACAGCGGCACCCGCCTGATCGGTCCGAACTGCCCGGGCGTCATCACCCCGGACGAGTGCAAGATCGGCATCATGCCGGGCCACATCCACCGCCGCGGCAAGATCGGCATCGTCAGCCGCTCCGGCACGCTGACCTATGAGGCGGTGGCGCAGACCACGGCGGCCGGGCTGGGGCAGAGCACCTGCATCGGCATCGGCGGCGATCCGGTCAACGGCACCAGCTTCGTCGATGCGCTCCAGATGTTCGCCGAGGACCCGGAGACCCAAGGCATCATCATGATCGGTGAGATCGGGGGCGATGCCGAGGTCAAGGGCGCCGAGTTCATCAAGGAAAGCGGCCTGAAGAAGCCGGTCGTCGGCTTCATCGCCGGCCGCACCGCCCCGCCGGGCCGCCGCATGGGCCATGCCGGCGCGGTGATCTCCGGCGGCAACGACACGGCCGACTTCAAGGTCGATGCCCTGCGCGCCGCCGGCGTGCATGTCGCCGACAGCCCGGCCAGCCTGGGCAGCACCATGCTGAAGGCCATGGGCTGAGACCTGCGGGCTGAAGCCTGCGGGCTGACGGCGAGAGCCTGAAGCCGGACAGGGACGGTCCCGACCCGAAGGCCGCCGGAGCGATCCGGCGGCCTTCTGCTTTCCGGGCGCCGCGATCTGCCTGCCCTGCGATCTGCCTGCGCCGCGACGCCGCGCACCCGTTCTGCAATTAAAAACGATTTGCAGAGACGCCGGAGGCTGTGGCATGCAGCGGGTGCCGTTCCCCGCCGGCCCCCTGCCCGTCGCCTCCCGCCGTCCTGCATGCGCCATCCGCCCATCGCCAAGATCGACCCCCGCCCGCACCCCGTGGCGGCCGACCCGCGGGCCGGGCGGGCCGGCTTCTGGAAGCGGCAGGCCCGCACCTGGCACTGGATCTCCGGCGCGATCTGCCTGCTGGGCATGCTGGGATTCGCCGTCACCGGCATCACCCTGAACCACGCCGCCGACATCCCGGCCGAGCCCGTCGTCAGCGAACGGCAGGCGCAGCTTCCGGAGCCGCTGCTGGCCGAACTGGCGGCCGGGCCGGAGAAGGGCCGCAGCGACGCCCTGCCCCCCGCGGTCGCGGCCTTCGTTGAGGAGGCGCTGGACATCGGCCTGTCCGGCCGCCCCGCGGAGTGGAGCCCGGACGAGGTCTATGTCGGCCTGCCGCGGCCGGGCGGGGACGCCTGGCTGTCCATCGAGCGCGAGAGCGGCGCCGTCGTCTACGAGCTGACCACCCGCGGCGCCATCGCCTATCTGAACGACCTGCACAAGGGCCGCCACACCGGCAAGGCCTGGTCCTGGTTCCTCGACATCTTCTCGGCGGCCTGCATCGTCTTCTGCCTGACCGGGCTGTGGCTGTTGCAGATCCACGCCGGCAAGCGCCCCTCCACCTGGCCGCTGGCCGTGGCCGGCCTCGCGCTGCCGGTGCTTCTTCTCGTCTTCTTCGTCCATGCGTGAGGACCCGATGCGTGCCCTTCTGATGATCGCCGGACTCGGCCTGCTGGGCGGCCCCGCCCTGGCCGACGAGATGGTGGTGGAGGTCGAGCTTCCCCAGCTCAAGGTGGCCGAGTACCACCGCCCCTATGTCGCCGTCTGGGTCGCCCGGCCCGACCAGTCCGTCGCCGCCACGCTGGAGGTCTGGTACGCCCAGGAGGACGGCCCCGAGGGCGAGGGCGAGAGCTGGCTGAAGGACCTGCGCCAGTGGTGGCGCCGCATCGGCCGCACGCTGGAGATGCCGGTGGACGGCGTCTCCGGGCCGACCCGCGCCCCCGGCGCCCATGTCCTGACCTATGCCGGCGACGCCGGCCCGCTGAAGGCGCTGCCGCCGGGCGAGTATGTCCTGCAGGTGGAAGCGGCGCGCGAGGTCGGCGGCCGCGAGCTGGTCAGCATCCCCTTCACCTGGCCCGGCACGGCCAAGGCCGAAGCCAGGGGCGAGACCGAGCTGGGCGGCATCCGCCTGACCCTGGTGCAGGCACCCTGAGCGGGCACGGCGGCCCGCGCTCCCACGACCGACGCTGAACAAGAAAAGGGGTTTGGAACAATGACGCGCACCGCGACACGGGCGACGCTGCTGGCGGCCCTGCTTCTGGCCACCGCGACCGGCACCGCCCAGGCCCATCGCATGTGGCTGGAGCCCTCCACCTTCACCCTGTCCGGCACCGACCAGTGGATCACGGTGGACGGGGCGATCTCCAACGACCTGTTCGTGCCCAACCATGTGCCGCTGCCCTTGAACGGGCTGTCCGTCACCGGGCCGGACGGTGCCCCCGTGGCGCTGGAGAACGCCCACCGGGGCAAGCTGCGCTCCGTCTTCGACCTGAAGCTGGAGAAGGACGGCACCTACCGCATCGCCGAGGAGGGAGCCGTCTTCATCGCGCTCTGGAAGGAGGACGGCGAGCAGAAGCGCCGCCGCGGCACCCTGGAGGAACTGCGCAAGGCCGGGCTGGAGTCCAAGCCGGAGGCGAAGTTCATCCAGTCCATGCGGCGGGTGGAGACCTTCGTCACCCTGGGCGCGCCGAACGACACCGCCCTGAAGCCGACGGGCAGAGGGCTGGAACTGCTGCCCGTCACCCACCCCAACGACATCGTCGCCGGGGAGAAGGCCACCCTGAAGCTGCTGCTGAACGGCGAACCGGCGGCGGGCCTCAAGGTCACCATCGTGAAGGCCGGCGACCAGTACCGCGACAAGCCCGCCACGCAGGAGCTGGAGACGGGGGCCGACGGCGCCGTCGCCTTCACCGTGGCGGAGCCCGGCCGCTACTGGCTGAACGCCCAGTCGCGCGGCCGGACGACGGTCGAGGGGCTGGAGATGGACCGCATGATGTCCTACGTGGCGACCGTCGAGGCCGCCGCCCCGTGATGACAGGGGGCCGCGCCGTGACCGGGGGCCGCGCCGTGGCCGGGGACCTCCTGGCGACCGAGGCCCGCCCCCTGATCCCGGTGGCGCTGGCGCGCGGGGAAGCCCGCCGCCCGCCGCCGGACAGCATCCGGCTGGCGCTGGCCGGCCGGACCATGGGGACGGACTGGTCGCTGCGCTGCCACGCCCCGGCCGGAACCGACCCGGCGGGGGTGGAGGCGGCGGTGCAGGCGGTCTTCGCCGGCACCATCGCGGAGATGAGCACCTGGGAGCCGTCCTCCTTCATCTGCCGCTTCAACGGGGCACCGGCCGGCACGACGCTGGAGATGCCGGCCGGGTTCCGGCAGGTGCTGGCGGCGGCCCTGGAGGTGGCGGCGGCAACGGACGGCGCCTTCGATCCCTGTCTGGCCGCGGAGGTCAACCGCCGCGGCTTCACCCCGGCGCCCTGGGTTCCGCCCGGCGCTCCCGGACCACAACCGCCCCCGCACGCACCGGGCGGCTGGCGGGCGCTGGCCGCCGTGACCGGAACGGGGGGTGGAGCCGGGGCCGGAGCCGAGCGCATCACCCAGCCGGGCGGACTCTGGCTCGACCTGTCCGCGATCGCCAAGGGCCATGCCGTGGACGGCATGGGCCACGCCCTGCGCGCGCTGGGCATCGAGTGCTTCCTGGTGGAGATCGGCGGCGAGTTCGTCGGCGCCGGGATCAAGCCCGACCTGACCCCCTGGTGGGTCGCCCTGGAGAACCCCGACGGCACGCCCGGCGGCTGGCGGGTTGCCCTGTGCGGCTGCGCGCTCGCCAGTTCGGGCGACTATCGCCGCCGCCATGTGCGGGACGGCCGTCCGGTCAGCCACATCGTCCGCCGGCCGGGGGCGGCCGACCGCTACGGCGACCTTGCCAGTGTCAGCGTCGTGGCGGCGGACTGCATGCGCGCCGACGCCTGGGCGACGGCGCTGTTCGCCGCCGGCGACGCGGACGGGCTGGCGCTGGCCGACACCCACGGCATCGCCGCCCTGTTCCAGTACCGCGACGCCCCGCCCCGCTGGTCCGCGGCCCTTGGGGTCATGCTGGAGTAAGGCGCCGCGCCTACACCTCCACGAGGTTGTCCACTTCCTTGAAGGCCTGGAGCAGGCGCACCGCCCGGTGCGGGGCGCCTGTCCAGTGCGCCGGATCGAAATCGTCCTGGAGGAAAGAGCTGAAGCCGGCCCGGTCCGACTCCGGGATGCGGTCCACATGGGCGAAACCCATGCTCCAGCCGGCGAAGGCCCGTCCCTCCGGCCGGAACTTGATCAGGGTCGTCACGTCGGTATGGCGCGGGTCCAGGCAGATACGGGAATAGAGCCCGTGGACCGCATGGTTCGGGCCTTCCAGGGCCTGCATGAAGCGGCCATGACGAAACAGCAGCAGTCCCGTGATGCCGACCCGGCTGTTGGCGGCGCGCGCCTGGCGCAGCAGCGACAACAGCTCGGCATCGCCCATCGGGACCACCGCCCGACTGACATAGACAAGGCAGAGCAGCGCGTCGTCGGTCATGGAATACGTCCCCGGGAACCAAGGGACCCACAGTAGCCAAACATCCGCCGCACGCCAACAGCCGCTCCGCACGGGGCGTCGCAGCGATGCCACGGCCAAAGAAAAGCCCCGCGCGGAAGCGCGGGGCCAAGGGGGCGACCGGCGGGGCAGTGCGCCGGCGCCAAGGGCGGAACGGGGAACGGGGAACGGATCAGAAGATCTGGACCAGACAGGCGATCTGCACCACCGCGACGGCCAGCACGGGAAGCACCTCCACGCCCGGCACCCACTCGCCGATCCGGGCCAGCAGGCCCGCGGGGCGCTCGCCCGCCACCGGCAGCGTCTGCACGGCCCGCAGCGGAGCGGCCATCCGCGCCGGCCGGGTCGCCGCCGTGGTCCGGCGCCGGGTGAGCCGGCTGCGCAGCGTGCGGGCGCGGGTGGCGACGGGCGTCGGGGTCGGGATGGCGGCGGCGAAGGCGGTGATGGTGGCCATGGTCTCTTCCTCCAGGGTTGGGCGTCTTCCTTGCCCAGGGAGAATTGCAACCGCTGTGCCAAGGCCCGGAAGGCCCGGATTCCGTCGGCTTCCGGGCATCGCCCCGCGGGAGCGCCTGCCGGTGTGGCGAAAGAGTGGCAAGGACGGCGAACGGGTGGCGGTTTCCACCCTTGACCCTCAAGAAGAAGGCCCGGAACGGCGTTCCGGGCCTCAGCGCACGACCGCCGGCGGCCCCGGCGGCGGGGAGATCAACCCTCCAACCCGACCAGGGCGCGGGCGAACTGGCGGGCGTCGAACGGGCGCAGGTCGTAGACCCCCTCGCCCACGCCGATGGCATGCACCGGCAGGCCGAACTTCTCGGCCAGCGCCACCAGCACGCCGCCGCGGGCGCTGCCGTCCAGCTTGGTCAGGACCAGGCCGTTGATGGCGACCATCTCCTTGAACACCTCCACCTGGCTGTGGGCGTTCTGGCCGGTGGTGGCGTCCAGCGTCAGCAGCGTCGTGTGCGGCGCCTCGGGGTCCAGCTTCTTGATGACGCGGACGATCTTGCGCAGTTCCTCCATCAGGCCGGTCTTGTTCTGGAGCCGGCCCGCGGTGTCGATCAGCAGCACGTCGGCACCGGCGGCGCGGGCCTTCTCCAGCGCCTCGAAGGCAAGGCCGGCCGCGTCGGCGCCGGTATCCTTGGCGACCACCGGACAGCCGGTGCGCTCGCCCCAGACCTTGAGCTGGCTGACGGCCGCGGCGCGGAAGGTATCGCCCGCCGCCATCCAGACGGTCTTGCCCTCTTCGCGCAACTGGCGGGCCAGCTTGCCGATGGTGGTCGTCTTGCCGGTGCCGTTGACGCCGACCAGCAGGATGACATGCGGCCGCCGTTCGGGCTCGATCACCAGCGGCCGGGCCACGGGCTCGACCAGCTTCTGCACCTCGCCCGCCAGATACTCGCGCACCTCCTGCGGCGAGACCTCCTTGCCGAAGCGCGTCCGGGCCAGCCCCGCCGTCATCCGGGCCGCCGTGGTCGGGCCCAGGTCGGCCCGGATCAGCAGCTCCTCCAGCTCCTCCAGCGCCTCGTCATCCAGCTTGCGCTTGGTGAAGATGCCGGAGATGCCCTCGGTCAGCCGGGAGGTGGACTTGGACAGGCCGTCCTTCAGCCGGGCGAACCAGCCCTTGCGCTCGGGCCGGTCGTCCATGCCGGGCTCGACGGCCGCGGCGGCAGGGGCCACGGCAGCAGGGGCGACAGCCGCAGGAGCCGCGTCGTCGCCGTCGGCGGCGTCCGACGCAGCGGCGGGCTCCCCGGCGGCGGGGAGGGTCTCCTGCTCCGCCTCGGGCGGCAGCGCAGCGTCCGCGTCGGGAACCGGCGCGGTCTCCTCCGGCATCGGCTGCGCCTGGGGCAGCGGCTGCGCCTGGGGCTCCGGCGTCGTCTGCGCCTCGGGCTTCTTCTTCTTGAACCAGTCGAACATCAGTCCTCGACCACAGCGGTGAGCATGGTGCCGTCAACACCGGTCAGGCGGCAGCGGATCAGGCTGCCGGGCGCGTGCGTCCCGTCCAGCCGGACCTCGGCGAAGCCGGGGGTGCGCCCCAGCCCCGCCCGTTCCACCAGCACCCCGGCGGTGCGCCCGACCTGGGCGGCCAGATAGCGGTCCACCGCCACCTGCCCCGCAGCGCGCAGCCGGGCGGCGCGCTCCTTGCGGACGGGGACGGGGACCTGGGGCATCTTCGCGGCGGGCGTTCCGGGCCGGGCGCTGTAGGGGAAGACGTGCAGCCAGGTGAGGCCGCACTCTTCCACGATGCGCAGGCTGTTCTCGAACATCGCGTCGGTCTCCGTCGGGAAACCGGCGATGATATCGGCGCCGAACACGATGTCGGGGCGCAGGCCGCGGGCCTTCTCGCAGAAGCGGATGGCGTCGTCGCGCGTGTGGCGCCGCTTCATCCGCTTCAGCACCATGTCGTCGCCGGCCTGGAGCGACAGGTGCAGGTGCGGCATCAGCCGCTCCTCCTCCGCCACCAGCCGCCAGAGATCGTCGTCCATCTCCACCGCGTCCAGGGAGGAGAGCCGCAGGCGCGGCAGTTCCGGCACAGCCGCCAGCAGCCGGCGCACCATCTGCCCCAGCGCGGGGGTGCCCGGCAGGTCGGCGCCGTAGCTGGTGATGTCCACCCCGGTCAGCACCACCTCGCGGTAGCCGGACTCGAGCAGGGTGCGGACCTGGGCCACCACCTCCCCCATCGGGACGGAGCGGGAATTGCCGCGGCCGAAGGGGATGATGCAGAAGGTGCAGCGGTGGTCGCAGCCGTTCTGGACCTGCACGAAGGCGCGCGCCCGCCCCTCCATCCCCTGGATCAGGTGGGAGGCGGTCTCGCGCACGCTCATGATGTCGTTGACGCGGACGCGCTCGCTGGCGCCGACGCCGAACTCCGTCCAGGCGCTCTCGGTCAGCTTGGCGTCGTTGCCCAGCACATGGTCCACCTCGCCCATGGCGGCGAAACCATCCGGGTTGACCTGGGCGGCGCAGCCGGTGACGACGATCTTCGCCCCCGGCCGGTCGCGGCGCAGCCGGCGGATCGCCTGGCGTGCCTGCCGCTCGGCCTCCGCCGTGACGGCGCAGGTGTTGACGATCACAACGTCGTCCAGCCCGGCCGTGCGGGCGTGGGCGCGCATCACCTCGGATTCGTAGCTGTTCAGCCGGCAGCCGAAGGTGACGACGGTCAGCCCGTCGCCGCCGCTGACGGCGGGCGCGGCATCCTCGCCGGCATGGCCGTGGTCATGGTCATGGCCGTGGCCGTGGCCGTGGCCGTGCTCATGGTCGTGACCGCAGTCCTTGTGCGGAACCCCGCTCATGCCGGCACCGTCTCGGGAAGCGGGGTCTCTGAGGGCAGGGACCCGGGCAGCAGCGTCTCCGACAGCTCGCCGGTGAAGGCGGTGGCGACCGGGCCGGTCATCAGCACATGGCCGTCGCCGTGCCATTCGATCCAGAGCCGGCCGCCGTCCAGCTCGATCCAGGCGGCCCGGCCGGTCAGGCCGCGGCGGGCGGCGGCGACCAGGGTGGCGCAGGAGCCGCTGCCGCAGGCGCGGGTGATGCCGGCGCCGCGCTCCCACACCCGCATGCGGATATGGTCGGGGGCCAGCACCTGCGCCACCTCGATGTTGCAGCGCTGCGGGAACAGGGAGTGATGCTCCAGCACGGGACCCAGGGTCGCCAGATCCACGGCCTCGGCATCGTCCACGAAGAAGACGGCGTGCGGGTTGCCCATGCCGACGCAGCAGGCGTCCTGCAACGGGCCGGCGCCCGCGGGGACGCGCAGCGTGTCGTGCGCCGCGGCGAGCGGGATCTGCGTCCAGTCCAGCCGGGCCGGCCCCATGTCCACCGTGACCGAGCCGTCGGCGCGCAGGCGGCAGCGCAGAAGGCCCGTCGCCGTCTCGACCGTCACCTCGGCCCGGCCGGACCCGTCGGCCACCAGCGAGGCGACGCAGCGGGTGGCGTTGCCACAGGCCCCGCTCTCGCTGCCGTCAGGGTTCAGGATGCGCATGAACAGGTCGGCCGCGGGATGCCGCGGCGGCTCCAGCAGGACGATCTGGTCGCAGCCGACGCCCGTGTGCCGGTCGGCAATGGCACGGGCCGCCGCCGTCGTCAGCGGCAGCGGGTCGCGGCGGGCGTCGAGCACGACGAAGTCGTTGCCCAGCCCGTGCATCTTCAGGAAGCGGCGCACCATGGCATCAGGTCCGGAAAGTCAGGCCCCTTATATGGTCAAGCGCCCCGGCGCGTAAACCAGCGGCGCGGGAGGAGCGGGAATGCGCCGCGGCCATTCTGTAGGCGCGGCTGTTGGGACAAGGACGTGACGGAACGCACAGCGCCGGTGGTCGGGAAAGAATGTGCTCGCACGGCACCCCTGCGGCATGCGCACCCTGCGACATGAAATGACATGGACCTGTGCTAGATGATCTGCCGTGGGCGGCCCGCCGGGCCGGCCCGGCGGATCGACAAGGACTCCGGCAAGCACCGGAAACGACCGGGAGAGGGACGATGACGGCCTGCACTGCGATGGCCCGCGCCGAAAGCATGCCCCGTACCGCGAACATGGACTCCGCCCGCCGGGAGCGGCCGGGCGCCGCCGCGACCGTGTGGGACGCGCTGCGGCGGGAGGCTGCCTGTCTGGTGGGGGCCGAGCCCTCCATGGCGCGGCCGCTGGACCGCTCGGTGCTGCGCCACGCGGACATGGCGGGGGCACTGGCCGCACTGCTCTCCGGCAAGCTGGCCGGGGAGATGGAGGTGGCGACCCTGGCCGACCTGATCGACCGGGCGCTGGCGGACGACCCCGACATCGTGGAGGCGGCGGCCGAGGACCTGGTCGCCGTGCGCGACCGCGACCCGGCCGCGGCGGGGCTTGCGCACCCCTTCCTGCACTTCAAGGGCTATCAGGCGCTGCAGGCGCACCGGGTGGCGCGGCACTACTGGCATGCCGGCCGCAGGCTGGTCGCCTTCCATATCCAGTCCGTCGTGTCCGAACGGTTCGGGGTGGACATCCATCCCAACGCCCGCATCGGCCGACGCGTGCTGATCGACCACGGCACGGGCGTCGTGATCGGGGAGACGGCGGTGGTGGGGGACGATGTCTCCATCCTCCAGGGCGTCACCCTGGGCGGCACCGGCAAGGAGGCCGGGGACCGGCATCCGAAGGTGCGCAACGGCGTGCTGATCGGTGCCGGGGCGAAGATCCTGGGCAACATCCAGGTCGGCATGTGCGCGCGCATCGGCGCCGGCAGCGTCGTGCTGCATCCGGTCCCGGCCTTCGCCACGGTGGCAGGCGTGCCGGCCCGCCTGGTCGGGCGCCGGTCGGACGAGGTGCCGGCCCGGACCATGGACCATTCGCTGCCGGAGTCGGTGTTCGTGGAGCAGGGCGCCGGGATCTGACGCCGCCCCTCCGCCCTGCCCTGCCTGACCTCCCGGCCCGGTTCAGCGGTGCCGGAACACCAGCCACTTGCTGGCGACGAAGTTGAAGGTCATGCCGGCCAGCGAACCGGCCGCCACGGCGGCGTAGGGCAGCAGCGGCAGCAGCGGCGACAGGGCGGCGGGCAGCAGGAACGGCCCCCCCGCCACGACCGCCGAGGAGGTGCCGTAGTTCACCGCCCCGCCCACCCCGTTGGCCGCCAGGAAGGACAGCCACTGCCAGACGGCACCGGGCTTGCCGCGGCTGCGGAAGGTGAAGACCCGGTTCATGTACCAGGTGAAGGTGGCGGCGCAGAAATAGGAGACGAGGCGGCCGACATAGAAGTTCGCCCCCGCCCCCTCCATCGCCAGGGCCAGTGCTGCCATGTCCACCGCGGCCCCGCCCACGCCGATGGCGGCGAAGGTCAGCATCTCGCGGTGAAGATGGCCGCCCCGGGCCGGCGGGACCTGTCCGGGGGCGGAACCGGCGTCGGGCCGGACCACGGCCGGACCGCTCACCGCGGCATCCCGATCCCGGCGGGATCGAAGGCGGGCGCCGGGATCTCCAGATACTTCAGCCGCTTCATCTCGCGCCGGCCGCGGGTCACCGTCTCCAGGATCAGGCCGGCGGTGAGGGACAGGAAGGACAGGAGCCCCAGGCCCGTGGCCAGCACCGCCGTGGGGAAGCGCGGCACCAGCCCGGTGGCGAAGTACTCCGTGAACAGCGGCACGGCGATGCCGACCGAGAGCATGGCCAGCAGCAGCGAGGCGATCCCGAAGAACTGCATCGGCCGCTCCTCCTTGATCAGCTTGCCGATCATCCAGAGAATGCGGAAGCCGTCGCGGAAGGTGGACAGCTTGGAGACGCTGCCGGGCGCGCGGTCCTTGTACGGCGTTTCCACCTCGCCGATCGGCATGCGCATCTCCAGCGCATGCACCACCAGCTCCGTCTCGATCTCGAAGCCGCCGGCCAGGACCGGGAAGCTCTTCACGAAGCGGCGGGAGAAGACGCGGTAGCCGGACAGCATGTCCTGGGTGCGCTTGCCGAACACCATGGTGACCAGCGTGGTCAGCAGCACGTTGCCGAAGCGGTGGCCGCGCCGGTAGGTCTCCCAGTCGGCGACGCGGGCGCCGTTCACCATGTCGAGCTGTTCGTCCACCAGCTTGCGCACCAGCTCCGGCGCCTTGCCGGCATCATAGGTGTCGTCCCCGTCCACCATCACGTAGATGTCCGCCTCCACGTCGGCGAACATGCGGCGGACGACGTTGCCCTTGCCCTGGAGCGTCTCGCAGCGGACGACGGCGCCGGCGGCGCGCGCCTGCTCGATGGTCCGGTCCTTGGAGTTGTTGTCGTAGACATAGACGACGCACCCCGGCAGGGCCGCCCGGAAGTCGCGCACCACCTTGGCGATGGACGCCTCCTCGTTGTAGCAGGGCACCAGCACGGCAATGGCCGGGGTCGCCTGCGCCAGCGGGCGCGGCGCGGGGGCAAGGTCGGTGGCGGTCACGGCATCCGGCAGGGAACCGGCCATCTGGGAGCCGGCCATCTGGGAGCCGGCCATCTGGGAGCCGGGCTGCGGGGCATCGGAAGCGGGGGCGGCGGTCGCGGGGATGGACATGGGGGTCTGGTCCGGTAGGGCGGGCTGGCGTTGCAGGCTGGCGTCGATAGATAGCATGGAATCGGGCGGAAGCACGGCCTCCGCGGGGGCCGGGCGGGCGCGCCGTCAGCCCGGCTGGGCTGCACCCGGCGCGGGGGCCGCGGGGGCCGCTGCGTCCTTGTAGACACGGCAGAGCATCATCGGTTCATCCAGGTTGGAGGTGACGGGGCGGCAGTCGTCCATGTCGGCCCGCAGGCCGTAGCGCGGCAGGATGCTGCTGGCGGTCCAGGTCTCCCAGTGCGCGACCAGCAGGTAGAAGTCGCCCTGGTGCGCGGCGATGCGCTCGGCCATGCGGCGGTTCAGCAGGATGTCGCCGTGGTCGGGGTGGATGAAATAGCTCTGGAGGCGCAGGAAGGGCACCTGCGGCGGGAACCCGTAGCTGAGGAAACTGGTCGGGGCATAGCCGGCCTGGAGCACGATGGTGTCGTCGGGGTGCGGCAGGTCCGGGGCCTGCACCTCCACGAAGCGGTCGGTCCAGGCGATGCGGCTCCAGTTGCCCGGCCGCGCCGTCACCGTCACCAGCACCAGCAGCGCCGCCGCCAGCGCGGCCCGCGCCCGTGGCGGCACCGGCCACAGCGCAACCGCCGCCACGATCAGCACCGGCGCCAGCATCTCCAGCGGCACCAGATAGCGGTAGATGCCGAACAGCTTCAGCCAGACCAGATAGCCCAGCGCTGCCGCGACCAGCAGATAGGAGGCGGCCCAGGGCACGCCCGCCCGCGCCGCGCCGCCCGCCCCGGCCCGGCCGGCCCGCGCCGCGAGCGCCCGGCCCGCCAGCAGCAGCCCGGTCAGCGGCAGCAGCACATAGGCGACGGGGATGCGCAGGTCGCGGAACAGGATCTCTCCCACCTCCTCGGGATCGGCGACCCAGAGGAAGGGAAAGGCCAGCGCCTCGGCCGCCGATTTCGGCACGAACTTGTCGTCGCGGTAGGGCTCGGCCACGCCCCAGGGCGACTGGAAGATGTCGTTGAAATAGGGGAACAGCGGGTTCCGGTACTCGGTCCAGAGATGCAGCATCCAGTGCCCGGAGAACAGCGCCATCCCCGCCAGCACGCCCAGCCCGAAGACGAAGGACAGCAGGAACCGGCGCGGGAAGCTCCGCAGCCACGGCCCCTCGGCCACGAACAGGAAGGCGAAGCAGAGCCCGACCGCGAAGGGCAGCGTCGGCTGCTTCAGCCCGACGGCGCTGCCGACCAGGAAGCCGGCCGCCGCCACCAGGGCGAAGGCGCGGGCCCCGGACGCCCCGAACAGGGTGCCGGGGCCGGCCGCGACGATCCAGGCCGAGCCCAGCACCAGCAGGCTGATGACATTGTCGTAGAAGGTGGTGCCGATCAGCCCCACCTGCCCGCCGCCCAGAAACCCGGCCAGCGCCACCAGCCCCGCGGCCAGCGCCCGCGCCCGGCCGCCGGTGGCGGGAAAGGCCGCGGCCAGCACGGTCCAGGCAAGGCCGGCCAGCGGCACCAGGTTCAGCCCCTGCACCGCCCCCATGATGAAACCGACGACCCGCGCCGGCAGCGCCTGCGCCAGCCAGAAGAAGGGCAGGTCCAGGGTGGGGTTGTAGAAGGTGGCCACCTGCGCCGGGGCGACGTCCATGTCGCCCCGCCCGGTCATGAACGCATAGGCGTTGTACCAGTGGTAGTTCCGCAGATCCCAGTTGGAGTCCTGCCCCAGCCAGAGGGACAGGGTGCCGCCCAGGAGCGGCCCCAGGACGAGGAGCAGAAGCAGGCCGCCGCGCTGGGCGGCGAGATCGGATCGGCTGGGCATGGGGCTGACGCTGCTGGGGGTCCGCACGGGTGGTATCCGCCCGGAACGTCCGGATCAAGGCCCCGGTTCGGCGGAATTCGGGCAGGCACGCGGAATCGCCGGCCGGCAGCCCGTACAGGCGGGGATCAGACCCGGCCGGGCGCCAGCCCCAGCGCCGTCACCGCCCGCACGTCGGTCAGGTCGGCGCCGGTCAGGTCGGCGCCGACGAAGCTCGCCTCCGACAGGTCGGACCCGGCCAGCTTGGCATCCTGGAGCCGGGCATCCGTCAGGGTGGCGCCGGTCAGGACCGACTGGATCATGACGCAGCGGCGCAGGTCGGCCCCGGTCAGGTCCGCCTCGTCCAGGCGGATGCGGGTCAGGTTCGCGCTCCACAGCCGGCCGCTGCTGCTCTGGATGTGGACCGGCCCGATCTCCGCCTGCCGCAGCACGGCGCCCGTGGCGGTCGCCCGTTCCAGCGTGGCGCCGCGCAGGTCCGCCCCGGTCAGGTCGGCGCCGCGCAGGTCCGCCAGCGACAGGTCGGCCATGGCGAGCGACGCCCCGGCGAGGCTGGCCTTCCCCAGGCAGGCACAGTGCAGCAGAGCGGCGGACAGGTTGCTGCCGGACAGGTCGTAGCCGGAGAGGTCCAGGCCGGAGAAGTCGGCCCGCGCGCCTTCCTTCCCGCCGCTGTCCACCCAGGCCGCGTGCGAGGCGAGCGCCCCCGCCACGTCCAGCCCGATCTCGTCGGGCGTGCGGGCCAGGATGGCATCGTCCAGGTTGGCCGACCGCCGCGTCATCTCATCCATGATGACGCCCAGCATGATGGTGTTGGTGAAGCGGGTCTGGTTCAGCTCCGCCCCGGTCAGGACCGCCCCCGACAGCTTGGCGCCGCTGAGATTGGCTTCCCGCAGGTCGGCGCCCTGGAGATCGCAGCCGGTGAGGTTGGAGTTGGACAGGTTGGCGCGCACGAACTTGGTGCCGCGCATCACCGCGTCCGTCAGGTCCGTCTGGATGACGAAGGCGTTGGACACCCGCGCCCGCGACAGGTCCGCGGCCCGGACCGTCGCCACCGACAGTTCGGAATGGACGGGGACCGCCTCGAACTCGTGCATGGCGATGTCGCCGTTCTTGCGCACATGCATGATGGTGCCGTCGCGCAGGTCGCTCTCGACCAGCACGGCCTCGCTCAGCACCGCGCCGCGCAGGCAGGCGCCGCGCATGTCCGCCCGGCGCAGGTCCGCCCGCTCCATCTGGGCGAGGCGCAGATCGGCGGCGTAGAGATTGGCGCCCGTCAGCACCGCCCCCGTGAGGCGCGTGCTGAACAGCTTCGCCCCCGACAGGTCGGCATCGCTGAGGTCGAAGCCGGAGAGGTCCAGATGCGACAGGTCCCGCAGCTTCAGGTTGGCGCGCACCCCGCCGGGCATCCGGCGCAGGAACGCCGTGTGCTTGCCGATGATGGCCTGCAACTCGGCCGGGCTGATCCGAACCCGCTCCGACCCGCCGTCCAGGCCAGCCTCAACCCCCATTGCGCCGCCCCCACGTGCCCACACGAGACGATCACGCCCCCGCGGTCCTGCACGCGCGGACCGGGACGCATACCCGACCGGGTGCCCCGGCACCCCGCCTGGACCCAGCCATACCAGGAGAGTTATAATAACCCCTTATCGATGCCCTCTGGATAAATTTTCCGCGAACGCGGCCTTGCGTCCCGGTCGGGTAGGGCCGGACGCCGCAGGGCAGCCTTTGTTGACAGGCGCCCTCGCCGGGGCTAAACAACGGTAACCGTCCAGGGGATGACCCCACGCGCCACGGCGCGCCGCCAGTCCGCGAGTTTCGCGCACTGGCGCTTTTCCGTTTGGCACTTCCGTATCCGGGCGAGCCCGGATGCAGCGGCGCCGGAAGGCAAGGCTGGAATGCAAGGCGAGGCTGGAAGGCTCCGTGGGGGAGCGCACCGTGGACGGGACGGTGCTTCGAAGGGATCGGGTGCATGTTCGAAGGATTGACCGGACGGCTTGGCGACATCTTCGACCGCCTGCGCAGGCGCGGGGCGTTGTCGGAGGAGGATGTCGGCGCCGCCCTGCGCGAGGTCCGCATCGCGCTGCTGGAGGCCGACGTGGCCCTGCCGGCGGTCAAGGCCTTCGTCGCCGGCGTCAAGGAGAAGGCGGTCGGGCAGGAGGTGCTGCGCGGCATCAACCCCGGCCACATGGTCATCAAGATCGTCCACGACCATCTGGTCGAGCTGCTGGGCGAGACGTCGGAGGAGATCAACCTCTCCGCCACCCCGCCGGTGCCGGTGCTGATGCTGGGCCTCCAGGGCTCGGGCAAGACGACGACCTCGGCCAAGATCGCCCTGCGCCTGAAGACGCGGGAGAAGAAGAAGGTCCTGCTGGCCTCGCTGGACACCCGGCGCCCGGCCGCGCAGGAACAGCTCAAGGTGCTGGCCGATCAGGTCGGTGTCGCCAGCCTGCCGATCATCCCCGGCCAGACGCCGGTGCAGATCGCCCGCCGCGCCATGGAGACGGGCCGGCTGGAAGGCTTCGACGTCGTCATGCTGGACACCGCCGGCCGGCTCGCCATCGACGACGAGCTGATGGCCGAGGTGGTGGAGATCCGCGACGCCACGAAGCCGGTGGAAAGCCTGCTGGTGGTGGACGCCATGACCGGCCAGGACGCCGTCACCGTCGCCACCAACTTCAACGAGCGGGTCGGCATCACCGGCATCGTGATGACCCGCATCGACGGCGACGCCCGCGGCGGCGCCGCGCTGTCCATGCGCTACGTCACCGGCAAGCCGATCAAGCTGCTGGGCGTGGGCGAGAAGGTGGACGCGCTGGAGTCCTTCCACCCCGACCGCATCGCCGGCCGCATCCTGGGCATGGGCGACGTCGTCAGCCTGGTCGAGAAGGCGGCCGAGACGATCGACCGCGAGGAAGCGGAGAAGCTCGCCCGCAAGATGGAGAAGGGCGGCTTCGACCTCGACGACATGCTGTCCCACCTGCACCAGATCAAGCGGATGGGCGGCATGGGCGGCATGCTGGGCCTGCTCCCCGGCCTGGGCAAGGTCAAGGAGCAGATCAAGAACGCCAACCTGGACGAGACCGTGCTGAAGCGGCAGGAGGCGATCATCCTGTCGATGACCAAGCAGGAGCGGAAGAAGCCCGACGTGCTGAACGCCTCGCGCCGCCGCCGCATCGCGCAGGGCTCCGGCACCACCGTCGCGGACGTGAACCGGCTGATCAAGCAGTACCAGGACATGTCCGAGATGATGAAGAAGATGAAGAAGCTGGGCCGCAAGGGCCTGATGCGGCAGGGCCTCTCGGCGCTGCTGCCGAAGGGCCGGCACTGATCCCATGGACTGCGCCCCCCTCCCCGCCCCGGCCGCACAGCAGGGCCCTGCGCACCGTCCCATCGGGACGGACCGGCTGGTGCTCCGCCCGCTGACGGTGGACGACGCCGAAGACCTGTTCCCGGTCTTCAGCGACGGGGAGAGCATGCGCTTCTGGTCCTGCCTGCCCCACCGCGCCCCGCGGGAGACGCGCACCATGCTGGACGGCATGCTGGCGCGCGACGACGGCAGCTCGCGCATGTGGGCGGTCACGCTGGACGGGGGCCGCTGCCTGGGCTGGACCTCGCTCTACGGCGCCGACGGCCGGCTGGTCTGGCTGGGCTATATCCTGGCGCCGGAGGCGCGCGGCCGCGGCCTCGCCACGGAGGCGGTGGCGGCGACCCTGCGCTACGCCTTCGAGGAGTGGGACATGCACCGGATCGAGGCGAACCTCGATCCCCGCAACGACCGCTCGGCCCGCCTGCTGGAACGGCTGGGTTTCTGCCGTGAAGGCGTGCGCCGGGAGGATTTCCTGATCGGCGACCGCTACCACGACACCCTGATCTACGGCCTGCTGGCCGCCGAATGGCGCCAGAGCCGGGTGCCGGCGTGAGGGAGACGACGACCATGCTCGACCATGTCTCGATCCCCGTCGCCGACCTCGGGCGCGCGATCCGGTTCTACGATCCGGTGCTCGGGGCACTCGGCTACCGGCGACAGATGGAATCCCCCCAGGGTGTGGGGTACGGCCAGGCGGGCAAGCCCTGGTTCTGGATCGGCCGGCCGTCGGACTTCGGCGGCTGCATCGGTCCGCTGACCGGCTTCCACCTGGCCTTCGCAGCCCCGGACCGCGCCGCGGTCGATGCTTTCCACGCCGCGGCCCTGGCCGCCGGCGGGCGCGACAACGGCGGGCCCGGCCTGCGGCTGCATTACCACCCGTCCTACTACGCCGCCTTTGTGTTCGACCCGGACGGACACAGGATCGAAGCGGTTTGTCATCGTCCGGAACCTGCCTCTGAAGGAAACTGAGTCCCATGTCCGTCAAGATCCGCCTGTCCCGCGGCGGCGCCAAGAAGCGCCCGTTCTACTCCATCGTCGTCGCCAACAGCCGCGCCCCGCGCGACGGCGATTTCATCGAGAAGGTCGGCACCTACAACCCGATGGTCCCGCACGACCATCCGGAGCGCGTGGTGCTCCAGGAAGACCGGATCAAGGAGTGGCTGGCCAAGGGTGCCCAGCCGACCGACCGCGTCGCCCGCTTCCTGGGCAAGGCGAACCTGATCCCGATGCCCGCCCTGCGGGAGACCCCGAAGAAGTCCGCTCCGAAGGCGAAGGCCCAGGAGCGCGCGAAGGCCGCCGGCTGATCCAGCCGACCCTTTCCGGGCCGACGGCCCGGCGGGACGTGGGACCGGGGGAGGGCGGCACGGGCCGCCCTCCCCGCCCCGCCGGCCGGGGCCGTGCCGCGCCGTGCCCAGACGGAATTCTGATCCATGACCACCCGCATCGTCGTCGCCCAGATCCTCGGCGCCCATGGCGTCCACGGCCGGGTGAAGCTGAAGAGCTTCACCGCGGACGAGACGGCCGTGTTCGGCTATGCCCCGCTGACGGACGAGTCCGGACGGCGGGAGTTCAAGCTGCGCCGCACCGGCACCGGCAAGGACCACTTCCTGGCGGAAGTGGACGGCATCACCGGCAAGGAGGCCGCCGACGCCCTGCGCGGCACCCGCCTCTACATTGAGCGTGACCGCCTGCCCGCGCCGGAGGACGAGGACGAGTTCTACCATGCCGACCTGATCGGCCTGGACACCGTGACCGCCGACGACCAGCCCTTCGGCACCATCAAGGCGATCTACGACTTCGGCGCCGGCGACATGCTGGAGATCCGGCACGTCTCCGAGAAGACGGTCTTCCTGCCCTTCACGAAGGCCTGCGTGCCCGTGATCGAGATCGCGGCCGGCCGCGTCGTGGTCGAACCGCCGGCCAACTTCTTCGCCCCGGCCGGGCCGCAGCCCGCGGAGGGCGAGGAGATGCCCGACGGCGCCCTGGAGGCGCTGGAGGGCGAAGAGGCGGGCGCAGGGACGGCGCCGCAGCCGTGACCAGCGATCCGCCGCCCCCGGCCGTCCCGATGGCGCCCTGGCGGGTGACCGTGCTGACCCTGTTCCCGGAGATGTTCCCCGGGCCGCTGGGCCACAGCCTCGCGGGGAAGGCGCTGGAAAACGGCATCTGGTCGCTGGAAACGGTGGACATCCGTGCCTTCGCGCGCGATAAGCATCGCTCCGTGGACGACACCCCGTTCGGCGGCGGCCCCGGCATGGTCATGCGGCCCGACGTCCTGGACGCGGCGCTGACCGACATCCGGGAACGGCGCCTCCGGTCGCTGTCCGGCACCCCTGTCGAGGGGGCTGCCGGGGAGCAGGGCCAGGGGGAGACGGGTCTGGAGTTACGGGGCCCGGAAGAACGGGGCCCGGAAGAACGGGGCCGGTCGATCTACCTCAGCCCACGCGGCCGTGTGCTGACCCAGGACATGGTGCGGGACCTTGCCCGCGCTCCCTGGGTGACACTGTTGTGCGGCCGCTACGAGGGGGTGGACGAGCGCGTCCTGGAGGAACATTCCCTGGAGGAGGTCTCCCTGGGGGATTTCGTGCTGTCCGGCGGCGAGCCGGCGGCGCTCTGCCTGATCGACGCCGTGGTCCGGCTGCTGCCGGGGGTCATGGGCAACGTCGAGACGGCGGGGGAAGAGAGCTTCGAGCGGGGACTCCTGGAGTACCCGCACTATACGCGGCCCGCTCTCTGGAAGGGTCGTGTGGTGCCGGAGGTTCTGCTTTCCGGTCACCATGAGAAGGTCCGGGCCTGGCGGCTGGACCAGGCGGAGAGGATCACGGCGGAGCGACGCCCCGACCTGTGGTCCAGCTACCTGGACAGCCGACCGGCCCCAAAGGTGAAACAACGCCGACACCGGAAACGGGAAGCGGCACAGCCAACCAATGTCGCCGACCACCAGGAGCGTGGCGCCGACAGCATCGAAGGATAGAGTGCGATGAACATCCTCCAGCAGCTTGAGCAGGAGCAGGTCGCCAAGCTCACCGCCGGCAAGACCATTCCGGCCTTCTCCCCGGGCGACACCGTCCGCGTGAACGTGAAGGTCGTCGAAGGCACCCGCGAGCGCGTGCAGGCCTATGAGGGCGTCGTGATCGCCCGCAAGAATGCCGGCCTGAACAGCTCCTTCACCGTCCGCAAGATCTCCTACGGCGAAGGCGTGGAGCGCGTGTTCCCGCTGTACAGCCCGCGCATCGACTCCGTCGAGCTGGTCCGCAAGGGCGATGTCCGCCGCGCCAAGCTCTATTACCTGCGCGGCCGCACCGGCAAGTCCGCCCGCATCGCCGAGCGCACCACCGGCCACGGCATCACCAAGAAGGACACCGGCAGCGAGGGCTGATCCCTCCCCGTTCCTTCCGGGACCGAGAATCGGAACGCCCGCCGGGACCCATCCCGGCGGGCGTTTCCGCATTCCGGTCCCGCTTTCCGCTTTACATCCGACATCGGATGTAATTCAATGGACCTCCCTTTCCGCCGGAGCCCGCACGCCATGGATCACGCTCTCTTCCGCTGACCGCCTTCCCGCGATCCCGGACGGAGCCTGTCCATGCCTGCCCCCGGCCCTGTGGCCGCCCGCCTCGTGGCGGAACATGTCGATTTCGCCTTCTCCCCCGACCGCCCCCTTTTCAGCGGCCTGTCCCTCAGCCTCGGTGCGGAGCGCGTCGGGCTCGTCGGCGCTAACGGGACGGGCAAGAGCACGCTGCTGCGCCTGTTGCGGGGTGAGCTGCGGCCCACGGCCGGCGGCATCGGCCGGCATGGCCGGTTACTGTACCTGGCCCAGCGGCCCGATCCCGACGCTACCGTGGCGGAGGCGCTGGGCGTCGCCGGACGGCTGGCCGCCCTGTCCCGGATCGAGGCCGGCGGAACGGACCCGGCCGACTTCGAAACGGTCGGCACGGACGGCTGGGACCTGCCGTCGCGGATGCGGGAGGCGCTGACCCGGGCCGGGGTGCCCGGCCTGGAGGCGGGGCGCCGCCTCGGCAGCCTGAGCGGCGGACAGGCGACGCGGGTGCGGCTGGCCCGGATCGGGCTGGAAGCGCCGGACCTGCTGCTCCTGGACGAACCGAGCAACGACCTGGACGCCGACGGCCGCTCGGCGCTGTACGATCTGGTGCGCGGCTGGTCGGGCGGTCTTCTGGTGGTCAGCCATGACCGGACCCTGCTGGCGCTGATGGACCGTATCCTGGAGCTGTCGTCCCTGGGGCTGCGCAGCTATGGCGGCAATCACGCCGCCTACCGGGCGGCCAAGGCGGCGGAGGTCGCGGTGGCCGAGCGGCGCCTGTCCGATGCGGAGAAGGAGGCGGGGCGGACCGCCCGCGCGGCCCAGGAGGCGCGGGAGCGCGCCGCCCGCCGCGCCCGGACCGGAAAGGCCCGGGCGGACGGTTCCCAGGCGCCGATGGAACTGGCGAAGATGCGCCGGGACGCCGATGCCAGCCACAGCCGACGCCAGCGTCTGGCCGACCGTCAGGCGGCCGACACGGCGGAGGCGCTGGACGCCGCCCGGGCGGATCTGGAGCGCCGCCGGACGCTGGCCTTGACCCTGCCCCCCACCGGCCTGCCGGCGGGCAAGCTGGTGCTGCGGCTGGAGGAGGTCCGGGCCGGCTGGAGCGGCCGGCCGGTGCTGCGGGGCGTGTCGCTGACCCTGACGGGGCCGGAGCGGGTGGCGGTGACCGGCCCCAACGGCGCCGGCAAGAGCACGCTGCTGGCCGTGGCCGCCGGCCGGCTGTCACCGCAGGGGGGAACGGTGCAGCGGGGCGTGGCGGACATCGCCCTGCTGGACCAGCGGCTCGGCGACCTGCGCAGCGGGGAGACCGTGTTGCAGGCGTTCCGCCGCCTGAACCCGGACCTGACGGAGCACGAGGCCCGGGCCGCGCTGGCCACGTTCCAGTTCCGGAACGATGCCGCCCTGGCGCTGGTGGAGGACCTTTCCGGCGGACAGCGGCTGCGGGCGGCGCTGGCCGCCGTGCTGGGCGCCCGTCATCCGCCGCGCCTCCTGCTGCTGGACGAGCCCACGAACCACCTGGACCTGGAGAGCCTGGACGCCCTGGAACAGGCCCTGCGCGGCTATGACGGTGCCTTGCTGGTCGTCAGCCACGACGCGGAGTTTCTGCGCGCCATCGGCACGACGCGGGAACTGCGTCTGCCGCCCCCTATTCCACCCGCAGATAGCGGGTCAGGTGCAGGTTGCGGAGATTGTCCTCCCAGCCCTTGACCCGCCGGCTGACCATGTTCTGGGTGGCGTGGTAGAAGATCGGGACGATCGGGATGTCGTCCAGCAGCAGGGCTTCGGCCTGCCGCATCAGGTCCTGCCGCGTCTCCGGGTCGCGCTCCCGCCCCGCCGCGTCCATCAGCCGGTCGAAGGCCGGGTTGGCGTAGCCGGACGGGTTCTGCCGGCCGATGTCGGAGCGGAACAGCTTCAGGAAGGTCACCGCATCGTCGAAATCCGCGACCCAGCCGTGCCGGGCCACGTCCTTGAAGGTGCGGTTGTTGCGGGTGTCGATGAAGACCTTCCATTCCTGGTTCGTCAGGACGACCTTCGCCCCCAGCTTCTGCTGCCACATGGCGGCGATGGCGATGGCGATCTTGCGGTGGTTCTCGGAGGTGTTGAAGAGGATCTCCACCTCCAGCGGCTTGCCGCCCTTGCCGTAGCCGGCGGCGGCGACCAGCCGCTGCGCCTCGGCATCGCGTTCGGCCTGGGTCCAGCCGGCATAGTCGGGCTGCGGCGCCGTGTAGCCCGCGGTCCGCGGCGGCACGAAGGTGAAGGCCGGTTCCTCCCCGCCCTTGGTCAGCAGGGTCGCCAGCGCCGTGCGATCCACCGCCAGCACCAGGGCCTTGCGCAGGTCGCGGTTCGAGGCCCAGGGCTGGCGGGTCAGGTTGAAGGCGTAGAAATAGTTGCCGAGATAAGGCGCGATGTGCAGCTCGTCCGCCATGTTGGCCTTCAGCCAGTCGAGCTGCGAGTCCGGCACGTCGTAGGTCAGGTCAAGCTCGCCGGCGCGGAAGCGGCGCAGCTCCGTCTCCCGGTTCTCCGTCGGGTAGAAGTAGACGGTATCGACGGCCACCGTGTCGGCGGCATGGAAATGCGGGTTGCGCACCAGCTTGACATGCCCCTGCGGCACCGCCTCGGCCAGCTTGTAGGCACCGCTGGACACCAGGATGCCGGGCCTGATGAAGTCCTCCCCGTGGCGCTCGTAGCTGGCCTTGGAGATGGCGCTGGTCGAGGTGTGCTGCAGCGAGGAGACGAACCAGGCGGCCGGTTCCTCCAGCGTGACGCGGAAGGTGCGGTCGTCCACCGCCTCCACCCCCAGCGCGGACGGCGGCATCCGGCCCAGATTGATGGCGCGGCCGTTCTTCACCGGCCAGAGGAAGTAGGCGTAGTCGGACAGGGTTTCCGGGTCCAGCAGCCGCCGCCAGGAAAAGGCGAAGTCCTCCGCCGTCACCGGGCTGCCGTCGGACCATCTGGCGTTCCGGCGCAGGATGAAGGTGTAGACCAGCCCGTCGTCGCTGACCGTCCAGCTTTCGGCCAGACCGGGGATCGGGTGCCCCTTGGCATCGACCGTCAACAGCCCCTCGAACAGGTCCATGGCGATCCAGCCGGCCGCCTCCCCGCGCAGGCGCTGCGGGTCCAGCGTCTCCGGCTCGGTGCCGTTGCCCCGGTGCAGCACCATCTCCGCCGCAGCCGGAGCGATGCTCCCGACCCCCAGCAGCGCCGCCACCGCCAGCCGTATCAGCCACATCAGGCGTCCCGCAGGCCGCATGCCGTCCCCTCCCCCTGTCCCGAACCGGTCCATCCCCCGACGCTAGGGGGCGGGGCCGCCTTTGTCCATAAGGGGGAGGGCATCCCGCCGGCACCAGGCGGCGGGACAACCCCACGCCCCGGACCGGGGCGCGGGGCCGGCCGGATCAGGCCTTGAGGTCGAGCCAGCGGGTCGGGTGGTTGTCCAGCAGGTCGTCGCCCCAGTTCAGCACCCGCTTGGCGACCATGTGCTGGGCCGCATAGGTGTAGATCGGGAAGACCGCGGCATCCTCCAGCGCGATGGACTCGGCTTGGCGCATCAGGGCGGCGCGCGTCTCCGGGTCCTGCGTCCGGTTCGCCTCCATCATCAGGCGGTCGTACTCCGGGTTGGCGTAGCCCGACGGGTTCTGCTTGCCGATGTCGGAACGCAGCAGTTCCAGGAAGGTGTTGGGATCGACGAAGTCGCCGATCCAGCCGTGGCGGGTGACGTCCTTGAACTTCTTCTCGTCGCGGCTGTCCAGGAAGACCTTCCACTCCTGGTTGTTGAGCGTGACCTTGATCCCCAGCTTCTGCTGCCACATGGAGGCGACGGCGATGGCCACCTTCCGGTGGTTCTCGGAGGTGTTGTAGAGCACCTCCAGGTCCAGCGGCTTGCCGCCCTTGCCGTAGCCCGCCTTCTGCATCAGCTCGCGCGCCTTGGCGTCGCGCTGTTCCTGCGTCCAGGCCGCATGGTCGGGCAGCGGCAGCGGATAGCCCTCCACCCCCGGCGGGGTGAAGGCATAGGCCGGCTGCTCGCCCTGCCGGGTGATCTTCTCGCAGATGCTGGCCCGGTCAATGGCGAGGTTGAGCGCCATGCGCAGATCGCGGTTCGACTTCCACGGCTCCTTCGTCATGTTGGGGGCGAAGAAGTAGGTGCCGAAATAGGGCGTCTCCCGGTATTCGTCGGGCAGGTTCGCCTTCACCCAGTCCGTCTGGGTCAGCGGCACCTCATAGGTGAAATCCAGCTCGCCCGAGCGGAAGCGGCGCAGTTCGGCGTCCAGATTCTCGGTCGGCAGGAACATGACCGTGTCGATCCGGACATTCTCCGCGTCCCAGTAGTGCGGATTCTTCACCAGCTTGACATGGCTCTGCGGCACCGCCTCGACCAGCATGTAGGCGCCGTTGGAGACAAGGTTGCCGGGCCGGATGAAGGTGTCGCCGTGCTGCTCCAGGTTCGCCTTGCTCAGCGCATAGGCGGCGTGGTGGTGCAGCATCTTGAGGAAGTAGGGCGTCGGCCCGCGCAGGGTGACCTGGAAGGTGTGGGTGTCGGGGGCCGCCAGCCCCACGCTGTCCATCGGCTTGCGCCCCAGCGAGGCGTCCTCGGCATTCAGCACCGGCCAGAGATAATAGGCGTACTTGGCCGCGGTGCGCGGATCGAGCAGGCGCTTCCAGGAGAACACCCAGTCCTCCGCCGTCACCGGCGTGCCGTCCGACCACCTGGCGTTCCGGCGCAGGTGGAAGGTGTAGACGGTGCCGTCCTCGCTCACCTCCCAGCGCTCGGCCGCGCCGGGGACGAGCCCGCCCTTGCCGTCGGGGATCAGCAGCCCGTCGAACAGGTCGAACTGGATGAAGCTCTCCGGCACGCCGGAGGATTTGTGCGGGTCCAGGGTCTCCGGCTCGGAGCCGTTGCCGCGGTACATCACCTTGCCGCCGGCGGTCTGGGCGATGGCGAAGCGGGGCACGACCCCCGTCATCAGGGCCACGCCGGAAGCGGCGGTGCCCCCGGCGATGCCCGCAAGTACCGAACGGCGGCTGAGGCTCTGATCCATCTCGACTGGTCTCCCTGTTCTTGTCGCGTGCTGACGGCGGAACCGCCGGGCGGTGCCAGGACCGCCCGGACGGCTCCTACGGCTTCATGGAAAGGTAGCGGGTGAGCTGAAAGCCCATCGTGTTCGGGGTCCAGCCCTGGACCTTCGGGCTGACGACGGTGCGGTAGCTGCCGGTGAACAGCGGGATGACCGGCAGGTCGGCCAGCAGCACGGCCTCCGCCTCGGCCATCCGGGCGGCGCGCCGCTCGGGATCGAGGATCAGGTTCGCCTCGTCCAGCAGCCGGTCGAAATCGGCGCTGGCATAGCCCGTGCGGTTCATCCGGCCGATGTCGCTGCGCATCAGCTTGAGGAAGGTGTAGGCGTCCGGATAGTCGCCGATCCAGCCGAGATGCGTCAGCCCGACATAGTTCTTGTCGGCCGCGGTCTGGAGCTGGACCTTGAATTCCTGGTTGTTCAGCCGCGTGTCCACGTTCAGCTTCTGCTTCCACATGCCGGCGACGGCGACCATCACCCGGCGGGAACTTTCGCTGGTGGCATGCAGGATCTCCAGCTCCGGCAGCGGCTTGCCGCCGGGGCCGTAGCCGGCCTCCTTCAGCAGCCGGCGAGCGCGCTCGTCACGCTGGGCCTGGGTCAGGGCGGCCGTCTCCGGCACCGGCGGGCGGTAGCCGGAGGTGCCGGCCGGCACGAAGCTGTAGCTGGCCTGCTCGCCCGCCCGGGTGATGCGCTCGACCAGCGCCTCGCGGTCGATGGCGAGGAAGAGCGCCTCGCGCAGCTTCGCGTTCGAGGCCCAGGGCTCCTTCGTCATGTTGAAGCCCAGATACCAGATGGAGAAGACGGGATAGAACTTCTCCACCTCCGGCATGTTCTGCCGCACCCAGTCCACCTGGGTGTAGGGGATCTGCATCACGGCATCCAGTTCGCCGGCGCGGAAGCGCCGCAGCTCGGTGTCCTGGCTGTCGGAGTGGTGGAAGTAGACGGTGTCGATCTTCACCTGGTCGGCGCTGTGGTAGTGCGGGTTCTTCACCACCTTCACATAGCTCTGCGGCTTGTAGTCCGCGAGCTGGTAGGCGCCGTTCGACACCAGCTTGCCCGGCTGCATGAAGGACTTGCCGTCGCGCTCCACGTTCGCCTTCTGCACCGGATGCGTGATGCGGTGCATCAGGGAAGCGAGGAAGTAGCCCGTCGGCCGTTCCAGCGTGACGCGGAAGGTGTGCGGGTCCACCGCCTCCACCCCCAGGGCGTCGCCCGGCATCTCGCCCTTGTTGATGGCCTCGGCGTTCTTCACCGGCCAGAGGAAATAGGCGTACTGCGAGGCCAGCGCCGGATCGAGCAGGCGCCGCCAGGAGAAGGCGAAGTCCTCCGCCGTCACCGGCGTGCCGTCCGACCATTTCGCGTCCCGGCGCAGGCGGAAGGTGTAGACCAGCCCGTCGGGGCTGATCTCCCAGGAGTCTGCCACGGCCGGCACGGGCTCGCCGTTGATGCCGATGGTGAACAGCCCCTCGAACAGGTCGTACATGATCCGACCCTCGGTCACCGTGGTGCCGAGCTGGGGGTCCATGGAGCTGGGCTCCGGACCGTTGCCCCGGTTCAGCACCACCTCGGCGGCGGCCGGCTGCCCCAGGGCGGCCCCAGCCAGGACCAGGGTCAGCGCCAGCCCGGCGCGGCGAAGGAAGTCACGCATGTCGTCTCCCGCGTTCGTCTATGCCCCTGCCCGCTTTTGCGGGCGTTGGCTCCTATGTGCGGACTCGGGGCGGCAGAGTCCAGACTGCGCATGTAACCATCCCGTTTCCCGGCGCCGGCCGTCACGGCCGGAGGGCGAGGAACCGGGTCGGATGCGCGTTCAGGGGGTTGTCGATCCAGCCCGTCACCCGCGGGCTGACCAGCCGGGCGTCGGCATAGGTGAAGACCGGGATCACGGGCTGGTCGGCCAGGACCAGCCGCTCCGCCTCGGCCAGCAGGGCACGGCGGCGGTCGGGGTCGCGCGCCTCCCCGGCCGCGTCCAGCAGGGCGTCGAAGGCGGGGTTGGCATAGGCCGAGGCGTTCTCCGGGCCGACGTCGGCGCGCAGGAACTCCAGGAAGACGTTGGGATCGGCATAGGCCCCGACATAGGAATTGCGGGCCAGATCGCGGTACGCCTTGGTCCGGCGCGAAGCCAGGAAGACCTTCCATTCCTGGTTCGTCAGGGTCGCCTGGATGCCCAGGCGCTGCTGCCACATCCCGGCCAGGGCCACGGCGATGCGGCGGTGGTTCTCCGCTGTGTTGAACATCAGCTCGACCGAGAGCGGGCGGCCGTCCGTCCCCTTGCCGCCGGGATAGCCGGCCTCGGCCAGCAGGCGCTGCGCCTCCGCCACCCGGCGCTGCATCGGCCAGCCGGCCCAGTCGGGCACCTGCGGGTCGTAGCCGGCCGCCCCCGGCGGCACGTAGGAGACGGACGGCACCTCCCCCGCCCGGGTGATCTTCTCCACGATGATGTCGCGGTCCACGGTCATGGCCAGGGCACGGCGCAGGCCGGGGCTGGACTTCCAGGGCTCGTGGGTCAGGTTGACGGAGTAGTAGTAGGTGCCGAACAGCGGCGTCGTCCGCAGGTCCTGCGGCAGGGTCTCCCGCGCCCAGGGCACCTGCCCCGGCGGCAGGGTGAAGGTGATGTCCAGTTCCCCCGCCCGGTAGCGCTTCAGCTCCGTCTCCTGGTTCTCCGTCGGGTAGAAGTAGACGGTGTCGATGGCGGTCGTCGCGGCGTCGCGGTGGTAGGGGTTGCGCTCCAGCCGGACATGGCCCTGGGGCACCTGCTCCACCAGCCGGTAGCCGCCGGAGGAGACGAGGTTGCCGGCGCGGAAGAACTCCCGCCCCAGCGCCTCCACCTTCGCCTTCGGCAGCGGCACCAGGAACGGGAAACTGAGCATGGAGACGAAGTAGGGCGTCCGCCGCGCCAGCCGGAACTCCACCGTCAGGGGATCGGGCGCCCGGATGCCGACCCGGTCCGGGTCGGTCAGCCGGCCTTCGTAGAAGTCCTTGGCATTCTCGATCACCCACAGATACTGGGCGTTGTGGGTGCCCGACGCGGGATCGACCAGCCGGCGGAAGGACCAGACCACGTCGTCGGCCGTGATCGGGCTGCCGTCGGACCAGCGTCCGTCGGGGCGCAGGTGGAAGGTGACCGTCCGCCCGTCCTCGGACTCCTCCCACCGTTCCGCAAGCCCGGGGCCGTAGCGTCCGTCCGGCCCGCGGGCGACCAGCCCCTCATACAGGTCATAGAACAGGTGCGCCTCGGGGAACCCGGTGGCGGCGTGGGGGTCGAGCGTCTCCGGATCGGCCCCGTTGCCCCGGTGCAGCACCCCCGCCGCCCCGGCCGGCGGCCCCCAGCAGAGGAGGGCTGCCAGGAGCGGCAGCAGCCGCAGGGTCTTCGCACACCATTCCATCCGCCGCTCCCCCCTTCAGCCCGCCGTCAGCCCGCGGCCGGGTCCCGCGCCCGTGCTACTTCGCAATGTCCAGATAGCGGGTGGGGTAATAGTCCCGCGGATTCGGGTTCCAGTTCAACACCCGGGGGGCGACGAGGCGGCGCCGGGTCAGGTGGTGGGTCATGATCATCGGCACGTCCCGGAGCGCCAGGGCCTCGGCCTGGGCCAGCAGGGCGAGGCGCTTCGCCGGGTCCGTCTCGACGTTGGAAAGGTCCACCAGCCGGTCGAACTCGGGATTCCGGTAGCCCGCATAGTTCTGCTTGGCGACGTCGCTGCGCAGCAGCTTGAGGAAGGTGACCGGGTCCAGATAGTCGCCGTTCCAGCCGAAGAACAGCATGTCCTTGTAGGCCTTGTCGTCCGCGGTGGAGGCGACGACGCGGCCTTCCTGGTTGTTCAGCACGGCCTCCACGCCCAGCTTCTGCTTCCACATGGCGGCGATGGCGATGGCGATGCGGCGGTTGTTCTCGTTCGTGGAGAACAGCAGCTCGGGCTTCGGCAGCGGCTTGCCGCCGGGGCCGTAGCCGGCCTCCGCGATCAGCTTCTTCGCCATCGCGTCACGCTCGGCGCTGCTCAAGGACGCCCAGTCCGGCACCGGGGAGGTGTAGCCCGGCACGCTGTCCGGCGGCACGAAGGTGAAGGCCGGACGGGTGCCGGCGCCGACCACCTTCTCGGCCAGGACCGTGGTGTCCGCCGCCAGCAGCAGGGCAAGCCGCAGCTTCGGCTCGGACTTCCACGGCTCCTTCGTCATGTTGATCCAGAACTGGTAGGTCGAGAACACCTCCGTCGGGCGGAACGCCTCGGGCAGGTTCTTCTGGGCGAACTCGTGCTGGGTCACCGGCAGGGTGTAGGTCGCGTCAAGCTCGCCGGCACGGAACTGCTTGAACTCGGTGTCGGCGCTCTCCGTCACCACATGGTAGACGGTGTCGATGCGGACCTGGGCGGCATCGTAGTAGTGCGGGTTCTTCGCCAGCTTGAAGTGCCCCTGCGGCACCGCCTCGACCAGCACATAGGGGCCGCTGGCGACCATCTTGCCGGGCTGGATGAAGGCGTCGCCGTACTGCTCGACATTGGCCTTCTTCACCACCGACATGGAGGAGTGGCTGAGCTGACCCGCGAAATAGCCGGTCGGCTCGATCAGGGTGATCCGCACGGTGCGCGGGTCAACCGCCTCGATCCCCAGGGACGAAGGCGGCTTCTCGCCGGCCGTGATCTCGCGGCCGTTCACGATCGGCCAGGCGAAGTAGGCGTAGGGCGACAGGGTCTTCGGATCGGCCAGCCGCTGGAAGGAGAAGACCACGTCCCCGGCCGTCACCGGGCTGCCGTCGGAGAACTTCGCATCCTCGCGCAGGGTGAAGGTATAGACCGTGCCGTCGGGGGAGATGTCCATGGCCGCCGCCAGCGCCAGCCGGGTCTGGCCCTTCGCGTCCAGGCTCAGCAGCCCCTCGAACATGTCGATGTCGATCCAGCCCTCCTGCACCAGATCGGAGCGGTGCGGATCGATCGTCCGCGGAGCGGAGCCGATGCCGCGGCGGATCGTGGTCTCGGCCAGGGCCGGGAGCGCCGCCGCGGTGAAGCCGGCGGTCAGGGTCACCGCCAGGGCAAGGCGGCGGAAGAACGGGGTCATGCGCGGTCGTCCTCCGATAGCTCGGGGCCGCCCCGTCCGGGCGGGACGGACGGCCGGATCGCGGCAACGGTAGGCGCGGCACCCGTCGGCCGCAAGCCGGTCCGCACGGAAGCGCCGCGCCCGACGATGCCGCGGCTGGCGCCGGCCCGGCCGGAGCGGGTAGAGTGCCGGCCAGTTCCGGCCCGCCGGAGACAACCGCAGCCGAGCCATGACCCGCCTGACCCTGCGCCTGGATTTCGCCCCCGGCAGCCGCCTCGGCCCCGGCAAGGTGCGGCTGCTGGAGGAGATCGGGCGGCACGGCTCCATCTCCGCCGCCGGGCGCGCACTGGGCATGTCCTACCGCCGCGCCTGGCTGCTGGTGGACGAGGTGAACCGCAGCTTCCGCGACCCGGCGGTGGCGACCCAGCTCGGCGGGCCGGGCGGCGGCGGGGCCGCCCTGACCGACTGGGGCCGCACCCTGGTCGCCCTCTACCGCGAGGTCGAGCGGGCCGCGGCCGGTGCCGCCGCCGGACCGCTGCGCACGCTGGAGGCACAGCTCGCGCCGCCGGTCGCGCCACAGGTCGCGCCAGGGGGGCCGGAGGGCGCGGCGCCTGCCGCCCCGCCGGAACCGGAAGCCTAGCACTCCAGCTCCGCCGGCAGGGCGGGGACGATGCTGCGCCGCTCCACCGCCACCGTCTTGACGATGATCCAGACCGGCAGGCCGGGAGCGAGGCCCAGCTCCGCCGCGGCCTGCCGGGTGACGCGGGCCAGCAGCGGCTCGCCGCCGGCGCGCAGGGCGACATCCACGATGGCCCCGGCCGCGGCGTCGCCGCCCGCCACCCCGCCGGCATCCTCCCCCGGCTCCCCGGACTCGCCGCCGACCGCCACCACCTCCCCCGCCAGGGTGTTGCGGGCGGAGAGCCCCTGCGGCGGGGCGGTCGCCAGGATCAGGTCGCGCGCCCGCACCCGCACCCGCAGCCGGGTGCCCGGCGCCGCCTCCAGCCGCGGCACCATCAGCGGTCCCGCGGCGGTCGCCAGCCGGGTCAGGCCCCAGTCCCCGTCATGTCCCTCCACCACCGCGCGCAGCATCGTTCCGGCTTCGAAACGACCAAGCAGCGGGAACAGGTCCGGCTGTGCCATGAGCGCCGTCACCGGCCCGGCGGCCGCGACCCGGCCGGCGTCCAGCAGCACCAGGGTGGTGGCCAGCCGCGCCACCTCCTCGATCTGGTGGCTGACCTGGACCATGGGCAGCCGCAGCTCGTCGCGCAGCCGTTCCAGATAGGGCAGGATCTCCGCCTTGCGCGCCGCGTCCAGCGAGGCCAGCGGCTCGTCCAGCAGGAGCAGCCGGGGCGCGGACAGCAGCGCCCGGCCGATCGCCACGCGCTGCCGCTCCCCGCCCGAGAGATGCCGCGGCCGCCGGTCCAGCAGGGCGCCGATGCCGAGCAGGTCCACGATCCGCTCCAACGGTTCGCGGGCGGCGTCGCGGGGCGCGAACAGGCGGCCATAGAGCAGGTTCTGGCGCACCGTGAGATGCGGGAACAGCCGCGCCTCCTGGAAGACGTAGCCGATGCGGCGGCGGTGCGGCGGCACCCGGACCCCCGCCGCCGTGTCCAGCAGCGGCACGCCGTCCAACACGATCCGGCCCCGGCGCGGCCAGGCCAGCCCGGCGATCAGGTTGACCAAGGTGGTCTTTCCGGCACCGGAACGACCGAACAGGGCTGTCACCCCCTGCCCCGCCGTGAAACACGCCTCCAGCGTGAAGTCCCCCTGCGTCAGGCTGACATCGACCTCAAGCACCGGACGCCCCTCCGCCATCAGACGCCCTCCAGCCGGCGCTGCGCCCGGCGCGACAGCCATTCCGAGGCAACCAGCGCCAGGATGGCGATGACCGCCGCGATCAGGCTGAGCCGCAGGGCGTTGGCGTCGCCGCCGGGGACCTGGGTGTAGGTGTAGATGGCGGACGGCAGGGTCTGGGTCACGCCGGGGATGTTGGAGACGAAGGTGATGGTGGCGCCGAACTCCCCCAGCGCCTTGGCGAAGCAGAGGATGGCCCCGGCCAGCACGCCGGGCAGCATCAGCGGCAGGGTCACGGTCAGGAACACCAGCGGCGGCGGCGCGCCCAGGGTGGCGGCGGCGTCCTCCAGCCGCCGGTCCACCGCCTCCAGCGACAGGCGCATGGCGCGCACCATCAGCGGAAAGCCCATGACCCCGCAGGCCAGCGCGGCGCCGGTCCAGTCGAACGCGAAGACGATGCCGAAATCGGCCAGGAAGGCGCCGACCGGCCCCTTCCGCCCGAACAGCAGCAGCAGCACGTAGCCCGTCACCACCGGGGGCAGCACCAGCGGCAGATGCACCAGCCCGTCCAGCAGCAGACGGCCGGGGAAGCGCCGCCGGGCCAGCAGCCACGCCACCAGCAGGCCCGGCGGCAGGGCCGCGAGCGTGGCCCAGACGGCCACGCGCAGGCTGATGCGGATGGCCGTCAGTTCCTCGGGCGTCAGCCAGCCGTCCATGCCGCTCCCGTTCACCCTTTAGCGTTTACCGTTCCGCGGCCGCCCCTCAGCCCTGCGGCGGGGCGAAGCCGTGGCGGCGGAAGACCTGCTGCGCCCGCTCCGAGGCAAGATACGCCACGAAGCCGCGGGCGTCCTCCGACCGCGCCCCGGCGACGACCGCCGCCGGGTACAGGATGGCCGGATGCGTGTCCGCGGGGAAGGTGCCGATCACCGCCACCTTCGGTTCGGCGCGGGCGTCGGTGGCATAGACGATCCCGGCCGGCGCCTCGCCGCGGGCCACCAGCGCGAGGGCGGCCCGCACGCTCTCCGCCTGGGCCAGCCGGTCCTTCACCCCGTCCCAGAGGCCCAGGGACTGCAACGCGGCCTTCGCATACCGCCCGGCCGGCACCGAGTCGATGTTGCCCACGGCCAGCCGGCCGCCGCCGAGCAGCCCGGCCAGATCGAAGCCCGGCGCGATGGCGGCGGGCGCCGCCGTCCCGGCCGGCGCGATCAGCACCAGACTGTTGCCCAGCAGGGTGCGCCGCGTGCCGGGGGCCAGCAGGCCGCGCTGCTCCATGTAATCCATCCAGTCGAGGTCGGCGGAGATGAAGATGTCGGCCGGCGCCCCCGATTCGATCTGCTTCGCCAGGGCGGAACTGGCGGCATAGGAGATCACCAGGGTCGGCCCGCCCTCCGCCGCCTGCATGCCCGCGATCTCGTCCAGGGCGTTCTTCAGGCTGGCGGCGGCGAAGATGCGCACCTCCCGGGCCGCGGCCGGGGCAGCCGGCAGGGCGCCGGCCAGGAGCAGGACCGCCGCCACGAGGGCGAGCAGCCGGCGACGAAACGGAACCATCGGGACCTCCGCTCGGAACGATGTATCCATGAGAATACATCGAAGCCACCCGGACGTCACCCGCCACCGCACCCTGCCGGTGCGGAAAAACCTTGTGGAACCGCAGCTTGCGGAACCGGACCCGGCGGATTCAGAGCCTGCGGAAGACCACGGTCAGGTTGTTGGCCGGCATCTCCACCACCCGGTCGGGGCGCAGGCCCGCGGCCACCGCGGCCTCGGTCACCGCCTCCAGGTCGCGCACGCCCCAGGCGGGGTCCTGCGCCCGCAGGCCGGCGTCGAAGGACTCGTTGCCGGGGGCCGTGTGGGCGCCGCCGCGGCGGTAGGGACCGTAGAGGCAGAGCGGCCCGCCGGGCGGCAGCAGCCGCGCCGCGCCGCGCATCAGCCCCAGGCAGGCGGACCAGGGGGCGATGTGGATCATGTTGATGCAGACGACCGCGTCCGCCGCGTCCACCGGCCAGGAATCGGCCGCGGCGTCGAGGTCCAGCGGCGGCCGCACCGACACGGCATCGGCGGTCCAGGCCTCGATGCTGGCGCGGTTGCCGGGATCGGGGTCGCTGGGCTGCCAGACGAGGTGCGGCAGCGCGGCCGAGAGGAAGACCGCATGCTCCCCGGTGCCGCTCGCCACCTCCAGCACGGTGCCGCGCTGCGGCAGGACGGTGCGCAGCACCTCCAGGATCGGTTCGCGGTTGCGCTGCGTGGCGGGGGCGTGGCGGCGGGGATCGGTCGTCATGGCCGGAGCATAGTGCCGCAGGGCCCCGAAGGCACGCGGGAAGCCGCCGCGGAACGCCCGGACCCGTCCCGGCGTTGCCCTCCCGGGGCGCCGGGGGGGCGCCCGCGACCGCCCACCCGTCAGGCGCAGACAGGGGGCGTACCGCATGCCCCCACGCCGCGCCGGGTTGCCCTCCGTCCCGATCCCGACCATGCTGGAGCCATGCTGAACCGAATCCGACGCCTGTTCGAGCAGCCCGACCGCGCCCTGGAGAGCCTGCCCGGCCCGGACCGGCTGCACCTTGCCGCCGCCTGCCTGCTGGTGGAGGCCGCCCGCCTGGACGACACCATTGCGCCGGAGGAGCGCGCCCGCATCCTCGCACTCGTGCGCAGCCGCTTCGAGCTGAGCGCGGAAGAAGCCGAGGAACTCGTCACCTCGGCCGAGCAGGTGACCGAAGGACCGGCCCAATGGTACGCCTTCACCTCCCGCCTGAAGGACAGCTTCGACTACGAGGAGCGGGTCGGCCTGATCGAGATGCTGTGGGAGGTCGTCTACGCGGACGGGGAACTGCACCACCTCGAATCAAGCCTGTTGCGCCGGGTGGGGGGATTGCTCTACGTCTCCGACCGAGACCGCGGAGAGGCCCGGCGGCGGGTCATGGCACGGCTCGGGCTGCCCGTGGGGCCTGGCGTACCCGACCCGTGAGGTGACCGGGGGCCGACCCGTGCCGACGGGGATTATTGGAGATCAATGGCATGCCGTACGTCGTCACCGAGCTGTGCATCAAGTGCAAGTACATGGACTGTGTCGAAGTCTGCCCCGTGGACTGCTTCTACGAGGGTGAGAACATGCTCGTCATCCATCCGGATGAGTGCATCGACTGCGGCGTGTGCGAGCCGGAATGCCCGGCCGAGGCCATCGTGCCCGACACCGATCCGAAGGCCGAGCCCTGGCTGGAGCTGAACCGCGAATACTCCACCAACTGGCCGAACCTGAACCGGAAGAAGCCGGCCCCGGCCGACGCGGACGAGTACAAGGGCATGCCCGACAAGTATGCCAAGTTCTTCAGCCCGAAGCCGGGCGAGTCCTGATCCGGCGCAAGCCATCGGGGCCTTGACAAGGGCCGGCGCCTGTGAACGAGGGCGCCGGCCCTTTTGCCATGCAGCAATCGCATGGCGGTCATCCCCCGTTTTCCATGAACGCTGTGCGAACAATGCGACTCAGCCCCTGTAACGGGCCTGTCATTTCCCATATATTCGCACGTCGAGGATTGGCGCGACGACCCGGAAAACACGGTCGTGCGCCCTGCCCTTAACACCGACGCAGCACAGTTCCCGGTTCCGGCCGCCCGCGCGGCTGTCGGGCGCTTTTTTCCTGCCATCGTCTTCCAGGGTGCGCGGGCCCTCACGGAAAGCGAGAGCCGACCGAAGATGTCCGAAAACCTCGAATTCGCCGCGGGCGATCACGTCGTGTATCCGGCCCACGGCGTGGGCAAGATCATCGGGATCGAGACGCACAGCATCGCCGAACAGACCGTCACCCTCTATGCGATCCAGTTCGAAAAGGAACGCATGACCCTGAAGGTGCCGGTGGCGAAGGCGCGCGCCGCGGGGCTGCGCCGGCTCTCCTCCAAGGACCGGATCAAGGCGGCGCTGGAGACCCTGCAGGGTCCCTCGCGCATCAAGCGCATCATGTGGAGCCGCCGGGCGCAGGAGTACGAGGCCAAGATCAATTCCGGCGATCCCGTCTCCATCGCGGAGGTCGTGCGCGATCTCTACCGCGGCGAGGACCAGTCCGACCAGTCCTACAGCGAGCGGCAGATCTACCACGCCGCCCTGGAACGTCTGGCCCGCGAACTGGCGGTGGTCGAGAAGATCGACGAGCGCAAGGCGACGGAGCGGCTGGAAGCGGTGCTGAGCAAGGCCGCCTGACGGCCCGGCGGACCGCCGCATCCCGCGATCGCGGCGACGCAGACGGATTAAGGGGGCGTCCCGGCGTGGACGCCCCTTTTTTCGTGGCCGCGGCCCCACTAGACTTGATCGGCGGAAGCCCCGACCGGCGCCCCCTTCCGGGGGGATGCCGGCACGGGGACCTCCGCCGAACCTTCCTGGCCGCCCCCCGGCCGAACCGCTCGTGGTTGAACCCTCTCAGGACCCGGTCGCGCCCGGATGCCCGATTCAGAGAAATTCACCCAGCTCGGCCGCCCCCGGCGCCTCTGGGCCGTGGGCGCCGTCCACGGCGAGGCGGACCGGCTGGCCGCCCTGCATGACGATATCGGCGGCCGCTTCCGGCCCGGCGACCGGCTGATCTATCTCGGCAACATGATCGGCCGCGGCCCCGCCGTGCGCGCCGTGATCGACGAGCTGCTGGCCTTCCGCCGCGCCGTCCTGGCGCTCCGTGGCGTCATCGCCACCGATATCGTCTATCTGCGCGGCGGGCAGGAGGAGATGTGGCAGAAGCTGCTGCAGCTCCAGTTCGCGCCCAACCCGGCCGAGGTGCTGCACTGGATGCTGCAGCAGGGTGTGGACACGACGCTCCTGGCCTATGGCGGCGATGCCGCCCTGGGGCTGTCGGCGGCGCGCGACGGGGCGGTGTCGCTGTCGCGCTGGACGGGCCAGCTCCGCAGCGCCCAGCGCACGGCCCCCGGGCACGACAATCTGTTCAGCGCGCTCCGCCGCGCCGCCTATCTGGACGGCGACGGGGCGGCGACGCCCGGACTGCTGTTCGTCAGCGCAGGTCTCGACACCTCCCGCCCGCTGGGGGCGCAGGGCGACAGCTTCTGGTGGGGCGGGGCCGCCTTCAACCGGATCGAGGCGCCCTACGGCCGCTTCTGCCGGATCGTGCGCGGCTACGATCCCGGCCATGGCGGCCCGCATGTCGGCGCCCACGCGGTGACGCTGGACGGCGGCTGCGGCTTCGGCGGCCGTCTGGTCTGCGGCTGCTTCGCCCCGGACGGCGCGCTGCTCGAACTGGTTGAAGTCTGACGCAGCCGCGGTTTTTTCAAGTCCATGGAGATTTTTTGCAGCCGGGTGTGATCCGACCCCGGCCGGGCCCCGTACTCAGGGGTGACAGAACAGTCGGGCGGCCGGACCCTCAGGGTCGGACCGCCCCCGGCAGGAGAGAGCGGAGCCATGGCGCACATCGACGACCCGGAAACCCAGCGGGCCAACCTCACCTTCATCAAGGCCTCGATGAAGGAGCCGCTGCTCTCCCGCGATCATGAGTTCGACCTCGCCAAGCGCTGGCGTGAGCGCGGCGACGAGGCGGCCCTGCACGAGCTGGTGCGCAGCTACACCCGCCTGGTCGTCGCCACCGCCGCCCGCTTCCGGAATTACGGGTTGCCGATGGGCGATCTGGTGCAGGAAGGCAATGTCGGCCTGATGCAGGCCGCCGCCCGCTTCGAGCCGGACCGCGAGGTGCGCTTCTCCACCTACGCCGCGTGGTGGATCCGGTCGGCCATGCAGGACTACATCCTGCGCAACTGGTCGATCGTCCGCACCGGCACGACGGCGGCCCAGAAAGCCCTGTTCTTCAACCTCCGCCGCCTGCGCGCCAAGATCGAGGACTCGCCCTCGGCAAGCGCCCTCTCCCCCGACGGCCGCCGCCGCATCGCGGAGGAGCTGAACGTGGATGAGAGCGACGTCGAGTCGATGGAGATGCGCCTTGCCGCCGCCGACCAGTCGCTGAACAGCCCGGTGGCCGAGGGCGGTGACGACGAATGGCAGGACTTCCTGTCCGACCAGCGCCCCTCGCCCGAGGACGTGGTGATCGGCATGCGCGACGGCCGCATGCGCTCCCGCTGGCTGGCGGAGGCGCTGGGCGAACTGAGCCCGCGGGAGCGCACCATCATCGCCCAGCGCCGGCTGCGCGACGACGGCGCCACGCTGGAGGAGCTGGGCCGGGTCCTGGGCGTCAGCAAGGAACGGGTGCGCCAGTTGGAGCACCGCGCCCTGATGAAGCTCCGCGCCTCCATGATCCGGCGGGTCGAGGACTGCCAGGACCTGCTGCTGGAGGCCTGATCCGCCCTCCGCTCCGGGGACCGTCCGGAACCGGACGTGTCCCCGCGTCCCGGACCGGGCTGCCCGGCCGGGGAGCGATCCGCTGGCCCCACATGCCGGCCTGGAAGACCTCTCCACCGACAGAGACGCTTCGCCGGCAGATCGACCGTGCGCTCAGCCGGTGGTCTTGAGCCCTGCCGGAGATGCCGGGCCAATGTCCCCGGAAGCGCCCTGCGCCGGGGCGTCTTCGGCCAGGGCCCAGACCTTGACGGAGCCGGCCCGGCCGCGCAGGGAGAAGCGCCCCAGTTCGCGCAACGGCACGCCCGAGTCGCCGGCGGCCCGGACCGTCTCGTCGCTGGCCAGGACGACGCAGTCGCAGCCCGCGATCAGCCCGTCGCCCAGCGCCTCCAGCCGGGCCGCGGTGTTCACCGTATCGCCGACGATGGTGTAGTTGATCCGGCTTTCGGCGCCGATGTTGCCCACCACGACCCGCCCGGAATGGATGCCGATGCGCAGGCAGACCGGCGGCCGCCCGAGGGTGCGGGCCTCGGCCGCCTCCTCCGCCATGGCCAGGGCGATGGCGCGGGCGGCGCGCAGGGCCCGGACGGCATGGTCGGGCTGTTCCTCCGGCGCCCCCCAGAAGGCCATGACGGCATCGCCGATGAACTTGTCCACGGTGCCGCCCTCCGCCTCGATGCAGGCGGCGATGCGGGTGAAGTGGGCGTTCAGCAGCGCCGCCGTCTGCTGCGGCGACATGGTCTCGGCGATGGTGGAGAAGCCCTTGATGTCGGTGAACATCACCGTCACCTCGCGCTCCTCGGAGATGACGCCCTCATGGCCGTCGCCGCGGCGGATCAGGCGCAGCACCAGGGCCTTGGGCACGTAGGTCTCGAACCAGCGCAGGCCGGCGACCATGGTATTGAAGGCCTGGGCCGCGTCGGAGATCTCGCGGAACCGGCTGTCGGGCAGGGTCGGCACGGCGCGGAACTCCAGGTCCCGCAGGGCCACGGCGGCGCCGGCCAGACGCTTGATCTGCCGGCTGATGGCCCGGCCCAGCAGGAGCGCCAGCACGACCGAGACGATCAGGATGGCGAATCCGCCCAGGCTCATCCGCGCCAGCCGCTGCAACTCCTGATCCACGTCGTCGGCGCGGAAGGCGATGGCCAGGGTCCAGGGCTTCACCCCGAACGCGGTGATCCGGCGCAGAAGATAGACATAGCGCACATCGTCCACGCGGCTTTCGCGGATTTCCAGATCCCGGCCCTGGGTTCCCCGGTCGATCCGGGTTTCGACATGGGCACCGGCCTTCAGCTCGCCGCGGCCGGTAGCGACTCCGGCGGGATCGACATCGTACCAGATGGCCCGGGCCACGGGGTCCGCCAGATCCTCCAGCCGCGGCAGCGGCGGCAGTCCCTTGGCGGTGGCGAGCGTGAAATCGGCGCTGCGCCCGGTCAGTGACGGATGCGCAAGAACATAGGAATCGTCATAGAGGATGAAGGCCCGCTGGCCCGTCGCTATCCCCATGTCGGCCAGGAAGCGGGACAGATCCTGGAAGCTGACGCCTGTGGCCACCAGCCCGATGACCTTGCCGTCGCGGCGCACGGGCACCCGCACGCTGAGGAAGCTGACCTTCAGGTCGGGCACCCATTCCGGGTCCATCCAGGCCGTGCCCTGTTCCGGGCTGATTTCCGACACTTCCCGGCCATAGCTGGGGTCGGGATAGACACCGAAGGAGGTCGAGCCGTCCGCCTCCCGCTTCGCGGTCAGCCAGAGGCCGCGGGGATCGAGGAATCCCACCCCCGTGATCTGCGGCGCGGCGGCGAGGGCCGAGCGCAGCACGTCGCGCATGCGGCCGTGATCCTTCGGATCGACCTCGCCGCGCCCGATCATGGCGGCCAGATATTCCGCCTGCCAGCGGGCCGGTTCCATCTGGGCACGGACCCAGGCCTGCAACCCGCCCATGGCCAGTTCGGACTTGTCCAGCAGAAGCGCGAAGGTGTTCCGGCTGGAGGTGGTGATGCCGATGGCCAGCACGCTGGCGACCGCCAGCAGCATCAGGGTCCCGAACCCCAGCGTCAGAACAGCCGCGATCGACAGGTGGAAACGCTTTCGCTTCCACCCGGTCGGGCAGGCCGGATCAGCCGCATCCTGTCGGCGCCATCGGATCATGCCCGGACGGTAATCGTCCTGCCCGCCGGCGGCAACGGCGAAGCTGTCACCCCTCCGTGACGATCTTGACCAGTTGACCCGGCTGCAACGGTGCCCCGGCGGGCAGATTGTTGAGGACCCGGAACCGTTCCTCCGCATGGTCGATGTCGGGCATCCTGCGGACGAAGTCCGCCACCGTCTGGCCCGGCGCCACCGTCACCACCCGGAGTCGGCGTGGCCTGATCTGCGCCCGTTCGTCGGCCCCCAGGGCACGGAAGCTGTAGGCCGTGCGCCGGTAGTCTGCCGACAGGCGCGCGGTGGCGTCCGGGGCGGAGACGAAGAGGAAGCGGTAGTAGGTCCGGGGATCGAAGCGGAGGGCGACGAAGCGCACGTCCACCGGCCCGGCATCGGTGTCCGCCCGGGCCACGGCCGTGGCCGCCGGGCGGCCGTCGATGCTGAGGCTCTCCAGCCCCGAAAGCGGCACCCGCGGCGCCCATACGCCGGTCAGATAGGCGGCCGGGTCCGGTGCCCCCTGCGCCGGCGCACCGTCGAAGGTGATCAGGGAGCGCTGGTCCGGGCCGACGGCGGTGACCTGGGTCTGGCCGTTCAGCAGCCGGAATCCCTCCGGCACCTCGAAGCGGAAGCCCAGGGCGGGGTGCAGGAAGACCCGGCCGCGCACGACACCGTTCTTCGGGCTGTCGCCGTAGACGATACCGTCGATCCGGCGCAGATAGGCGTCGCGGTCCGTCGTCCAGCCTGCGGGCGGACGGGATCCGGCGGCTTCGGTCGCGCGCTCCACCCGCTGGCCCGTGGGCGGGTGGGTCTGGAGATAGCTGAAGCTGTCCGCGGCCCCCGGCCGGCCGGCCAGTGTCGCCTCCAGCCGCGCATGGGCGCCCATGGCGTCCAGGAAGGCGGCCATCTCCAGCGGGTCATATCCGGTCGCCGCCATGTAGCGGATGCCCAGCCCGTCCGCCTCCAGCTCCTGGTCGCGGCTCCAGCCGGCCATGACGAGCTGCGCCCCGGCCGCGGCCGCCTGCCCGAGCTGCTGCCCGCCCAGCGCCCCGGCCAGGACAGCGCCCACCTGGGCCAGCGTTCCCTGGCTGTAACGCTCGGCCGTGTGGCGGGCAGTGACATGGCCGATCTCGTGCCCCAGCACGCCGGCAAGCTGCGCCTCGTTGTTCGCCAGCGCCATCAGCCCCCGGGTGACATAGACATAGCCGCCCGGCAGGGCGAAGGCGTTCACCACCTCGCTGTCCAGCACGGTGAAGGTGTAGCGCGTGCCCGGCAGCCCGGTGCTGGCGGCCAGCCGCTGGCCCAGCCCCTCGACATAGGCCTGGACCGACGTGTCCTCGTAGGCGCCGCCCATCTCGGCCAGGATCTGCGGATGCTGCTCGGCGCCGAGCTGGCGCTCCTGGTCGGGGGAGAGCAGGCCGGTGAACTGGCGCTGCCCGGTGGCCGGATTGACGGCGCAGCCCGCGAGCAGCAGCAGTGCTGTCAGCAGGCCGGCGATCCGGGCGCGCCCCGCCCTTCTCTTCCCAGCGGTTCCGGCGACAGTCGCGGCAGCGGAAGTGGCGGCGGGCGTGGCGGCAGGCATGGCGGCAATGGGTGTCATGGCGCCCCTGGTGCGGCGGAATTCCGGGCTGCGGCGGAATGCTGGGCTAACGCCGGGGTCCCGGGACGGTTCCGCGGGCGATGGCCTGATCCCCGGGAGACTCTCCGCGGAACGGGCCCGCCGCACAAGACTTCCGGTCGGGTAAGCCCAGGGATTTGCACCATGCAATGCCTTGCGCACCGCACCAATGCGGGAAGCCCGAACGGAGTATTGCATATGGCAATGCCTTGCGCAGCCACTGCCCGCCCGGCATCCCGGCCGTTTCAGGCGCCCGGCCTCAACTCCTTGGAATTCTTGAAAAGAGAATCCCGGCGCCGGACCACCCCCGTCCTGGCACCGGCTTTGCGAAGTGATGGTCAGACGGAAACGAGGCCAAGAGGCCCGCCCAGAACCGAATGGAGATGACCATGAAGACCTTCGCCCGCCTCGCCCTCGCCGCCACCGCCCTGGTCGCCACCGCTGCCGCCTTCACCACCGGCGCGTCCGCCCAGCAGGCTTCCGGTACGATCCAGCTCCGCGGCACCGTGGCCGTGAACTGCACGATCGCCGTGACGGACCTGAACCAGCCGCTGAACCTGACCGGCGGCGAGTCGAACAAGCAGGTCGGCACGGTCACCGAGAACTGCAACCGCGGCAACGGCTACAAGATCTCCGTCGCCTCGGCCAATGCGGGCAAGCTGGTCTCCGGCGCCGCGGGCACCACGCCGATCAGCTACGCCACGCAGTATGACGGCCAGTCGGGCAACTCCGGCACGCTGGAGGTCATCCGCAACCAGGCCCAGTTCAACAAGGTGTCGTCCGTCAATGTGACGATCCCGGCGTCGGCCCAGTACATCGCCGGCGACTATGCCGACACCCTGACGATCACCATCGCCGCCCGCTGAGGGGCGGACGGACGGCCGCGAAGGTCTCCCTTCCCTTCCAGCCAATCCGATGGAACCGGGACCGGCCCAGCCGGCCCCGGTTTCCGTGCGTCCGGGGCCGGCCGGCCCCGCGCCGGGCTACAGCCGCCCCTCCTCGCCGGTGTTGGCGAAGACGCCGTGCAGGAACCAGCTCAGCAGGGCCAGCAGCAGCACAAGGCCGCCCCAGCGCCCCTCGACGAGCGAGAGGGCGAGGCCGGCCAGCATCAGGGCGGCGTAGACGAGGAACATGCGCTTCATGGTCGGAAACTCCGTCGAACGGGTGCCGGCGCCCCGCCTTCCCCGGCGGGCCGGCACACGGACCCGGGCGCTGCCGGTCGGAGGACCGGCGTGCCTGGGCGGATGATCGGTGGGGATCGGCCCGGCCGGACCCGGTCAGACGGGATCGGCCCGGACAGGCCCGGTCAGACAGACGGGCCCGGTCGGACGGGGGGCGGCCCGGTCGGCTGCCGCGGCCCGGTGCGCAGGGACCGGGCCGGAACCGTGGCCGGCAGGACGGCGACCGCTCCCGCCCGCGGCGGCAGCGGCAGGACGGCAGAAGACGGGACGGTGGCAGCGGGGGCATCGCCGCTCCCCGAGGACGGCAGCGCCGGCGGGATTTCCGCTTCCGGCGTCGCCAGGGTGGCGGCAGCACCGCCGGCCGGGCGCAGCGCGTCCGACAGCAGCTTCTGGCCGGCGCGGGATGCCCCTGCCGCGCCTCCCGCCCCGTCCGCCCAGCCCCCGAACAGGGCGAACAGCAGCGCGACCAGACCCGCGACCCAGCGGCCCGGCAGGGGCCGGTCGGGGCGGAGCTGCGGCTGCGGCCCGGCGGGCGGCAGGACGGGAACGGAAGGTCGGGTCGTCACGCTGTCAGCGGAGCGGTATCGTCGGGAGAAGCGGTCAGGGCGGCACGATGCCGCACACCATCAAGAGCACGGGCGCAGGGTCGCCGTCAAATGCCGGAACGGACGAGGTCGGTCACGGCGGCAGGGTTCCCCTGGCGACGACGATGCCCTGCTGCAACGCCGCCGCCATGCGGCCGGCCCGGGCGGCGAACTGGGCGGCGGGGCCGGGCTCGAACAGTTCCTCCGCCGTCGCCACGAACAGGTCGAGCCACTGCCGGAAATGCGCGGCACCGACACCGGGCAGTTCGGCATGCACCTGCATCGGCCGGCCGAGATAGCGGCCGCTGGCCAGCAGGACGCTGGACCAGAAGGCGCGCACCCGGGCCAGATGCGCGGTCCACACCGCGTCGTCGTCGCCGAGGGCGCGGATGAACACCGGCCCCAGCACGGGGTCATGGCGGGCGCGCAGATAGAAGACGTCCACCAGGATGCCGATGCTCTGTTCGTCGATCCCGGCGAAGCGGGGCGGCCGCCCGGCGGGCGCGCTCCCCGCCTCGGCGACTTCCGGGGTCCTGCTGGTCTCTACGTGTCCGTCCAAGGTTCAGGGTCCCAGATAGGCGGCCGGATCCGGCCCCAGAATGAAAGGGTGCGCCCACAGCAGGAGCCCCCAGCTCAGCAGCGCCGCGGCCATCCGCCAGAGGCCGATACCGCGCCAGTCCACCGGGCCGGCGCCGGCGAAGGGCATCCAGCCGACGGCCCGGACGGCGGGCGGCGCGTCGCGCAGGTTGCGCCAGAGCGACACCGCCGCGATCAGGGCGAAACCGGCGAACACCACCGCGGCCCGGCCGTCCGAGGCAGCGCCCAGATGCAGCAGCGACCACAGCATCACGCCCAGGCTACCCGGGGTCGCCGTCATCGTGTAGATGCCATGCGGGCCGTCCGCCCGCCGCGTGGTCAGCCGCGCCACCACCAGGAACAGGGCCAGCGGCATCAGCCAGGCCGCCAGGGTCTTCGCCGCCGCTCCGCCGTCCAGCGGTGACGGCACCGGGTCCGTCTGCCGCCAGACCAGCACCAGCAGGGCCAGGGCGAGCAGGGACAGGGTCCCGTGCAGCGCACCGTAGAGGCCGGCCCCCAGCCGGCGCCGCAATCCGTCGCGCAGGCCCGGCAGGGCCGGGGCCAGATGCGTGGCCGCCATCAGGGACGTCGCCAGGATCAGTCCACCCATGCCGTGCTCCGTCGGTCGGCAGGAGTCCTATTCCCGTATGCAACCGATGGGAAGCCCTGCCGTCGCATGGCGCCCCTGCACGGGAAGGGCGGACGCCCCGCCCCGGGGCCGGAGGGGCCGTTGAAGACCCGGGTCCGGCCCTTTATCTACCCGTGCAGAAGCGTGAGGAGAGCGTGCATGACAGGGGAACGGACCCGGGGACGGCCGCGCGCCTTCGACCCGGAGGCCGCCCTGGACCGGGCGCTGGAGGTGTTCTGGGCCAAGGGCTACGAGGGCGCGTCGCTGGCCGAGCTGACGGCCGCCATGGGGATCAACCGTCCCAGCCTCTATGCCGCCTTCGGCGACAAGCAGGCGCTGTTCCGCCGGGTGCTGGAACGCTACCGGCAGGGGCCGGGGGCCTGCGTCACGGCCGCGCTGGCCGCCGCCCCCACGGCGCGGGAGGCGGTCGCCGCCCTGCTGCACGGCTCCGCCGACAGGCTGGCCGCCCCCGGGCAGCCGGCCGGCTGCCTGCTGGTCCACGGCGCGCTGGGCTGTTCCGACGGGGCCGCCCCGGCCGAGGCCGATGCCGCCCGCCACCGCGCCGCCACCGAGCTGGCGATCCGCGAGCGGCTGGACCGCGCGGCGGCGGAGGGAGAGCTGCCCCCCGGCACGGACACGGCGGCGCTGGCCCGCTACGTGGCCGCCGTGCAGCAGGGCATGGCGGTGCAGGCCCGCACCGGGGCGGCACCCGCGGAACCTGCACGCCATCGCGGAACCTGGCCCCTGCGCGCCTGGCCCCGTGGCCTGACGGGAGGGACGCCGACCCGCAGCCGGCGGGTGCGGAAGCGGCGAATCGGGTTTACGCACCCCCCTTCCGCCTCCTATGCTCATCGCCCAATGGCACTCAGCGGACGAGACCATGCCGCGCGGCGAGCTATTCCCTCCCATCGAGCCCTACCAGACCGGACGCCTCAGGGTCAGCGACCTCCACACCCTCTACTGGGAGCAGTGCGGCAACCCGACCGGGGTGCCGGTGGTGTTCCTGCACGGGGGTCCCGGGGCGGGCGCTTCACCCACGCACCGGCGGTTCTTCGACCCGGCCTTCTACCGCATCGTCATCTTCGACCAGCGCGGCGCCGGCCGCTCCTCCCCCCTGGGCGAGGTGCGGGAGAACGACCTGGACTCCCTGATCGGGGACATCGAGGCCCTGCGCGAGCATCTCGGCATCCCACGCTGGCTGGTGTTCGGCGGTTCCTGGGGTTCCACCCTGGCGCTGGCCTACGGCCAGACCCATCCGGCCCGGCTGCTGGGCCTGATCCTGCGCGGCATCTTCCTGATGCAGCGCCAGGAGATCGACTGGTTCCTCTACCAGATGGGAACGGTCTTCCCCGAGGCGTGGTCCGCCTTCGTCGGCCATATCCCGGAGGCGGAGAGGGGCGACCTGCTGGAAGCCTACTGGCGCCGGCTGACCGACCCGGACCCGCAGATCCACATGCCCGCGGCACGCGCCTGGAGCGTGTACGAAGGCGCCTGTTCCACGCTGCTGCCCAGCCCGGAACTGGTTTCGGCCTCGGGTGAGGACAACCATGCCCTCGGCCTCGCCCGGATCGAGGCACATTATTTCCGCAACAACCGGCTGACGCCGGAGACGCGGCTGCTGGACGGGGTGGCCCGCCTGCGGCATCTGCCGGCGGTGATCGTGCAGGGGCGCTACGACATCGTCTGCCCCATCCGCACCGCCGACGCGCTGCACCGGGCCTGGCCGGAAGCCGACTACGTGGTCGTGCCCGATGCCGGACACAGCGCCATGGAGCCGGGCATCCGGGCGGCGCTGGTCAACGCGACGGAGCGGTTCAGGACGCTGGTGTGAGGTCGCGCACGGGCTGCTGCGGGGAGCGCGGGCGGCGCAGCCCCGCCCGCAGCCGCCACCAGGGGCGCTCCACCGGAGTCAGGTCGATACCGACCGTGGTGACGCTCTCCCCCTCCATGGCGCAGACGATCAGGTCCACCGATCCTGCCCGCACCCGGTCACCCGGCGACGGCCGGCGGCCCAGCACCGTCTCCAGGAAGGCGGCGATGCTGCCCTCGGCCTGCGTGGCCGCCTCGATGGCGTAGAGCCGGCCGACGGTCGCCGCCGGGGTCATTCCCTGCACCTGGAAATCGCCGATGGCGGCCCCCCTCCTGCGGCCGGGGGCGCGGCGCTGACCGAACAGGCGGTCGAGCACGGCCAGAGCCCGTGCCTCCCCCAGCACCAGGATGGAGTCGCCGGGCTGCAGGGCGCGCACCTCCTCCGGGGGGACGGGGCGCCCCTCGCGCAGCATGGCGAGCACCCGCACCGACTCCGGAATGACCAGCCGGCCCAGCCCGCGCGACACGGCCTCGCTGTCCGGTGCCGCGGTGAACATGGCGAGCTGCTCCTCCCCCATGGGCAGGTCGATGTCGATGCGCGGCGGCGGCGCCGGATCGGGCGGCACCTCCACCCGCAACAGCCGGGCCGCCGGACCGATGGTCCAGCCCTGCACCACCAGGGAGACCAGCACGACGACGAAGGCGATGCCGAAATAGGCCTGCGCCCCCTCCACCCCTGCCAGCACGGGGATGGTGCCCAGCACGATGGGCACCGCGCCGCGCAGGCCGACCCAGCCGACGAAGGCGATCTCGTTCCAGGCGAAGCGGAAGGGCAGCAGGCAGAGGGCGACCGCCAGAGGCCGCGCCAGCAGCACCAGCACCAGCGCGATCATCAGCCCCGGCAGGGCCAGCGGCTCCAGGGCCGACGGCGTGACCAGCAGGCCCAGCATGACGAACAGGGCGATCTGCGCCAGCCAGGCCAGCCCGTCGTGGAAGCGCCGGATCAGCAGGTCTGCCCGGTGCCGGCGGTTGCCCAGCACGAAGCCCGTGACAAAGACCGCCATGAAGCCGGAGGATCCCAGCCACTGCGCCACGCCGAAGATGAACAGGGCCCCCGACAGGGCCAGGATCGGATAGAGCCCGTCCGCCGCCTGGATCCGGTTGACCGCCCAGGCCAGCGCGTGCCCGGCCACGATCCCCAGCGCCACCCCGCCCATCAGTTGCAGGGCGAAATCGTGGGCGAAGACCCAGGGCGACAGGGGAGCGGTGGCCGTGACGAGCTGGATGCCCAGCAGCGTCAGGAAGATCGCCATCGGGTCGTTGAGGCCGGACTCCACCTCCAGCGTGGCGCTGAGCCGGGGCCGCAGCCCCAGCCCGTGGGTGTTCAGCAGGAAGAAGACGGCCGCCGCGTCGGTGGAGCCGACGATGGCCCCGATCAGCAGCCCCTCCTCCCAGCCCGTCCCCAGGAACCAGACCGCGGCCGCGCCGGTCGCGGCCGCCGTCAGCAGCACGCCGACGGTCGCCAGGACCAGGGCCGGCCAGCGCGCCTGCCGGAACGTCTCCCGCCGGGTGCGCAGGCCGCCGTCGAACAGGATCACGGCCAGCGCCACGCTGCCGACCAGATAGGCGACCTGATAGTCGCCGAAGGGGATTCCGCCCGGACCGTCCTCGCCCGCCAGCATGCCCAGTCCCAGGAAGACCAGCAGCAGCGGTGCGCCGACACGCGAAGAAACCAGCCCCGCCACGATGGCGAGGAGAAGCAGCACGCCGGCCAGCAGGATCAGGTCGTTGACGGCCTCCACGGCATCTCCGAATCGGTCGGGCCGGACAGGGTCCGGCGGCAGTCGGGGGATCGGGCTGGCGGAACGGGATTAAACCGCGTCCCGGTGAACACATATGTGATTTGATCGCCACGGAACAACCCTCCCGGATGCTCGAAACCACCCGGACGGGTCGAAATCCGGGACCGGAGAACGGCGCATCCATGCGCCCGGGACGCGGTGCTTCCCTTCCACGCCGGCCCGTGTCACGACTGACGCACCATGAGCATCGTGAACTTCTATGCCGGCAGCAGCCTCGACCGTGCCGCGGTGAAGCGGCGGGATGCGGCATGGCTGGCCGGCCGCCTCGCCGCCGCCGGCACGCGGCTGGTGCCCGTCTGGCGCGGCAAGCATCTGGTGGACGGCCCGCGCGAGGCGCCGCAGCCGGTCTGGCTGGACCCGGCGGAGAGCTGGTGGCGGGAGATCGCCGCAGCGGAGCCGGTGTTCCTGGGGCTGGAGGGGGAGACCGCCTGTTTCGCCGTGGACCTGTCGCCGCTGGAGGACCCGGCCGCGCACCCCCGGCTGGGCGGACTCGGCGCCTTCGTCGATCTGCGCACCCTGTCGCCGCTGATCGGAGAGCGGGCCGGCAGCCTGTTCGCCTATGCCCGCGGGCTGCTGCTCTGGCACGGGCGGCACCGCTTCTGCGGCGTCTGCGGCAGCGCCACCATCGTGGCCGACGGCGGCCATGCCCGGCACTGCACGGATCCTGCCTGCGCCACCCACCATTTCCCGCGCACCGATCCCGTGGTCATCATGCTGATCACCGACGGCGACCGCTGCATCCTGGGCCGGCAGCCGAAGTTTCCGCCCGGCTTCTATTCCTGCCTCGCCGGCTTCGTGGAACCCGGCGAGGGCGCGGAGGAAGCGGTGGCGCGGGAGAGCTGGGAGGAAGCCGGCGTCCACATCACGGATGTGCGCTACCATTCCTCGCAGCCCTGGCCCTTTCCGGGGCAGCTCATGCTGGGCTTCACGGCGCGGGCGACCAGTTCCGCCATCACCACCGACCCGGAGGAGATGGAGGACGTGGCCTGGTTCGAGCGCGACTGGATCAAGGCCAACCGCGGCAGCGACGGCTTCCGCCTGCCGCCCCGTGACGCCATCGCCCGCCGCCTGATCGATGACTGGCTGGACGGCGCGGGCTGATCCCTACGGCGACCCGCGGCAGGCTCTCCTCCCGCACTCTTGCAAGTCAGTCTCAGTTGCGGTAGCGGAGTCGGGTATCCGCCGCATCGGGAGACTGTGCCGTGAAGGTCGAGAACCCCTGCGTGAAGCTCTGCAAGTTCGATGCCCGGGGCATGTGCCTGGGCTGCTTCCGCGACAAGGCGGAAGTGAAGGGCTGGAAACGTCTGGGGGAGGCGGAGCGCAGCGCCGTGCTGGAGCGCATCCGCCCGCTGGTCGCCCTGCACCCGGCGGGCAAGGACAGCGCCGGCAGACGCGGCAAGGAGCGCAAACGGCTGAAGAAGCTGGACCGCCGGATCGCCAGGCTGGAGCGCAAGCTGGCGGAGGCGCGCAGCGAGCGCGCCCGGCAGACGGCCGTCGCGGCCTGACGTCCAGGCCCGCCTGAACGGCAGCCCCGCGGATCAGGCCAGGGCGGGCAGGCCGGCGCGACGGCGCATCCGCTTGAAGGCGACCCGCGCGGCAAGGTCGTGCAGCATCCCCTGCGGCTTCAGCCCGCTGGCCTTGAACACCATGGCGACCATCCGGTCCAGGTGCTGGGGCCGGTAGTAGCTGTAGGCGTGCAGCATGTATTCCCGGGTGTTGACGGCCCGGTCGTAGGGCTGCTGCCAGTGGTTCGCCGCGTAATAGGCGTAGGCCAGCTCGTCGTCCTCGGTCTCGTTGATCCGGGACAGGGCGATCCACAGGCGCTGGAAGCGGTTCAGCCGCTCGCGCTCCAGATAGCGCTTCAGGTAATCATAGAACAGCTTGTAGTGGCGCAGCTCGTCCGCGGCGATGTGCTTGCAGATCAGCTTGAACACCGGCTCGTCGGTGCTGTCGCCCAGCGCCGTGTAGTAGCTGGAGGTGCCGGTCTCGACGATGCAGCGGGCGACCAGTTCGCCCGAGCGGGAGCCGCGGGCCGACGTGGTGGCATCGGTGTCGATCCGGTAGCCGTCGCGGAACCGCTGCACCGCGTCCTGGAAGCTCCAGGCGGGGTCCACGGCCTCGGCCCAGCGGCCCAGCGCCTCACCGTGCTGCACCTCTTCCACCGCCCAGGCGCGCGCGACCTCCTGGAACTCCGGATCGTCAGCGAAGATGTTGCAGAGATAGTCGGCGTAGATGTGCCCGTTATATTCGACGAGGGCCGCCGCCTTGGCCACCTTCAGCATGGCCGGATCGACCTTGGAGGGGTCCAGCCGGTCCCAGGGCAGTTCGTCGATCGTCCAGTGCCTGTACGCCATCGGAACGCGCCGTCTCCTCGTTGGGCCCGGCGCCGGGCGCCAGGATCGTATGACCATCGCGCGGCGGCTTGCGAGCGACCCGCAACCGCCGCGGCACCGCTGAAGATTGGCACGTCCGCCGGGCTATGCAACAGCCGACCCGGCAGGCCCCCCCCCGGCGGCCGACCATGCCGCAGCCCGATCGGGCGGGGGAACGGGCTGCGGCCCCTCCCCCGGAGGGAGGGAGCCGCTGGCCGGTGTCAGGCCGCTTCGGCGTCCTGCTGGGAGGCGATCAGGTCCAGCTTCGCCTGGGTCGTCACGAGCCGGGTCTCCAGGGCGCGGCGCTCGACGTCGGAGGTCGCGTCCTCGATATCCTCGCGCAGATCGCTGATCTGTTTTTCCAGCGCCGCGGTATCGGACTTCAGCAGCGCGTCCAGGTCGGAGGCTTCCTCCGCCAGCACGGTGCAACGGGTGTCCGTCACCTCGGCGAAGCCGCCGGCCACGAAGATGCGGCGGCTGACGGTGGTCTGGTTGTCGCCGTAGACGTCGATGATGCCCGGACGCACGGTGACGATCATCGGCGCGTGTCCCGGCAGCACGCCGAACAGACCGTCGGCCCCCGGCACCACCACCATCGCCACCGGCTGCGAAACCAGCAGCTTCTCCGGGGACACCAGTTCGAACTCGAGCTTGTCGGCCATCATGACCTCCCGATGTCAGATTTCAGAAGCCCGGGGCCGGGGGCGTGTGCCCGCCGGCACCGGCCGTCCGTCCTCTGATCACGCCGCCTCGGCGGCCATCTTGCGGGCCTTGGCGACGGCGTCCTCGATGGTGCCGACCATGTAGAAGGCCGCCTCCGGCAGGTGGTCGTACTCGCCGGCCACGATGCCCTTGAAGCTGCGGATGGTGTCCTCGATCGGCACGAACACGCCCGGGGAGCCGGTGAACACCTCGGCGACGTGGAAGGGCTGCGAGAGGAAGCGCTGGATCTTGCGGGCGCGGGCCACGATCAGCTTGTCCTCTTCCGACAGCTCGTCCATGCCCAGGATGGCGATGATGTCCTGCAGCGACTTGTACTGCTGCAGCACCTTCTGGACGTCGCGGGCGACCTTGTAGTGCTCCTCGCCGACGATGCGCGGGTCGAGCGCGCGGCTGGTCGAGTCGAGCGGGTCCACCGCCGGGAAGATCGCCTGTTCGGCGATGGCGCGGTTCAGCACCGTCGTCGCGTCCAGATGCGCGAAGGAGGTCGCCGGGGCCGGGTCGGTCAGGTCGTCGGCGGGCACGTACACGGCCTGCACCGAGGTGATCGAGCCCTTCTTCGTGGAGGTGATGCGCTCCTGCAGGGCGCCCATGTCCGTGGACAGGGTCGGCTGATAGCCCACCGCGGAGGGGATGCGGCCGAGCAGCGCCGACACCTCGGCGCCGGCCTGGGTGAAGCGGAAGATGTTGTCCACGAAGAACAGCACGTCCTGGCCTTCCTCGTCGCGGAAATATTCCGCGATGGTCAGGCCGGACAGGCCGACGCGGGCGCGGGCCCCCGGCGGCTCGTTCATCTGGCCGTAGACCAGGGCCACCTTGGAGCCGGCGGTGTCGCCGCTCTCGTTCAGCTTGATGACGCCGGAGTCGATCATCTCGTGGTAGAGGTCGTTGCCCTCACGGGTCCGCTCGCCCACGCCCGCGAAGACCGACACGCCGCCGTGCGCCTTGGCGATGTTGTTGATCAGCTCCTGGATGGTCACGGTCTTGCCGACGCCGGCACCACCGAACAGGCCGATCTTGCCGCCCTTCAGGTACGGGGCCAGCAGGTCGATGACCTTGATGCCGGTGACGAGGATCTGCGCCTCGGTGGACTGCTCGATGAACTCCGGGGCGGAGCGGTGGATCGGGTAGGTCTTCTCGGCCTTCACCGGACCGCGCTCGTCGATCGGCTCGCCGGTCACGTTCAGGATGCGGCCCAGCGTGGCCGGACCGACCGGCATGGAGATCGGGGCGCCGGTGTCCACCACGTCCTGGCCGCGGGTCAGCCCGTCGGTCGTGTCCATGGCGATGCAGCGCACCGTGTTCTCGCCGAGATGCTGCGCCACCTCCAGCACCAGGGGCTTGCCCTCGTTGGTGGTGCGGAGGGCGTTCAGGATCGGCGGCAGGTCGCCGTCGAACTGGACGTCCACGACGGCGCCCAGCACCTGGGTGATGCGACCGGCGGTATTGCTCGGCTGGGTGGCGATAGCGACCATGGGGTGAACTCCCTCGGAACCTTGCGTCGAGTAACCGTGACGTCGTGTCGGTGTTGCGTGCGTGCCTGCGCCGGGATCAGACGGCCTCGGCGCCGGAGATGATCTCGATCAGTTCCTTGGTGATCGAGGCCTGGCGCGTCCGGTTGTAGACCAGCGTGAGCTTCTTGATCATGTCGCCCGCGTTGCGCGTGGCGTTGTCCATGGCGGTCATCCGCGCGCCCTGCTCGCTCGCGGCACTCTCCAGCAGTGCCGAGTAGACCTGGACGGCCAGGTTCCGCGGCAGCAGCTCGGCGAGGATCTTCTCCTCGTTCGGCTCGAACTCGTAGAGCGGCTTCGCCTCGGCCGTCTCCGCCGGTTCGGTGGCGACGGCAGGGGCGAACGGGATGACCTGCTGGGCCGTCACCACCTGGGTGATGGCCGAGCGGAACTTGTTGTAGATGACCGTGGCGACGTCGAACTCGCCGGCCTCGAACAGCTCCAGCACCTTGGCCGTGATCCTGTCCGCGTCGGCAAAGGAGAGCCGGCGGCGGCCGACATCCTCGAAGGAGTGGACGATCATCCCGGCGTACTCGCGCCGCAGCAGATCGCGGCCCTTGCGGCCGACGCAGAGGAGCTTGACCGTCCTGCCCTCACCCGTGAGGCGCTTGATGGTGCGCCGCGCCTCGCGGACGATGGTGCTGTTGAAGCCACCGCAGAGACCGCGGTCGGAGGTCACGACCACCAGCAGGTGGACCTGATCCGAGCCGGTCCCCGTCATCAGGCGGGGACCGCCGGTGGCGCCGGAGACGTTGGCGGCCAGGGAGGCCAGCATCCGGGCCATGCGGTCGGCGAAGGGCCGGCCGGCCTCGGCCTGCTCCTGGGCGCGGCGCAGCTTGCTGGCCGCGACCATCTTCATCGCGGAGGTGATCTTCTGCGTGGATTTCACGCTTCCGATCCGGTTTCGGATGTCCTTGAGGCTAGGCATGCCGGCCCTTTGTGGTTCTTGGCCCCGAACTCAACCCTGGCGGGGGCGGATCAGACGAAGGTCCTGCCGAAGTTCTCGAGGAAGGCCTTCAGCTTCTCCTCGGTGTCCTTGGTGATCTGCTTGTCCGTCCGGATCGCGGCGAGGATGTCGGCGCCGTTGTCGCGCATGACATCCAGCAGGTGCGCCTCGTAGCGGTTGACGTCCTCGACCTTGACCTTGTCGAGGTAGCCCTTCACGCCGGCATAGATGCTGACCACCTGCTCCTCGACCGCCATCGGGCTGAACTGCGGCTGCTTCAGCAGCTCGGTCAGCCGGGCGCCGCGGTTCAGCAGGCGCTGGGTCGTGGCGTCGAGATCGGACGCGAACTGGGCGAAGGCCGCCATCTCGCGGAACTGGGCCAGCTCCAGCTTGATGCTGCCCGCGACCTGCTTCATCGCCTTGATCTGGGCGGCGGAGCCGACGCGGCTGACCGACAGGCCGACATTGATGGCGGGGCGGATGCCCCGGTAGAACAGGCCGGTCTCCAGGAAGATCTGGCCGTCGGTGATGGAGATGACGTTGGTCGGGATGTAGGCCGACACGTCGCCGGCCTGCGTCTCGATCACCGGCAGCGCGGTCAGCGACCCCGCCCCCTTGTCATCGTTCATCTTCGCGGCCCGCTCCAGCAGGCGCGAGTGCAGGTAGAACACGTCGCCCGGATAGGCTTCGCGGCCCGGCGGACGGCGCAGCAGCAGCGACATCTGGCGGTAGGCGACGGCCTGCTTGGAGAGATCGTCGTACACGATCACGGCATGCATGCCGTTGTCGCGGAAGAACTCGCCCATGGCGCAGCCCGTGTAGGGCGCCAGGAACTGCAGGGGCGCCGGCTCGGACGCGGTGGCGGCGACGACGATGGAGTATTCCATCGCGCCCGTCTCCTCCAGCGTCTTCACGATCTGGGCGACCGTGGAGCGCTTCTGGCCGACGGCCACGTAGATGCAGTAGAGCTTCTTCGACTCGTCGTCGCCGGCGTTGATCGTCTTCTGGTTGATGAAGGTGTCGATCGCAACGGCGGTCTTGCCGGTCTGGCGGTCACCGATGATCAGCTCGCGCTGGCCGCGCCCGATCGGCACCAGGGCGTCGATCGCCTTGATGCCGGTCTGCATCGGCTCGTGCACGGACTTGCGCGGAATGATGCCCGGGGCCTTCACCTCGACGCGGCGCATCTCGGCACCCTGGATGGGGCCCTTGCCGTCGATCGGGTTGCCCAGGCCGTCCACCACGCGGCCGAGCAGGCCGCGGCCGACGGGGACCTCGACGATGGCGCCGGTCCGCTTGACGGTGTCGCCTTCCTTGATGTCGCGGTCGTCGCCGAAGATCACCACGCCGACATTGTCGGTCTCAAGGTTCAGGGCCATGCCCTTCACCCCGCCGGGGAATTCGACCATCTCGCCGGCCTTGACGTTGTCGAGGCCGTAGACGCGCGCGACACCGTCGCCGACCGACAGCACCGTGCCGACCTCGGCAACGTCGGCTTCGGTGCCGAAGTTCGCGATCTGCTGCTTCAGGATCGCGGAAATCTCAGCCGCGCGGATTTCCATTATCCAACCCCTTTCATGGCGAGTTTCAGCTTGGTCAGCTTCGTGCGCACGGAACTGTCGATCATGCGCGAGCCGACCTTGACGACCATTCCGCCGATCAGCGACGGGTCCACCCGGAGATCGACGGAGACCTTGGAGCCCAGCGCCCGACGCAGCGCGTCGGTGAGGGCGTCAAGCTGCTCCTGCGACAGCGGGCGGGCGGCGACCACACGGGCCGTCTGCTCGCCGCGGCGCCGGGCCAGCTCGGCCAGAAAGCCGTCGATCATGCCGGAAAGGGCGAAGAGGCGCCGGTTCCGGGCCACAAGGCCCACGAACTGGCGCACCAGCCCGGACACGTCCACCTGTGCCAGCACCGCATCCATCGCGCGGGCCTGGTCGGACCTGGAAAGCAGCGGACTACGCACGACACGGCGGAGATCCGCACTTTCGGCCATCAGCTGCTTCAGCAGAGCGAGGTCCTGGGCCGTCTGGTCCAGAGCCTTGTTCTCGTCGGCCAGTTCGAACAGAGCGGTCGCGTAGCGCGCCGCAAGTCCGGATACGCCTGTCCCTTCGGTTGCCACCTGGTAACCTCGGCTAGTCCGTCAGACCTGAAGAATTTCAGGGCTTTAGCAATAAGCGGGCGAGCCAGGAGGATACCCCCCTGACGTCGGGCGAGCGAGCACATAACACAGCGAAGAATGCGGTGCAACTGCAACAGGACACGCTGCCGCCGCGACACGGGTGCAGGCGGCTTAAGTGGGTCTTAACCCCTCGGCGCGCAGTCTTCCTCTTGCGTGTGCCGGGTTCCGGCCGCACGCCACCCCGACTGTCCGGAGGGGGGTGTCGGGGAGACCTCCGCTGACCCATGAGCGCACCGCAGCATCCATGACCGTCGTGCCCTTCTCCCTCGCCCGCTTCACCCCCGCCGATCTGGCGGAATGGAACTCGGTGGCCCTGCCCAAGCTGGACCGGGGTCTCTGGGAGTCCGTGACCCGCAGCTCCGGTCCCGACTTCGACCGGCTGGTCGTCCACTTCCCGAATCTGGACCGGCCCGTGTTCCGCTTCGAGCGGGACCGTCGGGGCGGCTACCGGCTGCTCTTCAATGACCGCCGCGGCTGGTACGAGATCGGCAGCGGCGACAGCGCCGGGGAGTGCCTGTCCGTCTGGAAGGGCCGGCTGCCGCGCAGCCCGCAGCGCCAGCCCGAGGACGCCAGCACCATCGCCTGACGGTGCCTGCCGTCTGGCGGTACCTGACGTCTGACGGTGCCTGACGTCTGACGATGGCACCCGGCCTCAGGCCTTGGCCGGGCGGCCCAGGGCAGCGGCGGCGAAGGCGGCCAGCCGCGCCAGCGGGCCGCGATCGATCAGCAGCACCAGCGCCAGATAGAACAGGGCGCCGGCCGGCACCAGCAGGGCCAGTGCCGGCAGCGCCGGCCAGTGCGGCACCAGCCAGAGGCGGGCCGCCAGCAGCAGGGCCGCCATCAGGCAGGCCCCCGCCACCGGCAGGGCGGCCGGGCCGAACTGGTCGCGCCAGCGCACCCCCGCGCCGACCCGTACCATCCAGGCGTTCAGCGGCAGCACGGCGACGAAGCGGGCCGCCCAGACCGCCGCCGCGACGACCACCCCCGCCTCTCCGAAAGCCACCAGCAGCGCGACGCTGACCGCGAGGCCGATCGCGTTCTGCACCGCCAGCCAGCGCGGCCGGCCCACCGCCGTCAGCGCCGCATTGCCGAACTGCCGCACGAGCTGCGCCATGGCGACGATGCAGAGGATGCGGACCAGCGGCACCGCCGGATCCCAGCCCGGCCCCAGGACCAGCGCCACCACCTCCGGCGCCAGCGCGAACAGGCCGGCGAACAGCGGCTGGGTGACGAGCGCCGTCAGCTCCGTCGCCTGCCGGAAGCCGCGGGACAGCGCCTCGCGGTCATCCTGGCGGCGGGAGAACAGGGGCAGCGCCAACTGGTGCAGGGCACTGCCCAGGATCATCCGGGCCGTATCCACCAGCCGCATGGCGACGGTCAGGTAACCGACCGCCGCCGGACCCAGCAGGTAGCCGACGATCAGCACGAACAGGCGCAGGTTCGCCTGCCAGAGGAACGACGCCACGAAGGCCGGCAGCGCGAAGCCCAGCAGCTCGCGCAGATGGCGCAGGGAGAGGACCAGCCGCGGTCGCCGTGGCGGGTCGATCCAGAGCGCCAGCGTGGCCGCGGCCGCCATGGCGATCTGCTGCGCCACCAGCGCCCAGACGCCGAATCCCCAGAGCGCCAGGGCCAGCCCGGCCGCTGCCCCGGCCAGCCGGCCGAAGAGGGAGCGCGCCGCCACGCGCTTGAAGCGCAGGTCACGCCGCAGCAGGGCCGTCATCACCCCGTTGGCGCCGCCGAAGACGAGGCTCAGCCCCATCCAGGCCAGCACCGGCGCCAGCCCCGGCGCCTCGAACAGCCGCTCCGCCGCCGGCGCCAGGAACCAGCAGCCGGCGGCCATGCCGGCACCGAGCAGGAGGCTGGCCCAGAGCGCGCTGTCGGCATGGCGGTCGTCCAGATCGCGCCGCTGCACCAGGGCGTCGTGGAACAGCATCTCCGCCACCAGGTACAGCACCTGGACGATGGAGAGGGCGAGGCCGGCCAGCCCGAACTCGGCCGGGCCGATCAGCCGGGCCAGCACCAGGAGCGTCGCCAGCGACAGCAGCGAGACACCGCCGCTCTCCAGCACGACCCAGACGACGCCGCGCGCGGCGGCAAGGCGGCTGCCGCTCATCGGACGCCCCCGGGGATCGGGAGGCCGCGGACGGACGGAAGGGGTTCGGTCATGGCGGATCGCACGGCTGCGGGAACGGACGGCGTATAACGCCCGGCGGTCCCCGGCCGGCACGGCGCGGTCCGGCTAGCCCCGAAGAGCAGGCGCGCGGAAGAACAGGCACGCGGACAGCGGGAGGCACCCCCGGTGACTCCCGGCCGGTGACTCCCGGATTGCATCGGCCGGTCGATGGCGGCATGTTCACCCCATCATTCTGTCGCCTGCACCGCTGCGGCCCCTGCCCCTGCCGGATCAGGCGCGGGAGAGAGACAGATGCGTCAGTCGCGCCAGACCGACCAGCATGGCCGGCCGATCACCCTCTACGGGGCCGAGGACTGGCCCGCGCTGCGCCGCGCCGGGCGTCTGGCCGCGGAGGCGCTGGACCATGTCGCCGGCCTGATCCGTCCGGGCATCAGCACCGCCGAGCTGGACCGCCAGTGCGAAGCCTGGATGCGGGAGCGCGGGGCGGTGCCCGCCACCCTGGGCTATCACGGCTACCGCCATGCGAGCTGCATCTCCATCAACCATGTCGTCACCCACGGCGTACCGTCGGAGGACAAGCGGCTGGTCGAGGGCGATATCGTCAATGTCGATCTCTCCCCGATCCTGGACGGCTGGTTCGGGGACAGCAGCCGCACCTACTTCGTCGGCGAGCCCTCGCCGCTGGCACGGCGGCTGACCCGCACGGCCTGGCGGGCGATGTGGGCGGGAATCGAGGCGGTGCGCCCCGGCGCGCGCATGGGCGATGTCGGCCACGCCATCGAAGCCGCGGCCCGCGCCGAGGGTTTCACCGTCGTGCGCGACTTCTGCGGCCACGGCATCGGCCGCGTCTTCCACGATGCGCCGGAGGTGCTGAACTTCGGCCGCCCGGGCACCGGCGTGCTGCTGGAACCGGGCATGGTCTTCACCATCGAGCCGATGGTGAACGCCGGCGGTGCGGCCGTGAAGGTGATGGCCGACAAGTGGACGACCGTGACCCGCGACCGGTCCCTCTCCGCCCAGTTCGAGCACATGGTGGGCGTGACCGAGACGGGGGTGGAGGTCTTCACCCGCTCCCCCGCGGGACTGGACGGCGAGCCGGCCTGATCCCCTACGCCGCCGCAGCCCCCCGTCAGCGGGCGGGCGGCGGCGGTGCGATCACCGGCAGGCCGGACGGGGCCAGCGCGATCTCCACCGGCAGACGGGCGATCACGTCGCCGTCGCCCTGCACCGGCTCCCCGGCCGGGCCGTCGATGCCCACGCGCACGGCCGGCAGGACCCGGAAGCCGGGCAGGCGCTCCAGCAACCCCAGCACCATCCCGGCCGAATAGGCGAGCGCCGCCGCCCGGCCGCCGCATTCGAACAGGCAGGCGTGGAGCTGCGGCCGCTCCAGATCGGCCTGGGGGGCCAGCACGAACCGGCCGCCGTAGAAGTGCCCCTTGGCGACGATGCAGGAGGCGGCCCGGACCCGCTCCACCCCGCCTGCGGCATCCTCAACCGTCACGGTGTAGACCGGCCGCGGCCCGGCCAGAAGCTGCCCGAGCGTCTCCACCACATAGGCACCCTTGCCGGTCAGCCGCTTGAGCCGGGGGTTCACCCGCTCCACCACCGCCGCATCCAGCCCGGCACCGGCCATCATGGTGAAAAAGCGGCCGCCGGCGCGGCCCGGATGGATCAGCCGCACCGGCCCCGTCGCCAGAAGCGCCGCCAGCGCCGCCGGCCGCTCCGGCAGGCCCAGCTCCCCGGCCAGCACGTTGGCCGTGCCCAGGGGGATCACCCCCAACGGCAGTGGCGCCGGCCGCGCCCCCAGGCCGTTCACCACCTCGTTGACGGTGCCGTCCCCGCCCGCGGCGACCACGGCGTCCACGTCCGCCGCCTCCCGGGCGAAGCGTTCGGCGTCGCCGCGGGCGGCGGTCTCCCGCAGCTCCAGCCGGCAGCCGGAGTCGCGCAGGGCCTGGACGGTCCGGCGCAGGAATCCGGGGCGGCGGAACCCGGCGGTCGGATTGTGGATCAGCAGCAGGCGCCGGCCGGCCCCCGGCAGGGTAGGGGGCAGGCCCGGCAAGGAGGGAACAACGACGGTCACCACGACTCCATGTTACGGTAATGTGAAAAATAAATGAAATACCAAAGTCATCATCATGAAGGCTTGAAGAAATCTGCAAGAGGAATGTGACAACACGAATCAAGCCTTTGTCTTCGGATATATCTAGATGTATACCGCCGTCAACTTTACAAGCACCAGCCGTTCCATCCCTGGTCACGGACCATCTGCAAAGGGAGCCGCGCCATGCAGGCCGAGGAGACCGCCAGACAGTACCGGAGCATCTGGCTGTCGGACATCCATCTGGGCACCCGCGGGTGTCAGGCCGACTTCCTTCTGGATTTCCTGCGCCACAACGAGTCCGAGTACCTGTACCTGGTCGGCGACATCGTGGACGGCTGGCGCCTGCGCAAATCCTGGTACTGGCCGCAGAGCCACAACGACGTGGTGCAGAAGATCCTGCGCCGGGCCCGCAAGGGGGCGAAGGTCTTCCTGATCCCGGGCAACCATGACGAGGCGTTCCGGGAGTTCATCGGGCTCCAGTTCGGCGGCGTGGCGATCCAGGAGGACACGGTCCATGTCACCGCCGACGGCCGCCGCCTGCTGGTGATCCACGGCGACCAGTTCGACGCGGTGGTGCGCTACGCCAAGTGGCTTGCGCATGTGGGGGACACTGCCTACGTCCTGCTCCTGGGCATCAACACGGGCTTCAACTGGGTCCGGCGGAAGCTCGGGTTCCCGTACTGGTCCATCAGCGCCTACCTGAAGCACCGGACCAAGAAGGCGGTCGAGTTCATCGGGGACTTCGAGAAGGCGCTGGCCGACGAGGCCCGTCGCCGGCAGGTGGACGGGGTGATCTGCGGCCACATCCACCATGCCGAGATGCGGGACATGGACGGGGTGCTCTACTGCAACGACGGGGACTGGGTCGAGTCATGCACCGCCTTGGTGGAGCACGAGAACGGAAAGCTCGAAATCATCAACTGGGCCGAGGCTATCCGGGCGCGGGCGGCGATGAAGGTCGCGGCGTGAAGATCCTGATCGTCACCGATGCCTGGTTTCCGCAGGTCAACGGTGTGGTGCGGACCCTGGCGACGACCCGGACCGAGCTGGAGAAGATGGGGCACACCGTGGAGGTGATCGCCCCCGACCGCTTCCGCACCCTGCCGCTGCCCACCTATCCCGAGATCCGGGTGGCGATCCGGCCGGGCCGCCGGCTGGCGCGGATGATCGAGGAGGCGCGCCCCGACGCGATCCATATCGCCACGGAAGGGCCGCTGGGCTTCGCCGCGCGGCGCTTCTGCCTGCGCTACCGCATCCCCTTCACCACCGCCTACCACACCCGCTTCCCCGAATATGTCCGCGACCGGGCGCCGATCCCGCTGGCGCTGACCTACGCCATCGTGCGCCGGTTCCATGCCCCGGCGCATTCCGTGATGGTCGCCACCCCCTCCATCGAGCAGGACCTGCGGGCGCGCGGCTTCCGCAACATCCGGCGCTGGACCCGCGGCGTGGACACGGAGCTGTTCCGGCCGCGGCCGGAGGTGCGGGGAGCGGCCCTGCTGGACCTGCCGCGCCCGGTCTTCCTCTATGTCGGCCGCGTGGCAGTGGAAAAGAACATCGAGGCGTTCCTGAAGCTGGACCTGCCCGGCAGCAAGGTCGTGGTCGGCGACGGGCCGCAGCGGGCCGAGTTGCAGGCGCGCTACCCCAAGGTCCACTTCGCCGGGGCGCAGCATGGCGAGGATCTGGCCCGGCACTATGCGGCGGCGGACGTCTTCGTCTTCCCCTCGCGCACCGACACCTTCGGGCTGGTGCTGCTGGAGGCGCTGGCCAGCGGCCTGCCGGTGGCGGCCTATCCGGTGGCCGGCCCGGTGGACGTGCTGGGTCCCGCGGCCGAGGGGCCGGACCGGGTCGGCGTGCTGGACGCCGATCTGGGCCGGGCGGCGCTGGCCGCGCTGGAGATCGACCCGGTGCGCTGCCGCGACTTCGCCATGCACTATTCCTGGCAGGCCTCGGCGCAGCAGTTCGTCAACAACCTGCGCCCGCTGACCGAGGAAGTGCGCGCGGCCTGAGCGGAGAAGCCCGGCCGGGCTTCTTTCCGGGCCGGTTGACCCGGCAGGCCCTTTCTCCGGGCCGGTTGACCCGGCCTGGGGGGCCGGCGCAGGCTGGAGGGAACCCCCATTCTCCGGGAGAGGCCCGCCATGCCCGCCGCCATGATCACGCCGGCCTATGTCCGCACCATGGCCGCCTACAATGCGGAGATGAACCGCCGCATCTACGCCGCCGCCGGGCGGCTGGGCGAGGCGGAGCGGCGGCGCGACCGCGGCGCCTTCTGGGGCTCGATCCACGGCACCCTCAGCCATCTGCTCTGGGGCGACCGGATGTGGATGTCGCGTTTCGACGGCTGGGAGAAGCCGACCCAGCCCCTGAAGCAGAGCGGCGGGCTGCATGACGACTTCGCCGCGCTCACACAGGCCCGCGCGGCGGCCGACGAGGCCCTGTGCGACTGGGCCGGACGGCTGGAGGCCGACTGGCTGGCGGGGGAACAGCGCTGGTACAGCGGTGCCGCCGGTCGGGAGATGGCGGCGCCGCGGGGCTTCCTGCTGGCCCATATGTTCAACCACCAGACCCACCACCGCGGTCAGGTCCATGTCCTGCTGACCCAGGCGGGGCAGGACCCCGGCGACACCGACCTGTTCCTGCTGCCCCCGCTCGACTGATCCCCTCCCCCGCCGCCGGCCGTTACGCCCGCGCGGGAGGCGCTGGCCCGCCAGGGAGCCACCCCCAGCAGGACCAGTGCCCGGTCCAGGGCCACATCGAACGGCAGCGCCTCCACCGTCGCCCGGGACCGCAGCGCCTCGCAGGCGCGCAGCAGGGCTGCCCGCTCCGCCTCGACCTTCGCCGCCAGCCTTGCCGCCAGCGCCCCGCCGGCCCCGCTCCCGGCGCGGCGACGGGACAGGAGATTCTGCACGCAGCGGTCGGGCGGGGTGTCGAGCCGCAGCACATGCAGCGGATGCCGCGCCGCCAGCGCGGCACTGAGCCGTCCGTCCGCGCTCAGCGCCAGCCCCTCCAGCAGCACGTCGTCCCCGGCCGTGGCCCGCTCCGCCGCCAGCAACAGGGCCGCCGGCAGTCCGCCGTCGCGGGCCGGGATGGTGTCGCAGCCGCCGCAGGTCCCCCCGTACTGGCCCAGCACCACGAGCGGCCGGCCGCCGGCCGGGTGTGCCAGCCGGTAGGCGAAGGGCCGTGTCCGGCCGGGGCGGAACAGCGGTTCGGCCCGGCCCGGCCCCTGCCAGTCATAGGCGGCGAGGACACGGCGGACGATCTCGGTCTTGCCCGACCCGGCGGTGCCCCGCGGATTGACGATCAGGCCCATGCGGCTCCCTCCCGTGCTGGCGTCGCAGGGGGACAGTGGACCACCGATCCAGGGCACGGTGAACGCCGATCGCAGGCGGCGGCGGGAAAATCCCGGGCAGGCCGGAGACTTGCGGCGGACAGGCCCGCCGCCGGGATCAGAGGAAGCTGTAGGGGTCGATGTCCACCTGGACCCGGACGCCGGCGGGGATCTCCACCGCTGCCAGCCAGTCGGCGACGACCGGCTGCAACGCCAGCCCCTTGGGTCCGCGCAGCAGCAGCCGGCGGCGGTGCCGGCCGCGCAGGATCGCCAGCGGCGCCGGCGCCGGCCCCAGCACCGTCAGCTCCGGCCGGTCGTGCGGGGCGGCGCGGCCCAGGCGCAGGGCCGCCTGCTCCACCGTCCGCTCGTCCTCGCCCGAGACGATCAGGGCCGCCAGCCGGCCGTAGGGGGGCATCTCCGTCTGCCGCCGGGCCTCGGCCTCGTGCGCCAGGAAGGCGTCGCGGTCGTGCGCCGCCAGCGCCCGCATCACCGGGGTGTCCGGCATGTGGGTCTGGAGGAAGACCCGGCCCGGCCGGCTCTCGCGCCCGGCGCGGCCGGCGACCTGATGCAGAAGCTGGAAGGTCCGCTCCCCCGCCCGCAGGTCGCCGCCGGAAAGGCCGAGATCGGCATCCACCACCCCGACCAGGGTCAGCAGCGGGAAATGGTGGCCCTTGGCCATCACCTGGGTGCCGATCAGCAGGTCGATCTCGTGCGCCTTGACCCGCTCCACCGTCTCCTGCATCGCCCGCGGCCCCAGCAGCGTGTCGGAGGTCAGGACGGCGACGCGGGCGTCGGGGAACAGCTCCGTCACCTCCTCCGCCACCCGCTCCACCCCCGGCCCGCAGGCGACGAAGGACCCTTCGGCCCCGCACTGCGGGCATTCGTCGGGCAGCCGGGCGGTGTAGCCGCAATGATGGCACTGCAGGCGCCGGCTCAGCCGGTGCTCCACCAGCCAGGCGGTGCAGTTCGGGCACTGCAGCCGGTGGCCGCAGGCGCGGCACAGGGTCAGGGGCGCATAGCCGCGGCGGTTCAGGAACAGCATCGCCTGCTCCCCCGCCGCCAGCGTCTCCGTCAGGGCGTCGCGCAGGACGGGCGAGAGCCAGTGCCGCGGCGGTGGCGCCGCGTCGGGCCGGCGCAGGTCGATCAGGGTGACCTCCGGCAGTTCGGCGCCGCCGTGCCGGTCAGGCAGGTCGATGCGGCCGTAGCGCCCGGCCTCGGCATTCGCCAGCGTCTCCAGCGAGGGCGTGGCGGAGACCAGCACGATGGGGATGCGCCCCAGATGCGCCCGCGCCACCGCCATGTCGCGGGCATGGTAGACGACCCCCTCCTCCTGCTTGAAGGCGGGCTCGTGCTCCTCGTCCACGATGATCAGGCCAAGGTCCGGATAGGGCAGGAACAGGGCGGAGCGGGCGCCGACCACCACCCGCACCTCGCCCGAGGCGACCGCCCGCCAGGTGTTCCGGCGCAAGGGCGGCGGCAGGTCGGAATGCCATTCCGCCGGCCGCGCGCCGAAGCGGCGGGCAAAGCGGTCGAGCGACTGGGGCGACAGCGCGATCTCCGGCAGCAGCACCAGGGCCTGCCGCCCGGCCCGCAGCGCCGCGGCGATGGCCTCGAAATAGACCTCCGTCTTGCCCGAGCCGGTGACCCCGTCCAGCAGCGTGGCGGAATAGGCCCCGGCCGCCACCTTCTCCCGCAGCGTCTCCGCCGCGGCCGCCTGCGGGGGTGAGAGGGTGGGGCCGGGCAGCGCCCCGTCCGGCACGGCGAAGCGCGGCCCGCTGCGCAGCGGCACCGGCAGCAGCACGCCGGCATCGGCCATGGCGCGCACCACCGCGGGCGTGCAGCCGGCCTCGGCCGCCAGTTCCGCCGCCGGCCGCGGCGGCCCGTCCGCCAGCAGGTCCAGGATGCGCCGGCGCTGCGGCGACAGCTTGAAGCCGTCCGGCAGGTCGCCGTCCGCCCGCCCGTAGGCGGTCAGCACCCGCGGCCCCTCCAGCGCGGCGGAGACGCTGACGGCCATGCGCAGCACGTTGCCCGGCGGCGTCATGGTGTAGGCCGCGACCCAGTCCACGAACCGGCGCGACACCTCCGGCATCGGCGGCAGGTCGAACCGGCGCAGCACGGGCTTCAGCTTCGCGTCCGGCACCGCACCGGGGGCCGCGGGATCGCCCTCCCCCCAGACGACGCCGAAGACCCGGCGGGGCCCCAGCGGCACCTCGACATAGCTGCCGGGCGGCAGGTCCAGGCCGGGCGGGGCGCCGTAGTCGAAGGGTTCCGGAAACGGCAGCGGCAGCAGCACGCGCACGCGCCGCGCCGCCGGCGCGGGACGCGCGTCCTCCGCCTCCAGCCTGAACTCCGCCGCCTCCGGCACCCCGACCTCCGCACCCGCGATGCCCCGGTGTTAGCACCCCGGCGCCGGAGAGCGGAAGTGGCAGCCGGCGGGGGCAGGGGAGACGGGGGCCGCCGTTTTACTCGGCAGCGTCCGGGGCGGCAGCGCGGGCGAAGGCGCGGCGGGTGCCGTCCGGGTCCTGCCCGATCACCTTGAGGTAGGCGCGGGCGGGGCCGTCGGGTTCCGCCGTCCCCTGTTCCCACTGCCGCAGGGTCCAGACGCTGAGGCCGTAGGCGCGAGCGAAGGCCGTCTGGCTCAGACCGAGCCGGGCGCGCAGGACCTTCAGGTCGGGATAGGCCCGCCGCACGGCGAAGCCGGCCAGGTCCGCATCGCCGAGGTCGGGAGCGGTATCCGGGTCGTCGGCGATCTGCCGGCGGATGTCCGTATCGTCGGTCGCGTCCATCCGGGCGCGGTCGTCGGGCTCCACCCGGAGCGCATCCTCAAGGGAAAAACGCGGCATAGAGCCTCCTTTCCTTCCGGCTGGCCATCCGGGCGGAGATGATCCACCGGAACGGTCCGGCATCGGCATCGGACCGCCATGTGTAGACGACAGCCAGGGTATCGGCGCCGACGCGACCCAGCGCCACCAGACGCTCCTCGCCATACTCGAAGCGCCGGTCCGCCCTCTCGATCGTATGGCCGGCGAAGATGCGGGCGGCATACAGAAAACCGAAGCCCCGCTCCCGCCTTGTCTTCTCGTCCTTCGCCGGATCGAAGTCGAACAACGCCATGGAGCGAGGATAGCCGGCCCCCCGCCCCTGCACAAGGAAGCGTAGCGTTACAACCCACACGCCCTCCGGTCGGGGCTGTCGCCGGCGGGCCACAGGGATGCGGCGACGCTGCCGCGGCGGTGGCGGGCGCGGGGCGGCTCGGCTATGGTGCTGCCCGGCGGCGGTCCCGGCAGCGGGGCCGCCGTCGCGGTCCGGATGCCGGGGCAGCGCGCCACGCCGACCGGAGGGGGGAGGCAGGATGCCGGCGGCCGATGGCTGCCGGACGGAACCAGGACCGCGCCAGGATCAGGACCACGCCGGGATCAGAACCGTCTGAAGGTCGGAACCGCGCAAACCGCAGGACAGCGCCACCATGAAGTTCTTCGTCGATACCGCCGACCTTGCCGAAATCCGGGATCTGGCCGCCACCGGCCTGCTGGACGGGGTGACCACCAACCCCAGCCTGGTCGCCAGGACCGGCCGCCCCTTCGTGGATCTGGTGGCGGAGATCTGCGACGTGGTCAGCGGCCCGGTGAGCGCCGAGGTCGCCGCCACCGACGCCGAGACCATGCTGAAGGAAGGCCGCCATCTGGCGCGCATCGCGCCGAACGTGGCGGTGAAGGTGCCGCTCACGCCGGCCGGGCTGAAGGTCTGCCGCACGCTGGCGAACGAGGGCACGATGGTGAACGTCACCCTCTGCTTCTCGGCGGCGCAGGCGATCCTGGCGGCCAAGGCCGGGGCGGCCTTCGTCTCCCCCTTCGTCGGGCGGCTGGACGACATCGGCCAGACCGGCCTGAACCTGATCGCCGAGATCGTGGAGATCTACGACCGCTATCCCGCCTTCACCACCGAGGTGCTGGTCGCCAGCATCCGCAACCCGACGCACGTCACCGAATCGGCCCGCCTGGGCGCCCATGTGGCGACCATGCCGCCGGCGGTGATCCGCCAGCTCTTCGCCCATCCGCTGACCGACAAGGGGCTCTCCCAGTTCGTCGCCGACTGGCAGAAGACCGGGCAGAACATCCTGGAGCAGGCGATCCCCGACCGCAGCGGCCAGGACAGGGCGTGACCGCAGCGACCGGAACCGGCAGAGGCTGAACAGGGCAGGGTGAGGACGCGCGCATGGGCCGAGAGCACATCACCCGCCCGCTGGGCGAGGACCTGACGGCCGAGGATGTGGCCGCCTATCTGCGTGAGCACCCGGACTTCCTGGTGCAGCATCCGGACCTGATCGGACACCTGACCCCGCCCGCGCTCCACCGCGGCGACGGCGTGGCCGACATGCAGTTCTTCATGCTGCAACGGCTGCGCGGCGAGGTGGGCCGGCTGTCCGACCAGCAGCGGGAACTGATCGCCACCACCCGCGCCAACCTGAACAACCAGAACCGGGTGCATGCGGCGGCGCTGTTCCTGCTGGATGCCTCCAGCTTCGAGCATCTGATCCAGACCATCACGACCGATCTGGCCGTGCTGCTGGACCTGGACGTCGCCGCCCTGGCCGTGGAATCGCAGGTGCCGGAGATCGGCCTCGCCGCACGCACCGGCCTGAAGCTGCTGGAAGCCGGCGACATCGGCACCATCCTGGGCCGGCGCGACGTGCTGCTGCGCGACAATGTCGTGGGCGCGCCGGAGATCTATGGCCCGGCCGCCGCCCTGGTGCGGTCGGAGGCGCTGGTCCGGCTGCGCCTCTCCGGCGACGGACCGCAGGGCCTGCTCGCCTTCGGCAGCCGCGAGCCGGACATGTTCCACCCCGGCCAGGGGACGGAGCTTCTCACCTTCCTGGCCCGGGTGATGGAGCGCTGCATCCGCTCCTGGCTGGACCTGCCCCGGTAGCGCCATGACGGGCGGCGTCCCCAGCCTGGGTTTCGCCTGCCAGCCGGACGCGGCCGAGGCGCTGGAGCGCTGGGGCCGCTGGCTGGAGCATGAGCGCGGCGCCTCCACCCACACGCTGCGCAGCTACCGTGCCGATCTGGCCGGGTTCCTGGCCTTCGTCGCGGAACACCGCGGAAGACCGCCCGGGCTGAACGACCTGGGCGCGCTGGACCTCGGCGCTTTCCGCGCCTGGCTGGCCGCCCGCGCCGCCGACGGGGCCGGGGCGGCGACCCGCTCGCGCGGGGTGTCCGGCGTACGCAGCTTCTTCCGCTGGGCCGACCGCAGCGGCCTGCTGCACAACCCCGCCATCGCCCTGCTGACGGCGCCCAAGGCGCAGCGCCCCCTGCCCCGCCCGCTGGCGGCGGACGATGCCGCCCTGCTGCTGGAAGAGGCCGCCGCCGTGCCGGAGGCGCCCTGGATCGGGCTGCGCGACCGGGCCCTGTTCACCCTGCTCTACGGCTGCGGCCTGCGCATCTCCGAGGCGATCGGGCTGAACCGCAGCGACCTGCCGGCCGGGGCCGCCAGCGTCCGCGTCCTGGGCAAGGGGGGCAAGCAGCGCGACGTGCCGGTGCTGCCGGCGGTGCGGGAGGCCGTGGCCGCCTATCTGGCCGCCGTTCCCTGGGGCGGCGGACGCGCGGCGCCCCTGTTCGTCGGCGCCAAGGGCGACCGGCTGAGCCCCGACGTGGCGCGCCGGCAGATGCGGCACCTGCGGGCGCTGCTGGGCCTGCCCGACAGCACCACGCCGCACGCGCTCCGCCACAGCTTCGCCACCCACCTGCTGGGCGGCGGGGCGGACCTGCGCGCCATCCAGGACCTGCTGGGCCATGCCAGCCTGAGCACGACCCAGCGCTACACCGACGTGGATGCGGAGCACCTGCTGTCCGTCTACGAAACCGCCCATCCGCGTGCGCGGCGGCAGGGCCATCAGACGGTCAGGTCTGTATGCGATGCCCTTCCCCCCCGGCTTCGCAACCAGGAATCTGAGCGCTAAGGTGGAAGCATGCATCTTTTCCGCACGCTTCGCGCACCTTGGCCCGAGCCTCGCCGATGACGGATTCCAACGGGCCGGAGTCGTCAGAGCTTGATGCAGGTATGCATAATGCGTACTTTCATGGGGTCTGGTCGATCCGGATCGTCATTGAGGCCGATGACTTCTTCGACCAGGGGCAGCACCCGGGAACCTTCGTCTTCTACGTGGACCTCTGGAAGGAAGGACAGCTCTGGGGACGGCTGGACGTCATAACGACCCCGCTTGTCCAGGGCAGTGAGGTCCGGCTGCTGGATACCCATGTGCATGGGCTTTCCAGGGGTGGGCTGGGCCGTGACGGTATAAACGCCATCTGCTGGGCAATCCTGGAGGATTTCGGCTGTGACTCGCTTGTCGTTGAAGGAGGCGTACGCACGACGGGAGCCAATCCAGGGCATCGCCCAGAACCCTTCCGGTTCCCCCATGGCCCTGGTTCTGCGATGCGTCGGGCCGGTTTCCGAGCCCGTCACGCTGGCCCGGCTGCTTGTCCGGAACGGCCTGCGCCTGACCAAGGCGCATGAGGTGCTGAACAGCGTCACGGCCGGTCGGACGGTGGCAGTCGAACTGCCCCGCGTCGAGGATGCCGCGGCCCTCGTGGACTCCCTGCGGGGACTGGGTGTCGCCGCGGTCCGACGCACGGCCCCTCCTGCCCCCGATGTACGGCGGGTCCGCGAAAGGCTGGGCCTGACCCAGCGGGAATTCGCGGCGACCTTCGGGATCGAGCTTGGCACCCTGCGGAACTGGGAGCAGAACCGCAATCCTCCGGACGCGCCCGGACGCCTGCTGCTGCGCGTCCTGGAGCGTCATCCCGAAATCGTCGCGGAAGCAGCGGAAGAGACGGCGGCCGACGCCTGACGCGCGACCGCCGCCTGAGGCTTCCCGTCCTCAGATGTGGATGGGACGGCCGTCCACGGCGAGGCAGGCTTCCTTGATCGCCTCGGTCAGGGTCGGGTGGGCGTGGCTGGTGCGGGCCACGTCTTCGCTGCTGGCACCGAATTCGAGGGCCAGGGCCAGTTCCTCGATCATGTCGCCGGCGTTGGCGCCGATGATGTGGGCGCCCAGCAGCGTGTCGGTCCTGGCGTCGGCCAGCACCTTCACGAAGCCCTCGGTCACCTGCATGGCGCGGGCGCGGCCGTTGGCGGTGAAGGGGAACTTGCCGACCTTGTAGGCGATGCCGGCCTCCTTGAGCTGCTCCTCCGTCCGGCCGACGGCGGCGATCTCCGGCCAGGTGTAGACCACGCCCGGGATGGCGTCGTAGTTGATGTGGCCGGACTGGCCCGCCATCACCTCGGCGGCGACCACGCCCTCCTCCTCCGCCTTGTGGGCCAGCATCGGGCCGGCGATGACATCGCCGATGGCCCAGATGCCGGGCACGTTGGTGCGGAAATGGTGGTCGGTGACGATGCGCCCGCGGCTGTCCAGCGCCACGCCGACCGTCTCCAGCCCCAGCCCCTCCGTGTAGGGACGGCGGCCGATGGCGACCAGCACGATGTCCGCCTCCAGCGTCGTCTCGCCGCCGCCCTTGGCCGGCTCCAGCGTCAGGGTCACGCTCTCCGCGTTCATCCGGGCGCCGGTCACCTTGGTCCCCAGCTTGAAGGACAGGCCCTGCTTGCCCAGGATGCGCTGCGCGTGCTTGGACACCTCCGCGTCCATGCCGGGCAGGATGCGGTCCAGGAACTCCACCACCGTGACCTGGGCGCCCAGGCGCTGCCAGACGGACCCCAGCTCCAGCCCGATGACGCCGCCGCCGATGACGACCAGCCGGCCGGGCACCTTGTCCAGGTCCAGCGCCCCGGTGGAGCTGACGATCCGCTTCTCGTCGATCGTGACGCCGGGCAGCGGCATCACGTCGGAGCCGGTGGCGATCAGGATGTTCTTCGTCGTCAGCGTCTCGGCGGCGCCGTCCGGCTTCACCACCTTCACCACGCCCGGCGCGTCGATGACGCCGCGGCCGTGGAAGCGCGCGACCTTGTTCTTCTTGAACAGGAACTGCACGCCTTCGACGTTCGACTGCACGACCCTGGTCTTGTGCGCCATCATCGCGGGGAGGTCCAGCTCCACCCCGGTGACCTTGACGCCGAAGCCGCCCAGGCCGTGCTTCGCCTCCTCGTACTTCTCGCTGGCGGTCAGCAGCGCCTTGGAGGGGATGCAGCCGATGTTCAGGCAGGTGCCGCCCAGGGTGTCCCGCATCTCCACGCAGGCGGTCTTCAGGCCGAGCTGGGCCGCGCGGATGGCGGCGACGTAGCCACCGGGACCGCTGCCGATGACGACGAGGTCGAACTGCATGTCAGCCATGGGGATCGTCCTTGGGGTCGGGTAAACGGGGGGGTCGGGGAAACGGGAGGATCGGGAGAGATGGATCCCGGCCGCCGCTGCGGACGGGCGGGCGCGGGAGGACGTGGAAAGAAACGGCGACCTTTATCGCAAGGCCGGGTACGGCTGTCCACCGCCCGGCCCGGCCGGTGCCGGTCCGAAAGGACAGGGTGCGGTCGCGCGCGGGGCCGGACAGACCCCCACGGAAGGGTAGTGATACTTAAGGATGAGATTGCCCCTTCCGTTCCCCCTGTACATATCAGCACAATCTGCAGCAGCATGGCCGGAGCCGGTCCGTCCACCGGCGGGCGGCGGTGGACAGGTGTGGTCGGGTGCAAGGGGCTAACGGATGGTAAACCGCTGCGCGGCTACCGTCCGCACAAGGAAACACTCCGGACCGGGCGCGCGCGCCCGGTCCGGACGGGCGGAGGGCCGGATGGCGTATGACGGGCAGACACCGCCGACAGCGCGGCAGGGGGCGGACGGCGTGGCCGGCGGACCGGGCAGCCGCGTGGGCGGGGCGGTCGCGGAGATCGCGCGCGACGTGGGGTCCCTGGGTGTCTCCATCGCCGACATCGCGGGCCATGTCGATGACGTCACCGCCCGGGTGGAGGAGCAGGACCGCGTCTTCCGGGAGCTGCGGGGCGAGGCGCACGGCATGTCCGAGCGCAACCGGCGGGTGACGGAATCGACGCAGACGGCCCGCGCCGTCGCCGCCCGCGCCCGCAGCGAGGTGGAGAGCAGCCGCGACCAGGTGGAGCGCGCCCTGGCCGACATCCGCGCCCTGACCGAGGCGGTGGCCGGGATCGAAAGCCAGCTCGCAGGACTGGAGGGCGCGCTGGAGCGGGTCGGGCGCGTGGCCCAGGGCATCAACGCCATCGCCAAGCAGACCAACCTGCTGGCGCTCAACGCCACCATTGAGGCGGCCCGCGCCGGGGCCGCGGGCAAGGGCTTCGCCGTCGTGGCCGGAGAGGTCAAGGCCCTGGCCACCAAGACGACGGAGGCGACGCAGGAGATCGACGCCACCCTGCGCCAGCTCACGGCGGAGGCGCGGGCGCTGATCACCCGCAGCGGCGACAGCGTGCAGCGCGCGGCGTCGGTCCGCAACGACACCAACCGGATCGGCGAGGTGATGCGCACCGTGGCCGACGCCATGGCCGAGGTGGACCGCGAGCAGGACCGCATCGACAGCGCCGCCCGCGCCATCGGCGACAGCATCGCCGCGGTGGAAGGGCGCATCGACGGGCTGGCCGGCGGCGTCAGCCAGACGGCAGCCAACCTGACCGGCGCGCGCGACCGGCTGAACGGCCTGCTGTCGGCCGGGGAACGCCTGATCGGCGCCACCGCCGAACTGGGGGTGGAGACGGTGGACACCCCCTATATCCGCGCAGCCCAGGAGACGGCCGCGCGCATCGCCCGCGCCTTCGAGGCCGAACTGGCGCGCGGCAGCCTGAGCGAGGCCGACCTGTTCGACCGCGACTACCGCCCCGTCGCCGGCACAGACCCGCAGCAGGTGATGACCCGCTTCACCGCCCTGACCGACCGTCTGCTGCCCGATATCCAGGAGCCGGTGCTGTCCCTGTCCGACCGGGTGGTGTTCTGCGCCGCGGTGGACAGCAACGGCTACCTGCCCACCCACAACCGGCGCTTCAGCCAGCCGCAACGGCCGGGCGAGCGCGCCTGGAACATGGCCAACAGCCGCAACCGCCGCATCTTCAACGACCGCGTCGGGCTGGCGGCGGGCCGCAACACGCGGCCTTTCCTGGTCCAGGCCTACCGCCGCGACATGGGCGGCGGCGCGTTCGCCCTGATGAAGGACGTCTCCGCCCCCATCCTGGTCAACGGCCGTCACTGGGGCGGCCTGCGCATCGCCTACAAGGTCTGACGCAGCGCCCGGCGGGGCGCCGCGCCAGGAAACTCAGCCGGTCAGGGTGGTGGCCGGCCGCGGCAGTGTCGCCAGGACGCCGTCCAGGGTGGCGAGCAGCTCCTCGACGAACGGGTCCAGGTGCAGCGAAGCCCCGACCTCCGCCGCCTCCTCCAGGCGGCGGGCCGCCCCCGCCGCATCCGCCAGCCCCATGACGTCCAGCGTGCCGGCCAGACGGTGGGCGATCTCCACCACCCGGCGGCGGGCCCGCCGGTCCCAGGCCGCGGCCAGAGCCGCGCGGCCCTCGGTCAGCGATTCACGGGCCCGGGTCAGCATCGTGTCCACCGCCGCGTCCCCCAGTTCCCGGCGCAGAGCCTCCAGCCGGCCGGCCGGAAGGGCGGGCGGCGACTGCGGAGCCCCCCGCCGCCCCGCTGCGGCCGGGCTGCCGTCCCCGGCGGACGGCGGGATCACCTCGGCCAGCTTGTGCAGCAGCACGTCGATGCGGATGGGCTTGGAGACGAAACCCTGCATCCCCGCCTCCCGGCAGCGCGACACGGTTTCCGTCAGCACGCTGGCGGTCAGGGCCACGATCGGCGTCGTTGCCGCCGGTCCGTCCATGGCACGGATGCGGGCCGCCACCTCCAGCCCGTCCATGCCGGGCATGCCGAGATCCATCAGGATGATGTCCACCCGCTCGCGCGCCAGAAGCTCCAGGGCCTGGGGGCCGCTCTCGACCTGGACCACGCGGAAGCCGTGGCGCTCCAGGATCTGGCTGGCGACGAAACGGTTCACCGCCTCGTCCTCGACCAGCAGCACGGTGGGCGGTGCCGTCCAGACCGGCAGCGCCTCCTCCACCGGGCCGCTGCCGCCGGCCGGCACGCCGGGGGCGAAGGGGATCTCCACATGGAAGCGGCTGCCGCGGCCGGGCTCCGACTCCGCCTCGATGCGGCCGTCCATCAGGGCGGCCAGCCGGCGGCAGATGGTCAGGCCCAGGCCGGCGCCGCCGAAACGGCGGGAGATCGACCCGTCCGCCTGGGAGAACGCCTCGAAGATCGCGGCCAGCCGCTCGGCCGGAATGCCGATGCCGGTATCGGCCACCGTGAGCCGCACCAGGGTCCGGCCGTCGGCGTCCGTGCCGGTCGGAGCGGCGGTCACGGTGATGCTGCCGCGCTCGGTGAACTTGATGGCGTTGCCGATCAGGTTCAGCAGGATCTGGCGCAGCCGGACCGGATCGCCAAGCACATGCCGCGGCACGCCGGGAGCGATCTCCAGCCCGATGCTGAGCCCCTTCTCCACCGCCGGGGGCGTCATCAGTTCCACGACGTCGCGCAGCCGGCGGTGCAGATCGAAGTCCGCGGTTTCCAGCGTCAGCCGCCCCGCCTCGATCCGGGTCATGTCCAGAATGTCGTCCAGCAGCGCCAGCAGCGACTGCCCGGCGCTGTCCATCACCGAGATGCAGCGGGTCTGGTGCTCGTCCAGCGCGGTCGTGCCCAGGATGTCCAGACTGCCCAGGATGGCGTTCACCGGGGTGCGGATCTCATGGCTGACCGTGGCGAAGAACTCGCTCTTGGCCCGGGTGGCGAGCTGCGTCTCCTCGATGGAGCGTTCCAGGGCACGCGCCTGCTCGCTCATCCGCTCCAGCAGGCGCAGGCAGGTCACCAGCACCCCGCTCATGGCGAACAGCGTGAAGGTGACGGGCACGGCGATGGCCAGCCATTCCTGACCCGTAAGGTCGAACTCGCGCACATAGGCGGGGCGTTCGACCAGCATCGACAGGGCGTAGGCGGCATTCAGCAGGGCGATCATCGTCACCGACACCGCCTGCATCACCTCGCCGGCATTGCGCCGGCCCTGCACCCAGAGCCGGGCGGTGGCGGGAACCAGCAGCACCGCGACCGAGACCGCGGACATCACCTCCTGCAGGGCCGGGCTGCCCCGGGCCATCGCCACCCAGCCGATGCCGACGGCGGTGGACGCCCCCAGGAGCCAGTAGCGCGACAGCGCCGGCCGGCCGAAATAGCGGGCCGTGCCCAGCGCGAACAGCCAGTAGCCGATCAGGAAGCAGAGATCGGCGACCATCCCGGTCAGGATGAAGAGGATGCCCTCCTGCGGCCGGGCGACGACCCCCAGAGCCCAGCCGACGGCCGACAGGATCAGCGTCGCCGACCAGAACAGGGCATAGCGTTCCGGGCGGCAGTACCACCAGATCAGGGCGAGCAGAACGCCGGCACCGAGCAGTGTCGAGCTGTTGATCGCAATGACGATGTCGACCAGGCCCATCCGGGTCCCCGCTGCACGTACAGGCAGGAAAAGAGTAATCCGACCGCGCAGCCCCGTCAGCCCCTGTCCCGCGCCTGACAGCCCGGCGGACTGTTTCAGCGCGGCGGACCGGGCGGTCCCGCGGATCGTCGGAACGGCCCCGACGAAGAAACGCCCCGCCGATGACCGGCGGGGCGCGGAAACTCTACAGCGCTGACAGAAGAGCGTCGTCCGTCAGACATCCAGCAGGATGCGTTCGGGGTTCTCGATGCACTCCTTGACCCGCACCAGGAAGGTGACGGCCTCGCGCCCGTCGATGATGCGGTGGTCGTAGGACAGGGCGAGATACATCATCGGCCGCACCTCGACCTTGCCGTCCACCACGACGGCGCGGTCCATGGTCTTGTGCATGCCCAGGATGCCGGACTGCGGCGGGTTGAGGATCGGCGTGGACATCAGCGAGCCGTACACGCCGCCGTTGGAGATGGTGAAGGTGCCGCCCGACAGGTCCTCGATGGAGAGCTTGCCGTCGCGCGCCTTCTTCCCCAGTTCGGCGATCTTCGCCTCGACCCCGGCGAAGCCCAGCCTGTCGGCATCGCGCACGACCGGCACGACCAGCCCCTGCGGCGTGCCCACGGCGACGCCGATGTCGTAGTAGTTCTTGTAGACCAGATCGCTGCCGTCGATCTCGGCATTCACGGCCGGGATCTCCTTCAGCGCCACGATGCAGGCCTTCACGAAGAAGGACATGAAGCCCAGCTTCACGCCGTGCTTCTTCTCGAAGGCGTCCTTCAACCGGGCGCGCATGGCGATCACGTTGGTCATGTCCACCTCGTTGAAGGTGGTCAGCATGGCCGCGGTGTCCTGCGCCTCCTTCAGGCGCTCGGCGATGCGCTGGCGCAGGCGCGTCATGCGCACCCGCTCCTCCAGGTCGGCACGCGGGCGCGGACCGCTGGGCGCGGCCGGCTTCGCCGCCGGGGCTGCGGGGGCGGTGGGCGCAGGAGCCGGGGCGGCCGCCGGACGGGGCTGCTCCAGATGCTGGATCACGTCGCCCTTGGTGACGCGCCCGTCCTTGCCGGTGCCGGCGATCTTCCCGGCATCGACGCCGTGATCGTCCGCCATCTTGCGCGCGGCCGGCATGACGCCCGCCGCAGCGGCGGCAGGGGCAGCCGCGGGCTGCGGGGCCGCCTGCGCCGGGGCGGCGGCCGGAGCCGCGGCGGGCTTCGCCGCGCCGTCCGCGATCACGCCGAGAAGGGCACCGACGCCGACGGTGGCGCCGTCCTCCGCCTGGATGTCGGTCAGGGTGCCGCCGGCGGGGGCGTTCACCTCCAGCGTCACCTTGTCGGTCTCAAGCTCCACCAGCGGCTCGTCGGCCTCTACCGTGTCGCCGACCTTCTTCATCCAGCGGGCCACGGTGGCTTCCGTGACCGATTCGCCGAGGGTGGGAACCTTGATTTCCGTCGCCATGGAACTGGCCTTCGATCCGTTTCTAGGTTGGTTGTCGTCCTGCGGCACTGTCAGACGCTGAGCGCCTCGTCCAGCAGCTTCGCCTGCTCCTGGTTATGGCGCTTCAGCAGGCCGGTGGCGGGGGAGGCCGCCTCGGGCCGGCCCGCATATTTCGGCCGGCCGGCCTTGTGGCCGATCTCCGTCAGCACGCCTTCGATCCGGCGGTCAAGGAAGAACCAGGCCCCCATGTTCGCGGGCTCCTCCTGGCACCAGACGACATCCGCGCCGGGATACTTGGCCAGTTGCGCGCCCAGCGACTTGGCCGGGAACGGATAGAGCTGCTCGATGCGCACGATGGCGATGTCCTTGACGCCGCGGGCCTCGCGCTCCGCCAGCAGGTCGTAATAGACCTTGCCGGAGCACAGCACCACCCGTCGCACCTTGCCCGCCTCCGCCAGATCCGGCGTCTCGTCGCCCAGCACCCGGTGGAAGGTCTCGCTCCCCGAGAGCTGGGACAGGGGCGAGACGCAGAGCTTGTGCCGCAGCAGCGACTTCGGCGTGGCGATCACCAGCGGCTTGCGGAAGTCGCGGCGGACCTGACGGCGCAGGGCGTGGAAGTAGTTGGCCGGGGTGGTCAGGTTGCAGACCTGCCAGTTGTCCTCGCCGGAGAGCTGGAGGAAGCGCTCCAGCCGGGCGGAGGAGTGCTCCGGCCCCTGGCCCTCGTAGCCGTGCGGCAGCAGCATGACCAGCCCCGACATGCGCAGCCACTTGGACTCGCCCGAGCTGATGAACTGGTCGATGATGGCCTGGGCACCGTTGACGAAGTCGCCGAACTGCGCCTCCCACAGGATCAGGGCGTGCGGCTCGGCCAGGCTGTAGCCGTACTCGAAGCCCAGCACGCCGGCCTCCGACAGCGGGCTGTCATGCACGTCGTAGTGCGCCTGGTCCGGGCGGATGTGGTTCAGCGGGATGTACTTCGCCTCCGTCTCCTGATCGACCAGGACGGAGTGTCGCTGGGAGAAGGTGCCGCGGCCCACATCCTGGCCGGACAGGCGGACCGGCATGCCTTCGACCAGCAGCGTGCCGAAGGCCAGCGCCTCGGCCGTGGCCCAGTCGATGCCGTGGCCGCTCTCGATCATCTCCTGCTTCGCCTTGAGCTGGCGGACGATCTTGGGATTGACGTTGACGCCCTGCGGCACGCGGGAGATGGCGAGCCCCACCTCCTTCAGCACGTCCAGCGGCACCGCCGTGTCGCCGCGCCGGTCCTCGCCCGTGGCGGGGGACAGGCCGGCCCACTTGCCCTCCAGCCAGTCGGCCTTGTTGGGACGGAAGGTGGTGGCCGCCTCGAACTCCTGTTCCAGCCGCTGCTGGAACTCCTGCACCATCCCGTCCACCTCGGGCTGGGAGATGATGCCCTCGGCCACGAGCTGACGGCCGTACAGCTCCCGCGTCGTCGGATGGTTGCGGATCGCCTTGTACATCAGGGGCTGCGTGAACGCCGGCTCGTCGCCCTCGTTATGGCCCTGGCGGCGGTAGCAGACGATGTCCACCACCACGTCCTTCAGGAACTTCTGGCGGAACTCGGTGGCGATGCGGGCGATGTGGACCACCGCCTCCGGATCGTCGCCGTTGACGTGGAAGATCGGCGCCTGGATCGACTTCGCCACCTCGGTCGGATAGGGACCGCCGCGGCCGTACTGCGGCGCCGTGGTGAAGCCGATCTGGTTGTTGATGATGAAGTGGATCACGCCGCCGGTGCGGTAGCCCTTCAGCTCCGACAGCAGCAGCGTCTCCGGCACCAGCCCCTGGCCGGCGAAGGCGGCGTCGCCGTGCAGCAGCACGCCCATCACCTCGCGCCGGCTCTCCTCGGTCGGCGGGATCTGGCCGGCGCGCTGGCACTGCTTGGCGCGCACACGGCCGCAGACGACAGGGTTCACCGCCTCCAGGTGCGAGGGGTTGGGCGACAGCGACAGGTGGATGGTGTTGCCGTCGAAGTCGCGGTCGCTGGAGGTGCCCAGGTGGTACTTGACGTCGCCGGAGCCCTGCACGTCCTCCGGATGGGCGGCGTTGCCCTGGAACTCGCTGAACACGGCCTTGAACGGCTTGCCCATCACGTTGGTCAGCACGTTCAGCCGGCCGCGGTGGGCCATGCCCAGCACGATCTCCTTCAGGCCGAGCTGGCCGCCGCGCTTCATCACCTGTTCCAGCGCTGGCACCAGCACCTCACCGCCCTCAAGCCCGAAGCGCTTGGTGCCGGTGTACTTCATCTGCAGGAAGCGCTCGAAGCCCTCGGCCGCGGTCAGCCGCTGCAGCATCGCCTTCTTGCCGTTGACGGTGAAGTCGGTCTGGTTGCGGATGCCCTCGATGCGCTCCTGGATCCAGGCCTTCTGCTCGGGGTCCTGGATGTGCATGAACTCGACGCCGACATGGCCGCAGTAGGTCGCCTGCACCACCTCGACGATCTGGCGGAGCGTCGCCGTCTCCATGCCCAGGACGTGGCCGATGTAGATCGGCCGGTCGAGGTCGGCGTCGGTGAAGCCGTAGGAGCGGTAGTCCAGTTCCGGATGGTCTTCCCGCTTCTCCAGGTGCAGCGGGTCCAGCTTGGCCTGGAGATGGCCACGCACGCGGTAGGTGCGGATCATCATCAGGGCGCGGATGCTGTCCTGCGTCGCCCGGCGCACCTGATCGACCGAAAGGCCCGAGGCGGCCGAGCCCGCGGGCGCAGGCGCCGCCGCCGGGGCGGGGCGGGCCGGCCGGACCGCCGGTTCCGCGTCGGAAGTGCCGATCACGCCGGCGTCGTTGCTCGACCAGCTCGCCCCCCGAAGCTCCGCCAGCAGCTCCGCCGCATCGTCGCCCAGCTCGGCGAAGAAGGACTGCCAGCTCGGGTCCACCGAGGACGGGTCCTTCTGGAACTTGGCATAGAGTTCAGCGATGAAAGTGGCGTTGGCGCCGAAGAGGAAGGAGTCGCGCTCGGACGGAGCGAAATCGAGAGGAGCCATTGGCTGACCGCTTGTGAGGGCCGCGACCGGAGCGGCGGCCGGAAGGGTATGTCGGTTTTACGTCAAGCCTCGGGGGGCTTCAATACGCCGCAGCCCCCGGCAAGGGGCGGAACGGCAACGCTTATGGTCAGGTAGACAAGAAACCGCCTCCCGGAGCCGGTCCGGCATCCTCCCACAGATGGGCACGCCCGGCCCGTCCTCCAACTTTTCAAACACGACTCTGTCCTGAGGGGACCCTGCCCCGACATGACTCCGGTCCCTTCCGCGGCGCCGTGCTGGACAGCGGGCCCGGCCTGGCTGTCATCTTGCCGGGGCGGGCCGTCCGTCCGCCAGCCTTTCCGAGGACCCGTCCATCATGCCGCGCCTCCCGCTTCCGCCCGCCCCGACGATCCGGCCCGCCGCGCGCCTGTCCGCTGCCCTTCTCCCCGCTGCCCTGCTGTCCGCCCTGCTGCTGTCCGCCGCCGCAGCCGCCGAGGCGCCGGCCCGGGGCCCCACGGTGTCGGAGGTGATCGCCGCCGCCGCTCCCGACGACTGGCGCGGCATCGACCCCGACAGCACCCTGGTGATGGAGCTGGCCTCCGGCCCCGTGATCCTGGAACTGGCGCCGGCGCTGGCGCCGCAGCATGTGGCGAACATCCGCGCCCTGGTGCGGGAGGGCTATTTCGACGGGCTGACGGTGGTGCGCGTGCAGGACAACTACGTCGCCCAGTGGGGCGACCCGGAGGAGGAGGACGGCAGCGGCTCCCGCCCGATCCGCACCGCCAAGGCCGCGCTGCCGCCGGAATTCGTCGTCCGGGACGGCGCCGCCCTGCGCTTCGACGCGATCCCGGGACCGGACGCCTATGCGCCGGAAACGGGCTTCGTCGGCGGCTTCCCGGCGGCGCGGAACCCCCGGACGGGCGAGGTCTGGGGCGCGCACTGCTACGGCACCGTCGGCGTCTCCCGCGGGGACCCGGACAGCGGCAGCGGTGCGGGGCTCTATGCCGTGATCGGCCATGCGCCGCGCCACCTGGACCGCAACATCACCGTCGTCGGGCGGGTGCTGGAGGGGATCGAGCGCCTGAGTTCGCTGCCGCGCGGCACCGGCCGGCTGGGCTTCTACGAGACCGCAGCCGAGCGTGCGCCGATCCTGCGCGTCCGCCTGGTCGCGGACATGCCGGCAGCCGAGCAGCCGGCGCTCCAGGTGCTGAAGACCGGCACGCCGACCTGGGACGCCTATGTCGATGCCCGGCGCAACCGGCGCGACCCCTGGTTCGTGGAGCCGGCGGGCGCGGCCGATGTCTGCAACACCCTGCCGCCGGTGCGCCGCGCGCCCTGACCGAGCCCGGGAGAACGGAACGGGCTGGCGGGCGGCGGCAGCGCGACCTATGCTCGCCCTCCGTTTCCCGTTCCCGATGATGTCCGACACGCCATGCCGACCCCTGCCGATCTGTTCGAGGCTGCGGCCGCTGCCCGCGCCCGTTCCTACAGCCCCTATTCCCGCTTCAAGGTGGGCGCCGCCATCCGGGCCGAGGACGGCACCGTCCATGCCGGCTGCAACGTCGAGAACGCGGCCTATCCGCAGGGCCAGTGCGCCGAGGCGACCGCCATCGGCGCCATGGTGATGGCCGGGGCGAAACGGATCGTGGAGATCGCCGTGGTCGGCGGCGACGCCGGGTCGGGCCTGCTCTGCACGCCCTGCGGCGGCTGCCGCCAGCGCATCCGGGAGTTCGCCGGCCCCGACACGCCGATCCATGTCTTCGATGCGGGCGGGGCGGGCCGCAGCTTCACCCTGGGGGAGCTGCTGCCGCACTCCTTCGGGCCGGACAATCTGGGCTTCTGACCGGGGACCACGCCATGACCGACAGCACCCGCCTCCCCCCCGCCGCCGGCCCCTCCCCGGACGACGATGCGGCGGTCGCCGCCCGCGCCCTGCCGCTGCTGGACCTGACCAGCCTGAACGACGGCGACGATGCCGATACCGTCGTCCGCCTCTGCGACCGGGCGCAGAGTGCCGCCGGTCCGGTGGCCGCCGTCTGCATCTGGCCGCTCTGGGTCGCCATTGCGAAATCCAACCTGCGCGGCACCGGCATCCGGGTCGCCACCGTGGTGAACTTCCCCGGCGGCAGCTTCCCCCGCGAGCGGGTGCTGTACGAGATCGGCGAGGCGCTCGCCGACGGGGCGGACGAAATCGACGTGGTGATGAACTACGCCGACGTGATCAATGGCAGCGGCGCCCGCGCCGCGGCGGATCTGGCCGCCTGCCGCGAGGCCTGCGGCGACGCGACGATGAAGGTGATCCTGGAGACGGGATCGCTCGCCAAGCCGGTCCTGATCGCCAAGGCCGCGGGCATCGCCGTGGAGGCGGGGGCCGACTTCCTGAAGACCTCGACCGGCAAGGTGCCGGTCGGCGCCACCCCCGGCGCCGCCCGCATCCTGCTGGAAGCCTGCCGCGATGCCGGCCGCCCGGTCGGCTTCAAGGCGTCCGGCGGGGTGCGCGACATCGCCGGGGCGCGGGAGTATCTGGCGCTGGCGGACGCCATCTGCGGGCCGGACTGGGCCGGTCCCGCGACCTTCCGCTTCGGCGCGTCGGGCCTGCTGGACGCGCTGCTGGCCACGCTGGGCAAGGGTCCGGCCGGGCCGCGGTCCGGTTCCGGATACTGACCCCGCTCAGCCGCCGACCAGCAGCGCCACCGGCAGGGGTGCCAGCAGCCGGCCCACGGGCAGGCGGCCGTCGCCCGGCAGCGGCAGGGTCGCCCCGGTCAGCAGGTCGCGCAGCGCCGTGATCCCGCCCGGGTCGGGCAGGACCAGCGCGGTGTCCGCCCACGCCTCCGCCGGAACGGCCGGCCGCTCCGCCCCCGGACCCAGCAGCGGCAGCACCAGCCGCGGCGCCACCGTGAGGGCGAGGCGCCCCTCCCGCCGGCGCAGGAAGGCCATGACCCGGTCGGCCTGCGGGCCGACGGTCTCCACCGGCAGATAGTCGCCCAGGGCGAACAGGGCCGGGTCGTCGCAGCGCAGGCGCAGGCCCGTGGCCCAGACATGCTGCTTGATGCGGCCGTCGCGCCAGTGCGCCAGGAGTTCCTCCGCGGGAACCTCGGCGCGCAGGGAGGCGGCCAGCGCCGCCCAGTCCGGATCGCGCCGGTTGTCCGGATCGACCAGGGAGAAGTCCCAGTATTCCGTGCCCTGGTAGAGGTCCGGCACGCCCGGGCTGGTCAGGGTCAGCAGCACCTGCGACAGCCCGTTGACGGCGCCGGCCGGGGCGATCAGGGCGACGAACCCGGCCATGTCCTCCAGGAACGCCGCCGAGCGTTCCGGGTCCAGGATCGCGCGGACGAAGCGTTCCAGCGCCTCCTCGTACCCGGTGTCGGGCATGGCCCAGTTGGAGCGGTACTTGGACTCGCGCACCGCCTTCAGCATGTAGCCGTGCACGCGGTCGGCCAGCGCGGCCAGCCCGTCCGCGTCGGCCGGGTCCAGGTGCAGCGGCCAGGCCCCGGCCAGAGTCTGGTACAGCAGGTACTCGTCATTGCGGCCGGGCGCGGGACGCCCCTCGATCTCCCGCTTCTTCAGGCGGTTCATGCGGGACCAGCGGACCACCCGCCGGCCCCATTCCTCCGGCAGTTCGGACAGCACGTCGATCCGCACCCGCGTGTCCGCGCCGCGCTTGTGGTCGTGGGTCGCCAGGGTGACGAGCTGGTGCGGCCAGCGCCGCAGCCGCTCCTGGTTGGCGCGGTGGAAGGCGGCCGGGCTGACGCCGAAACGGTCGGGATCGCCCCCCACCTCGTTCAGGGAGACCAGCCGGGCGTAGCGGTAGAACAAGGTGTCCTCCACCGACTTCGCCATCACCGGGCCGGTGAGCTGCTGCGCCTTCATGGCGAAGCGGGCCACGTCCTCCGCCCGGTAGCCGGGGCGGCCGTCGCGGACAAGGTCGGTGGTCAGCGCCGCGGCCACGAAGTCGTAGACGGACAGGTCCACGGCCGCGGCGGCCGCCTTGCGGGCGCGGCCGACCGCCCAGTCGATGTAGCGCCGGTCCTCGTCCGCCACCTGCTCCCCGGTGACATAGGTGCGGTAGACCTGGAACTGGGCCACGATGTCGGTCAGGGCGCGGCGGATGCCGGTCAGGGTATGGTCGCGGCTGGCCCAGCTCTGCTGGGCGATGCCGTGCAGCTCCCGCGCCAGCACGTTCAGTTCGGCCGAGAGATTGCGCGCCAGGATCAGCCGCTTCGCCTCCAGCAGCATCTCCTCATAGGGTGCTTCACGCCCGAGGAACTGCTCGTAGGTCTCCGTCAGGGCCGCCTCGGCCGCGGGATCGACGTAGAGCCCGGCGGCCATCACCATGAACTCGTAGCCGGTGGTGCCGGCCACCGGCCATTCCTCCCGCAGGTGCTCGTGGCGGGCCAGGATCTTCTCCACCACCACGTAGAGCGGTTCGGACAGGCGCGCCGCCCCGGAACCGGCCGGGGCCGCGGCGCCGGGCCGGTCGGTCAGGTAGGCGGCGCGGGTCTGGAGCTGCTCGCAGTAGGCGCGGGGATCGTAGAGCCCGTCGATATGGTCGATGCGCAGGCCCTGGAGCTTGCCCTCCCCGATCAGCCGGAAGACGAGCTGGTGGCTCAGCTCGAACAGGTCGGGCCGCTCCATGCGCAGCCCGGCCAGTTCGTTGACGTCGAAGAAGCGGCGGTAGTTGATCTCGTCCGCCGCCACCCGCCAGAAGGCGACGCGGTAGGACTGCCGCTCCAGCAGCCCGTGCAGATCCTGGAAGCTGGCCGGATCGTCCGGGCGGCCGTTGATCTGCGCGATCATGCCCTCGATGGCGGCGCGGACGGGGGCGCTCTCCTCCACCAGCCGGGCGAGGCGGGACTTCAGCTCGTCCGCCTCCCGCCGCAGCAGGGCCTGACGCTGCACGGTGGAGCCGCCCGGGTCGAGCGCGGCGAAGGCGGTCGCCAGCCCGCCCAGGCGCTGGCGGTCGTCGCCGGCCTCCACCGTTTCCGCCGCAAGGCGCAGCAGGCGCGGATACTCCTTGAGGCAGAGCGGGAAGCGGTGCGCGAAATAGCGCACGCTGAAGGCCCCCTCGGCCAGCGAGAGCACCAGCTCGCCGCGCTCCAGCACGGCACCGTACTGGTCGCCCAGCACGGGCAGCAGCAGCCGTCCGTCGGCCCCGGCCTCCCAGTTGATGTCGAAGAAGGGGGCGTAGGGGCTGGCCCGACCCCACTCCAGCACGTCCAGCCACCAGGGATTGTCGTCGCCGCCCACCCCCATGTGGTTGGGCACGAAGTCCAGGATCAGCCCCAGGCCGTGCGCGTGCAGGGCCGCGACCAGGGCGTCGAAGGCGGCCTCGTCCCCGATTTCCGGGTTCAGGGCGGCGTGGTCGATGATGTCGTAGCCGTGCGCCGAGCCGGAGCGGGCGCGCAGGAAGGGGGAGGCGTAGACATGGCTGATCCCCAGCGCCGCGAAATAGGGAACCAGGGCGCGCACGGCGTCGAAGCCGAAGCCGGCGCGCAGTTGCAGCCGCACCGTGGCGCGCGGCACGGCGGGAATGGGCGGCGGGGTCTGCGCGTCGGCCGTGGTCATGTTGCCTCCGGGGGCGTCGGGTCGGTTCAGGAAACGCCGGAGCCGCCGGAAAGGTCGCCCGCCGCGGACGGGGATTCGGGAGCGGTGCGGGACCGCCCCGGACAGGTCTCAGGACGCGGCAGGATCGCCGGGCGGCGGTCCCTGCGACTCGGCCTTGGCCTGTGCCATCTGTTCGAGCCGGCTGCGGTAGCCGGTAACAGCGGCCTGGACCTCCTGTTCCAGCGCCGCCATGTCGCTGCGCCGGGCGGTCAGGGCCGCCACGCCCATGGCGGCGCGGCGCAGCGCCGTGGGGTTGTCGTAAGCCCGGCCGGGATTCGCCTTGAGCCGGTCCAGATGCGCGTGCAGGGCGCGCACGAAGGTCTCCACATGCGGGCGCATGTCCGGGTCGTGGACCCGGCGCAGCAGGTCGTCCGCCACCGGCCCGACCCGGGCCAGATGCTCCACCGCCATCCTGTCGGGCGGCTCCTGCGCCAGTCCGGGCAGGGCGAAGTCCACCAGGAAGGCGATGTGGAAACCGTGACGCAGCACCTTCTGCGCGTCGATCGCCTCCAGCGCCGTCGCCATCTGGGCGGCGAGGTCGGTCCGCTCATGGCCGGCCAGCGCCTTCAGCCGCAGGGTGTTCGGCACCTCGATCAGGGGGTTGGCCGGCCCGTCGCGGGGGGTCTTGCGGCGGTCGGGACCGATATAGTCGCTGGTGACGACGAAGCTCTTGCGGGCATGGACCAGTCCGTACACCCGGTCCAGCACCTGCTTGGTGGAGAAGGGCTTCACCATCAGGTCGTCGGCGCCCGAGGCGGTGAAGCGCAGCAGCACCTGCTGCGTCGCCTGCCAGGTGGTGGCGACGACGCAGACGAAGGGGTTGGTGGCGAACTGGCCGTGCCGCAGGTGGCTGACGAAGCGCAGCGTCTCCCCCTCCGGATGGTCGGCCTCGATGAAGATCAGATCCGGCGTCGTCGAAGCCATGGCCGCCACCAGTTCGGCGACGGTGGAGAATTCCTGGATCTTGTCGATCCCCGCCCGGGCCAGGATGCTGCGCAGGATGCGCCGCGTGTTCATCTCGCGGTCGACCAGGAAGCAGTTGACCGGGTGGAGATCGATCTCAGCCATGGCGGTCCACCGCTCCGCTCCCGCCGCCGGTCCCCTCCCCCTCTTCCCCGGTCGCGGCCTCCGTCACGGGGACCGTCTCCGGCGGCGCCACCGGATCAGCGGCGGCCGAGAGCGGATCGGCAGGCGGTGTCCGGGGGGGCGGCCCTTCGCCCGGTGGCCCCGCCTGGGACGGCATCTCCGGCGTGGCGGCGTCATCCGCCGCGTCTGCCGGGGACGCGGGTCCGGTCTCCTCCGGGGGCTCCGGCGGGGTTTCCGCTGGCGGGGGCTCCGCGGGGGCCGGGAGAACCGTCTGGAAATGCGCCGGCGGCTCCACCAGCTCCATCAGCAGGGTCGTCCGCGCCGGCACCTCCATCTCGCGGCCGCTCTCCTGGAAGCCGGGCGGCGGCAGGCCAACCGGATCGCCGGTGTCCAGCAGCGCCCGCCAGGCGGTGCCCCCCGGCACCTGCGGCAGGCGGAAGAAGACGGCCTCGGTGTGGGCGTTGACGATCAGCAGCAGCACGCTGTCCATGGCATGGCTGCCGTCGGGGTTCAGATACCGCCCGGCGCGGCCGTTCAGCAGCAGCCCCAGGCAGCGGGCGTGGGTGTCGCGCCATTCATCGGGGGTCTTCTCCAGACCCCGGGGGGTCACCCAGGTGATGTCCCTGACCCCGTCGGGAGAGCGTTCCTCACCGTGCAGGAAGCGGCCGCGGCGCAGGACCGGATGCGTCCGGCGCAAGGTGGTGAGCCGGCGGACGAAGGCGGTCATGTCGCGCGCCTCCGGGCCGGCGCCGGTGCCGGCCCAGTCCACCCAGCTCACGCCGTTGTCCTGGCAGTAGGCATTGTTGTTGCCGCCCTGGGTGCGCAGGATCTCGTCCCCGCCCAGCAGCATCGGCGTTCCCTGCGACAGGAACAGGGTCGCCAGCATGTTGCGCGCCTGACGCAGGCGCAGGGCGCGCACCCCGGCGATCTCGGTCGGGCCTTCAAGGCCGTAGGCGGAGGAATAGTTGGCGTCGTGGCCGTCGCGGTTGCCCTCGCCGTTCGCCTCGTTGTGCTTGCGCGTGTAGGAGACGACGTCGTTCAGCGTGAAGCCGTCATGGCTGGTGACGAAGTTGATGCTGGACCAGGACCGGCGGGCACCGCGCTCGAACAGGTCGGCCGACGCGGTCAGCCGGGCCGCCAGTTCCGGCAGCATGCCCTCGTCCCCGCGCCAGTAGCGGCGCACGGTGTCGCGGAAGCGGTCGTTCCATTCCGCCCAGCCGGCCGGGAACTGGCCGACCCGGTAGCCGCCGGGGCCGACGTCCCAGGGCTCTGCGATCAGTTTCACCCGCGACAGCACCGGGTCCTGGCGCACGGCGTCCAGGAAGCCGCTGCCGGGGTCGAAGCCGTTCGCCTCGCGCGCCAGCGCGGTGGCCAGGTCGAAGCGGAACCCGTCCACATGCATGTCCGTGACCCAGTAGCGCAGGCTGTCCATCACCATCTGCAACACGCGGGGATGGGTCAGGTTCAGCGTGTTCCCGGTGCCGGTGTAGTCCGTATAGTAGCGCGGATCGCCGCTGTTCAGCAGATAGTAGCTGGCGTTGTCGATGCCACGGAAGCTGATCGTGGGGCCGAGATGGTTGCCCTCGCCCGTGTGGTTGTAGACCACGTCCAGGATCACCTCGATCCCGGCATCGTGCAGCCGGGCCACCATGGTCTTGAATTCCTTGGTGGAGGTGCCGCACATGTAGCTCGGCTCGGGGGCGAAGAAGCCGAAGGTCGCATACCCCCAGTAGTTGCGCAGCGACTTCTCCAGCAGGTGCCGGTCGTCGCTGAAGGCCTGCACCGGCAGCAGTTCGACCGCGGTGACGCCCAGGGCGCGCAGATGCTCGATCAGGCCGGGGGTGGCAAGGCCGGCGAAGGTGCCGCGCTGGCCCGGCGGCACCTGCGGGTGGCGCATGGTCAGACCGCGGACATGCGCCTCGTAGATCACCGTGTCGGTCCAGGGCACCGACGGCGCCCGCTCCGCCCCCCAGGTGAAGGCCGGGTCGATCACCCGGCACTTCGGCATGCCGCGGGCGTTGTCGCGCCGGTCGAAGGACAGGTCCTGCCGGCTGGAGCCGACCCGGTAGCCGAAATGCGCGTCCGACCAGCGGATGCCCCCCACCAGCGACTTGGCATAGGGGTCCAGCACCAGCTTGTTCGGGTTGAAGCGGTGGCCGCGGGCGGGATCGTAGGGACCGTAGACGCGGTAGCCGTAGAGCAGGCCCGGCCGGGCCTGCGGCAGATAGCCGTGCCAGATCTCGTCTGTGTATTCGGGCAGGACGACGCGGTCCATCTCCCGCGTGCCGCTTTCGTCAAAGAGGCAGAGTTCCACCCTCTCCGCATTGGCGGAGAACAGGGCGAAGTTGACGCCTGAGCCGTCCCAGGTCGCCCCGAGCGGAAAGGGGCGCCCCGGCCAGACCGTGGTGCGGGCGGCACCGTTTGTTAGCATGCGTCCTCAGGCTATACTTTCGGGAGGCGCCCCACCATGCCAAGGGAAAGCGGTTCCGCCAAGCCCCGTGGCAGTCAGCGCCCCCTGCGCGCCAACAATGCCTCGCGGTGGAGGATGTAGAGACCGCTGCCGATGACGATGGCGCCGCCGATCCAGATGGCAGGGTCGGGCACCTCTCCGAAGAAGGTGAACCCGAAGAACACCGCCCAGATCATGCCGGTATACTCGAACGGAGCGACGGCCGAGGGCGGGGCCCGGCGGAAGGCCAGGGTCATGAGTATCTGACCGAACCCGCCGAGGATGCCGGTGGCCACCAGCAGCGTCCAGTCCAGCGCCGTGTCCGGGGTGCGCCAGTCCGGCAGCATCATGACGGCGGACAGCACGCACAGGAGCAGCACGAAGTAGAAGACGATGGCGGCCGTCGTCTCCGTCCGCGCCAGACGGCGCACATAGATCATCAGCAGCGCATAGAAGAAGGCCCCCGCCAGCGCGACGAGCGCGACCGGGGTTCCCAGCCCTTCGCCCGGCCGCAGCATGATCAGGACGCCGACGAATCCGACCAGCACCGCCGTCCAGCGCCGCCAGCCGACATGCTCGCCCAGCAGCGGCACCGACAGGGCCGTGATCATCAGCGGGGTGGCGAAGGCGATGGCGTAGACATCGGCCAGGGGCATGTGGCCGTAGCTGTAGAAGAAGCAGAAGGCCGTGGCGATGCCGACCAGCCCGCGCAGCAGGTGGGAGACCGGCCGTTCGGTGCGCAGCGCCGCGATGCCGCCGCTCTGCGCCACCAGGACGGCGATCGGCAGCAGCGAGAACAGGCCACGGAAGAACATGATCTGCCAGGTGCCGTAACGGGCGGACAGATCCTTGACCATCGCGTCCATCACGCTGAAGCAGAAGACGGTGGCGATGAACAGCAGGATGCCAGCCAGGGTCGAAGTCCTGGCCATCGGAACAGTCGCGGTCACGTCGGAACCTTTGTCGGGAACGGGAGAAGGGATCCCGGCCGTCCGGGATCACAGGGCTGCGGAAGCTGCGGGAACCGCGGGCGCTACGGTACGGTGCGCCGGGTCTCGCGGTGCAGGATGTAGAGGCCGCTGCCGATCACGATGCCCCCGCCCAGGAAGAGCCAGGCATCGGGCAGGTGCCCGAAGATGACCCAGCCATAGAACACTCCCCACAGAAGCTGGGTATACTGGAACGGCGCCACCACGGCGGTGGGCGCCTGCCGGAAAGCCGTCAGCAGGATCACCAGGGCGGCACCGCCCAGCGTCCCGCCCAGGGCCGACAGGCCCAGGTCGGCCAGGGTCGGGGTCTGCCAGAAGAACGGCAGCATCCCGGCCGTCACGGCCATCGCCGCGGCGGCGGAATAGAAGGCGAAGCTGACGCTCGTCTCCGTCCCCCGCATCAGGCGGGAGATGATCATACCCGAGGAATAGAAGAAGGCGCCAGCCAAGGCTGCCAGGGCGCCGACATCGACCATCCCGCCGCCGGGCCGCAGCATCAGCAGCACGCCGCCGAAGCCCACCGCCACCGCCGTCCAGCGCCGCCAGCCCACCTGTTCCTTCAGCACCGGCACGGACAGCGCCGTCATGATCATCGGGGCCGCGAAGGCCAGGGCGTAGACATCGGCGATGGGCATCCGGCTGTAGGCGAAGAAGGTGCAGAAACCGGAGCAGACGCCGCAGAGCGCGCGCAGCCCGTGCAGCCGCAGCCGCCGCGTCCGCAGGCTGGCCAGCACCCCGCCGCGGACCGCGGCATAGGCCAGCACCGGCCCCAGGGAGAAGACGGCGTTCAGGAAGATCACCTGCGGCAGGGCGTAGCGCGCCGTCAGCAGCTTGACGATGACGTCCAGACCGCTGAACAGCGCGAACGCGGTCACCGCCAGCGCGATGCCGCGGGCGACCGTCTCGGGCGGAACGGTTCCGGGCAGGCCGGGACCGGCGGGGGTGGGAACGGCCATGCGCGGGGCGTCCGGGGTTGCGTCTCGGGCAGGCGGCGGAGAAGAAGGCGGGGACGCGGTCAGTCCAGGATGGGCACCGGCTCCAGCGCCGCCGCATCCTCGCCCGCGGTGATGTCCAGGGTGCGGAAGTCGAACGCCCGGTCGGGTCCCTTGAACACGTCGTAGCGCAGCACCCGGTCCACCCGGTTTCCGGCGGTGAAGGTCAGGATGCGCGGCTTCAGCGTGTAGAGCCGGTCGGGCGTCGTGTACTCGCTGGCCGCGATGATGATGACGTCGCCCCGCTGGCAGGTGCGGGCGGCGGCCCCGTTCAGGATGCAGCAGCCCGACCCCGGTTCACCGAAGATCACATAGGTGGAGATACGGGCGCCCGAATTGCGGTTCCAGATCTCCACGAACTCCATCGGATAGATCCCGGCCTGGGCGCAGATCTCCGGATCGAGCGTGATGGACCCGTGGTAGTTCAGGTCCGCCCCGGTCACCGTGATGCCGTGCAGCTTTGCGCGGACGACCTTGATCATGGGGGAGAAGCCTTCCGTGAGCGGCGGCGGCAAGGCCGCGGGGCCGGACGTTGCGGACGGGCCTGATGTAAGTCATCCGCGCCCGCGGCCCAAGCCCCGAATGGCCCGGCTGCCCGGACAAGGGTGGGGATCACCCATGTCCGGCCCGCCCTGCCGAACCGCTATGCCCGCTCGGAGACCCGGCCCAGCAGCACGGGCGTCGGCGCCGGCGGGGCGCTGTCCAGGTGGAAGGCGGCGCGCACCCGGTCGGCCAGGGCCGCCGCCGTCTCCGCGTCCGCGGCGTGCAGCCGGCACAGCGGGGTGCCGCCCGGCCCGACCTGCGTGCCGACGGCGGCCACCCCGGTCAGGCCGACGCGGTGGTCCACGCCGTCGGTCGGCCGGGTCCGGCCGCCGCCCAGCGCCACCACCACGAGCCCCAGCCCGCGCACGTCCTGGCCGGCGACATAGCCGTCCTCCGCGGCGTGGACATCGACCGTCACGGGAGCTTCGGGCAGATGGCGCTCCGGCCGCTCCAGCAGGTCGGCGGGGCCGCCCAGCAGCGCCACCATGCGGGCGAACCGCTCGGCCGCCGCCCCGCCGGCCAGCGCCTCCTCCACCCGCGCCCGCGCCTCCGGCAGGGTCGCGGCCAGCCCGCCCAGCAGCAGCATCTCCGCACACAGTTCCCGCGTCACCTCGCGCAGGCGGGAATCGCCGCGCTCGCCGCGCAGCATGGCGATGGCCTCGCGCAGTTCGACCGCATTCCCGGCCGTCGCACCCAGCACCTGGTCCATGTCCGTCAGCAGCGCCACGGTGGGCAGCTCCGCCCCTTCCGCCACCGAGACGATGGCCCGGGCCAGGGCGTCGGCCCGCTCGCGCTCGGGCATGAAGGCGCCGGAGCCGGTCTTCACGTCCATCACCAGGCCCTGGAGCCCGGCCGCCAGCTTCTTGGAGAGGATGGAGGCGACGATCAGGTCCAGGCTCTCCACCGTCGCCGTGACGTCGCGGATGGCATAGAGCCGGCGGTCGGCCGGGGCGATGTCGCCGGTGGCGCCGACGATGGCGCAGCCGGCCTCCCGCACCACGCCGCGCAGGCGGGCGAGGTCCGGCTGGCTGACATAGCCGGGGATGGCGTCCATCTTGTCCAGCGTGCCGCCGGTGTGGCCCAGCCCGCGCCCCGAGACCATGGGCACGAAGCCGCCGCAGGCGGCGATGACCGGCGCCAGCACGAGGCTCACCTTGTCGCCGACGCCGCCGGTCGAATGCTTGTCCAGCACAGGCCCGGGCAGCCGCTCGCCGGTCCAGTCCAGCACCGTGCCGGAGCGGGTCATGGCGCGGGTCAGCGCCACCCGCTCCGCCCCGTCCAGGCCGCGGAACAGCACGGCCATGGCGAAGGCGGCGGCCTGTCCGTCGCCGACGCTGCCGTCCGTCAGGCCGGCGACGAAGGCCGCGATCTCGGCATCGGCCAGCGTGCCGCCGTCGCGCTTCTTGCGGATGATCTCCTGGGGGAGGAAAGGCTGTCCGCCGGACATGGAACCTCGCGCGTCAGATCAACGGGAATCGAAGGGAGCGACCGGAAGGATCGCTGATCCCTGCACAACGCATGACGCCCGGGACAAGGGGCTCAGGACAAGGGGCCCAGGGCAAAGTGCCCAGGACAAAGTGCCCAGGGCAAAGTGAATGAGCAAGGGCCGACGCGGCCGCAGGGCCCGTCAGCGCGCCTCCGGGCAGGGCATCGGGCTGGCGCCCGGATGCCGGCTCGTGGCGGCGGGATGCAGCGGGGCCGCGAGGCGCCCCGGCCGGAAGGCGTCCGCATCCACCGGGAACAGGGCCACCGGGAACAGGGCCACCGGCTCCGCCGTCAGCAGGGCGCGGTTGGCCGGGTTCTCCACCGCCCCGGACAGCTCCGCCGCCAGCCCGGTCGGCAGGCCCGGACCGGCGATCCAGAGCACGGGCTGCGCCAGGGTCTGCACCTCCCCGGCCTCTCCGTAGGTGCCGCCGGGGATGCGCGCCGCGCCGGAGAACGGCGCCAGTTCCAGCAGCCGCTGGCGCGCGTCCCCTTCGACCGGGACCAGCACCACGGCGCCGGCGGCGGCCAGCCCGGCGACGGCGGGATCGGGCACGGCGGCGATGCGGAAGACGGCATCCACCTTTCCCTCCGCCAGCGCGGCGAGTGCTGCGTCCCCCGCCAGCTCGACCATGCGGATGTCGCGCCGGCGCAGCTCGTGCGCCATCAGGATGCGGTCGGCCAGCCGCCGGTCCTCGCTACCGGCCGCGCCGACCGCCACCCGCTTGCCGCGCAGGTCGGGCACGGCCGCGATGCCCGATCCGGGCAGGGCCAGGACGTGCAGCGCCTCCGCATAGGCGTCGCCCAGGACGGTGACGTCCAGCGCCGGGGTGCGTCCCTCCGGGCAGCGGGCGCCGAAGACGATGTTCGCGGGGGCCAGCCCGGTGTCGATCTGTCCGGTGGCGACGGCGGCGACGATGGCTTCCGGCTCCGGCAGGCTCTGCGCCAGGGCGATGACGCCGGGCACGCCGCAGGGCCGGCCCTCGTCGCAGGGCGGCAGGCCGGGCGGGCGGGTCAGGGCGTTCGCCAGCGTCGTCGCCCCCTGGAAGCCCAGGCTGGTCGCCGGACCCGCGGCGATGCGCACGTAGCGCACCTCTGCCGCCGGCACGTCCGGCACGCGCCAGAGCGCGACCGCCGCGACCGCGAAGGCAAGGAACGGGGCGGAACGCCAGACGAGGCGCGAAAGGAGCGGGACCATGGGTGTGGCCGCCTTATCCGGGGAGCGGAACTACATCGCGTCAATAGAACAGCATTGGCGAACGATATCTGGCAGCCCCCCGGGCCCTTTTGTGCGAATCATGCACGCATGTTGCCGCCGCGCCTCACCCGGACGGAGGGGGTGTGGCGCGACCGGAACCGGCCGGCGCGATCCGCAGGGGAATCTCAGGGGGTATCCGAGGGGAACGGCGTTCCGGGGGGGGACCCGGAGCCGCGCTACCGGGCGCAGATCGCGGCCATGTTCCCTTCCGCCCGGCAGACCAGGCCGTTGGAGGAGCGGAAGCTGCCGTCCCGGTCGCGCCGCACCGCCATGCCGTTGCTGAACTGCACCCAGCCGGCACTGCCCCAATGGGTGGTGATGCCGTTGGAGAAGGCCAGAGTCCCGTCCATCAGCCGCAGCACCTCGACCCCGTTGTCGAACTCGATGTTGCCCTGCCCGTTGCGGCTGGCGACATAGCCGTTCGTGCAGGAGACCCGGTTCATCTGCAACTGGCAGACGAAGGGGTCGCCGCTCCCGGCCAGGGCCAGAGCGAAGACCGCGATCTCAAGCGCGTTCATCCGTGCCTCTCCCGTGACTCAGCCGCCCGGCCTGCGCGCCCGCAGGGCCGGCGGTGTCCGCCCAGAAGATCAGGGTAGCCCAAGCAGACGCACCTGTCCGCTCCGCCGGTGGGGGCGGGGACGGATGTCGCAGGAGACGCGCGGGAACGTCTCAGCGGGCGCGGCCGTCGGACCGCTTGGGCTCATGACCGGCAGGGCGGTCGTGCACGGGGGCGAAGGAAAGGGCCAGCAGCCCGGCGGCATAGATCAGGGCCATGATCTTGCCGGCGATGGCGAGGTGCAGGGGCAGGGTGCCGAGGAACGGCATGGCCAGCGCCGAGGCGACAAAGACGCCGGACAGGGCCAACGGCCCCCCGTGGAGCGTGCGCTTCATGCAAAGCCTCCGGATCGGGTCGGTCGATGGGACCCCTGCCATGTGGGGTGAGGGTACGGAATCGCAAGCCGCGATCCGCCCTTGGCCGCTGCGGCAGGGCGTCTCTCCGGCCCGCCCCTCCTCAGCCCCGCGCCGTGGCGACGATGAACAGGCGGCGGAAAGGAAAGAGGGTGCGGCCGTCCGCGTCGGGCGGGTAGAGGGCGCGCAGCCCCTCGGCATAGGCGGCGAGGAACGCCTCCCGCTCGGCGCCCTCCAGCGTTCCGGTGACCGGCAGCAGGGCGGTGGCGCGGGTCCACTCCAGCACCGGGTCGGGCCCGTCCAGGACGTGCAGATACTCCGTCGTCCAGATGTCCATCCGCGCGGCCAGCGGCGCCAGCCAGCGGTGGTAGGCGGCCGGCGGTCGCACCGCGTCCGGCCGCAGCCGCCCGGCCAGCCGCGCCGCCCAGGGGGGCTGACCCGCCAGCCGGTGCAGCAGCGCCCGGAACGGCGCCTCCGGGTCCGTCACCGGCATCTGCACCGCCAGCACCCCGCCGGGGGCGAGCCGGGCGACCAGCCGCGGGAACAGGGTCGCGTGGTCGTCCAGCCAGTGCAGCGCGGCGTTGGAGAAGATCAGATCGACCGGATCGGCCGGGTTCCAGGCCGCGATGTCCCCCGGTTGCCAGGCGATACGGCCGTCGGCCTGGGGGGCGTCCGCCAGCATCTCGGGCGAGTTGTCCAGCCCGACCACCGATGCGCCGGGATGGCGTGCCGCCAGCTCGACCGTCAGCCGGCCGCTGCCGCAGCCCAGATCGACGATGCGCGCCGGCCGCACGGGCGGCAGCGCCGCCATCAGGTCGTGCCCCGGCCGCGCCCGGGCCGCCTGGAACAGGTCATACTGCCGCGGGTCCCACGCCATGCCACCCCCTCCCCTTCCGCCGGACCCTAGCCGAACCGGCTCAGCACCCTGACCAGCAGGCGGGTGCGGTCGCTGAACAGGGCCGGGCTGTAGAAGGCGCCGGCCGCCCGCCTGCCCACCTCGCCCAGCGTCGGGTAGGGCACCATGACAGCGGTGAAGGCGCGCGCCGACAGCCGGCGCGACAGGGCCAGCACCCAGGGCTGGATCAGCTCCCCCGCCTGGGCACCCACGATGCCCGCGCCCAGGATGCGGCCGCGCCGGTCCAGCACCAGCTTGGCGAGGCCGGCCGTCTCCCGCTCCGCCTGGGCGCGGTCGTTCTCGTGCAGCGGCCAGCGGGAGATGCGCACGCCGTCGCCGTGGCGCTCCCGCGCCTCCGTCTCCGTCAGCCCGACCTGGGCCAGTTCCGGCGCGGTGTAGGTGACCCGGGGCAGCGCCGCATAGTCCGCCCGGGCCGGGACCAGCCGGAACAGCATGTTGCGCACGACCAGCCCGGCCTGGTAGCCGGCGACGTGGGTGAACTGCGGCCCGCCCGTCACGTCGCCGACGGCGTAGACCCGGCGGTTGGTCGTGCGCAGATGTGCGTCCACGGTGATGCCCGTCGGCGTCCAGGCGATGCCGGCCGCGTCCAGCCCCAGCCCCTCCACGGTCGGGCTACGGCCGGCGGCGACCAGCAGGTCCGTGCCCTCGATCCGGCGCTCGCCGCCCGAGCCGGCCTCCCGCAGCACGGCGGCCACGCCGCCGCCGGGACCGGGTTCCAGCCGCAGGATCTCCGCCCCCTCGACGATCTCCACCCCTTCGTCGCGCAGGCTGTCGCGCACGACCTCCACCAGTTCCGGATCGTCCTTGGGCAGCAGGGTGGCGCGCTCCAGCACGGTGACGCGGGTGCCCAGGCGGCGGAACGCCTGCGCCATCTCCACCCCGATCGGGCCGCCGCCGACGATCAGCAGATGGCCGCCCAGGGGCAGCCGCTCGAAGACCGTCTCGTTGGTCAGCACCGGCACCGACTCGATGCCGGGGATCGGCGGCAGGGCCGCCCGGCTGCCGGTGGCGACGACGATGCGGCGGGCGCGGATGCGCTGGCCGGCGTCCGTCTCCACCGTGTCCGGCCCGGTGAAGCGCGCCGCCGCCGGCAGCACCCGCACGCCCAGGCCGGTGAATCGCTCGACCGAATCGTTCGGCTCGATGGCGGCGATCACGCCGCGCAGGTGCGCCCGCACCGCGGCCGGGTCCACCGCCGGCTCCGTCGCCACGATGCCGAAGCGGCCGGCGGTGCGGACGGCGTGCGCCGCCCGGCCCGCGGCCAGCAGCGCCTTGGACGGCACGCAGCCGGTGTTCAGACAGTCGCCGCCCATGCGGCCCTTCTCGACCAGCACCGTGGGCCGGCCGAGCTGCGCCGTCCCGGCGGCGACGCTCAGCCCGCCGGACCCGGCGCCGATGACCAGGATGTCGGTGTCGATCGTCTCGGCCATGCGCGGGTGTCCCGGTCAGGGGGTGGGGGCGGAGCGGCGGCGCAGCCGCCTGTAGAGAACGGGCAGAAGCGAGAGCAGGGCCAGCCCGACCAGCGGGGCCACGTATTCGATGCGGCCCAGATCCTCCGGCCCCGGCAGCCGGCCGGCGTCGAACACCGTCCCCAGCCCGGCCCCGACGGAGGCGTAGACGAAGCTGCCCGGCATGATGCCGACGAAAGTGCCGACCGCATAGTCGCGCAGCCGCACGCCCAGGAAGGCCGGCACCAGATTGACCAGGAAGAAGGGGAACAGCGGCACCAGCCGCAGCACCAGCATGTAGCTGACGGCGTTCTCCCGGAACCCCTCCTCCAGCCGGCCGAGCCAGGGGCCGGCGCGGCGGCGCAGCCCGTCCCCCAGGGCCGTGCGGGCGACCAGGAAGATGGCGACCGCCCCCAGCGTCGCGGCCACCACCACGGCGGCCCCGCCCAGCAGGGTGCCGAAGAGGAATCCGCCGGCCAGCGTCATCACCGTGGCGCCGGGGACGGAGACGGCGACCAGCCCGGCATAGACGGCGATGAAGGCCAGCAGCGCCAGCCCGCGGTGCGCCGCCACGAGGTCGTTCAGCGCCTGCCGGTTGGCCGCCAGCGCCTCGTAGCTGATCTGGCGGTCGAGCCCGAGGGCGAAGAAGGCCGCCAAGGCCGCCAGCACGGCGCCCAACGGCAGGAAGCGCCGCCAGGACGAAGGGCCGGCGGCGGGAGGGATCGGCGGCAGGGGCGGCGTGGTCGGGGGGGCCATCGGGCGGGCGGCTCCGGGCGGCGATTCCGGGGATGCGGTGCGGCGGGGGCTTGCCTTGCGGGCTCCCGTCCGGCACAAGGAGCTAGATGCGGCCCGCGGTCCGGCCAGTGCCGGCTTACCGATCGGGTCCGTTCGCCGGTTCCGACTGCTCGGCCCAGGATTGCGCATCCCGGGCCTGGGGTGCGGTTGACTCATGCACCCGGCGTCACTATACAACGCGCTTCGTTTTCAACGTCTCACTTTGGAGTACCTGCCGTGAAGCGTACGTTCCAGCCCAGCAAGCTCGTGCGCAAGCGCCGCCATGGCTTCCGCGCCCGCATGGCCACCGTCGGCGGCCGCAAGGTGCTGGCCCGTCGCCGCGCCCAGGGCCGCAAGCGTCTGTCGGCCTGAGTCCGATGGCCCCCCGGCGCGATGCCCCCGAGGCTGCGTCGGTCCCTGAATCGGCCTTCGGGAACGGTCCAGGGGTGGGGCGCCTGACCCGGCGGCCGCAGTTCCTTGCCGTCGCCGGTGCCCGCCGCAAGTGGGCCGCCCCCGGCCTGATCCTTCAGGCCCGCGCCCATGACGAGCGCCAGCATCCGCGGCCGGACGAACCGTCCGTGCGGGTGGGCTTCACCGCCAGCAAGAAGGTGGGTGGCGCGGTTGAGCGTAACCGCGCCCGTCGCCGTCTGCGCGCGGCGGTGGCCGAGGTGCTGGCCCCCCATGCCGCCGCCGGGTACGATTTCGTGCTGGTGGCGCGGGGGGAGACGGTGCGCCGGCCCTGGCCGGATCTCAAGAATGACCTCGCCACCGCGCTGAAGAGGCTGAAGGCCTGGCGCGATGGCGTAGCCATGTCCGCAGCGACCGCGCCGCCAGCGGCGGACGGGCGCCCGGACACCGTATCCGCCCCCCTGGCGGATACCGAGGCGGACCCCGCCACCGGCGGAGACCGGCCGTGAGCCCCACCGTCAGCCCGCTGGTCTGGCTGCTGCGCGCCCCGATCCATCTCTATCGGTGGGTCGTTTCGCCGCTGCTGGGTCCGAGCTGCCGGTACGTCCCTTCCTGTTCCGAATACGCGCTGGATGCCCTATCTAAGCACGGGGCCGTCCGCGGCTCCTGGCTCGCGGTGCGGCGCATCCTGCGCTGCCATCCCTGGGGCGGTTCCGGCTGGGACCCCGTACCGGGGACGGAGGGTCGGGACGCACGGACGACTCCCCATAGCCACGCCTGCTGCGATCCTGGCCGCCACCCGCAAGACGGGGCCAGTCGCGGCGGGATTTGACCTGCCCCGGGAATGCCGCCGGCCCGCACGGGCGGCGCGGACGGACCTCGAACAGAAGCCTCAGATCCCATGACGGACCAGAAGAACCTCATCCTGGCGATCGTGATCTCGGTCGCGATCCTGTTCGGGTTCAATTACTTCTACGAGCGACCGCGGCAGCAGGCGCTGGAGGAGTACCGGCAGCAGCAGGCGGCCCTCCAGGCGGAGACCGCCCCGGCCGCCGTGCCCGGCGTCACCGCCCCCGGCTCGACCGTGCCCGGCCCGGCGGGGGACATCCCCGTCCCGGCCCCCGGCGCCCCGGCGCCGACGGACGCCGTGCCCGCCGCCCCGCGCGACCGCGGTGCCGTGCTGGGCGACAGCCAGCGCGTTCAGGTGGACACGCCGCGCCTGCACGGCTCGGTGAACCTGCGCGGCGGCCGCATCGACGACCTGACGCTGGCGAACTATCACGTCACCCCGGACAAGAGCAGCCCCGAGGTGGTGCTGCTGTCGCCGGTCGGCACCAGCCAGCCCTACTTCGCGGAGTTCGGCTGGGTGCCCACGGCCGACACGGCGGGCCAGCCCCTGCCCGGCCCGACCACGGACTGGCAGCCGGTGTCCCAGGGTCCCCTGACCCCGGACAGCCCGGTGGTGCTGCGCTGGGACAACGGCCAGGGGCTGGTGTTCGAGCGTGAGATCGCCATCGACCGCGACTACATGTTCACGGTCACCCAGCGGGTGACCAACCAGTCCGGCCAGCCGGTGACGCTGCACCCCTACGGCTTCGTGCAGCGCCGCGGCACCCCGACCACCAGCGGCTTCTTCATTCTGCACGAAGGGGCGCTGGGCGTGTTCGACGGCACCCTGCGGGAATTCGACTACAGCGACCTGAAGGACAGCACCCAGCCCGCCACCCAGACGACGACGGGCGGCTGGTTCGGCTTCACCGACAAGTACTGGCTGGTCACGCTGGTGCCCGACCAGGCCTCCCCGGTGGATGTGCGCGTGCTGCACCAGGACCAGGGCGGCCAGCCGCTCTATCAGGTGGATTTCCGCGGCCAGGGCCTGACGGTCGCACCGGGCGCCACCGCGGAGAGCACGCACCGGCTGTTCGCCGGCGCCAAGATCGTCCGCACGCTGGACGCCTATGAGAGCGAGCTGGGCATCGCCCGCTTCAGCTACGCCGTGGACTGGGGCTGGTTCTACTTCCTGACCAAGCCGTTCTTCTACGGCCTGGATCTGCTGGGTCAGGCGCTGGGCAACTTCGGCATCGCCATCCTGGTCTTCACCGTGCTGCTGCGGCTCGCCTTCTTCCCGCTGGCGAACAAGCAGTACAAGGCCTTCGCCAAGATGAAGCTGCTCCAGCCCAAGATGGAGGAGCTGCGCAAGCGCCATGGCGACGACCGGCAGAAGCTCTCCATGGCGACCATGGAGCTGTACAAGCAGGAGAAGGTGAACCCGCTCTCGGGCTGCCTGCCGATCCTGTTGCAGATCCCGGTGTTCTTCGCCCTCTACAAGGTGCTGTTCGTCACCATCGAGATGCGGCACGCGCCGTTCTACGGCTGGATCACCGATCTGTCGGCGCCCGATCCGACCACGGTGTTCAACCTGTTCGGCCTGATCCCGTGGAGCCCGCCGGGCTTCCTGATGGTCGGCGCGCTGCCGCTGATGATGGGCTTCACCATGTGGCTGCAGCAGAAGATCAGCCCGGCGAACCCGGATCCGATCCAGCAGCGCATCTTCATGGTGCTGCCGTTCCTGTTCACCTACATGATGGCGGCGTTCCCGGCCGGTCTGGTCATCTACTGGACCTGGTCGAACCTGCTGGCCATCGCCCAGCAGTGGTACATCATGCGCCGGATGGGCATGAGCGCGAAGACCACGCCGAAGAAGGCGTGATCCGCCAGACCGGACAGTCCGTCCGCCGGGTCCCCGGGCCCGGCGGCGGCGGTCCGAGCGACGACACGGCCCGCCGGCAGCCCCGGCGGGCCGACTTCTATGTAAAGTACGTGAAGATCACGCTTCCACCGCGACCCGCGTCGCGGCAGCAGAGGGACGGGACATGGCGCAGACACCGGAGATCACCCCGTCGCTGGCGGACGACCTGACCGCCGAGGACATCGAGGCCGGGCGGCTGCTCTTCGCGCGGGAGTGCAATTTCTTCTGGGGCGCCCCGGCGGCGTCGGAACTGCCCGAGGCGGACCTGCCGGAAGTCTGCTTCGCCGGCCGCTCGAACGTCGGCAAGTCCAGTCTGGTCAATGCGCTGACAGGGCGGGTGACGCTGGCCCGCACGAGCCAGACCCCCGGCCGCACGCAGCAGCTCAACTTCTTCAATCTGGGCGACCGTCTGGTGCTGGTGGACATGCCGGGCTACGGCTACGCCAAGGTCTCCAAGGAGACCTCCAGCGCCTGGACGGACTTCGCCAAATCCTACCTGAAGGGCCGCGTGACCCTGCGCCGGGCGCTGGTCCTGGTCGATTCCCGGCACGGCCTGAAGCCGCAGGACATCGACATGATGAAGATGATGGACCAGGCGGCCGTGGCCTATCAGATCGTGCTGACCAAGGCCGACAAGCTCACCGACAAGGCCCTGGTCCATGCCCGGGCGGCCGTGGCGGCCGCCCTGGTGAAGCATCCCGCCGCGCATCCGGAGGTGATGGCCACCTCCTCGGAAAGCGGTCTGGGCATCGCGGAACTGCGGGCGACGCTGACGCGCCTCGCCGCTCCGGCTCTCTGATCCCCCCTCCCGGCGGAGCGGGGAAACCGGCCGCGAAGCGCCGGCGGGGGAGCCGGGCCGGGCTCAGAACATCCCGGCCAGGGTCGCCACCATCACCACCGCCGACGCCAGGGCGGGCAGGCCTTCGACCAGGTCTTCCATGGACGGCAGGAACTCGGTCAGGGCGGCCAGGGTGCCGGTGGTCTCGGTGATCTCGGTGGTCGTCTCGGTCAGCATGGTCATCGTCGTCTCCATCGTCTTATCGGGTTGGCTTCTTCGGGGTGACCGGCTCGTCCGGTCCTGTCCCCTTATCAGCAAGCGGCGTGCCAGGTCCGGAATCCGCGGGATTCCGGACCCTGGCCGCAGCGACGATGGTTCTTTCCACCATCCGATGGCGGAAACCGCGATCCGGTGAAGATCGCTGGCCCGCACCAGGGCTCAGAGCCCCAGGGCCAGCCCCAGCCGCGCCGAAACGACGAACCAGACCCCGGCCAGCACGATGCCCGCCGCGAGCATCGCCCGGCCACCGGGGGTCGCCGGTCCCTGCCCCGGCTCCGCCCGCCAGCGCAAGGCCGCGGCCACGCCCAGCGCCAGCACGATCCAGGGCGCGGCCAACAGCGGCACGAACCACTGCGGCACGCCCAGGATCAGCAGCGCCCCGGCTTCCCTCGCCAGTTCCGCTTCCGCCACGGCCTGGGCGGCCCGGGCCACGGCGGCCACCAGCACGGCAAGCTGGAGCCAGAACCAGGGCCGCCGCCGGGCGCAGCGCAGCCCGCCCCGGATCAGCCTCCGGACCAGGGCGAAGACCGCCAGCAGCGCCGCCGGCCCCAGCGCCAGGGTGAGGGCCTTCCCCAGCAGGGCCGTGACCGGGTTCAGGGTGGCGTTCAGCCAGCCGCCGGTCAGGTAGGGCACGCTCAGGGCGAAGCGCAGCGGCTCCGCCCCGGCGCAGGCGGCGGACGGGTCCTGCCCGTCGAAGAACAGGCGCAGCGCCTCCCGCCCGCAGGGCCGGGCGAGGCTGCTGCCATGGCTGGCCGCCGGCACCTCCAGCACGCGGGCGTCGGCCAGCCGGGCGGCCACGGCCCGGCCGTGTTCGACCGGCGTGATCGGGTCGAAGGTGCCGTGGATCAGCAGGGTGCGGACGGGGCTGCCCTCGGGAAAGGGCAGCGTCTCCCGCACCGGCCATTCGGCGCAGGCCCGCGCCATGCTGTCGGACTCCATGGCCGGGGCGATCTGCGGAAAGGCGGCACGGGCCGCGGCGGCCTCGGCCTCCTCGCGCGCGGGGTCGAAGCGGCTGCAACTGATGGCGAGGAAGCCATCCATCGCCGTCGGCCGGCCGATCGACATGCGCCGGCCCATCAGGCGGAACCAGCCCGTCTCCCCCGCCGCGAAACGGTCGATCAGCAGCGGTCCGACGCGCAGCATGTTCGGGTCGTAGAAGGTCCGCTGCAACACGCCAAGCCAGGTGGCCAGCCGCGCCTGTCCGACCGCGTGGCGGCGCTCCGCCTCGGCCAGGAAGCGGGCCTCCAGGTCGGGGAAGGCGGCGGCGCAGGGCGCTTCGGCGGCGCAGGCGCGGGCCAGCCGGACCAGCACGTCTGCCCCCTGCCGCACCCCGTCGGTGACGGCGGACCAGGGCGGCACCGTGCTGTCGAGCGCCACGGCATGCAGCCCGTCCGGGTCCTGCGCCATCAGCACCAGCGCCACCAGCGTCCCGTGGGATTCGGCGAAGACGTCCCAGGCGGCAAGCCCCAGGGCCCGGCGCAGGTCGGCGGCGTCGGCCGCCACCGCCGCCACCGTGTAGCCTTCGGGGGCACCGCCCCTGGCACGCAGTTCCGCAAGGCAGTCGCGCATCTGCGCCGCAGGCCCGTCGTCGCGCAGGGCGAAGGCCGGAGCCTCCATCCGGTCCGGGCAGATCCGGGGCGACGTGCGGTCGCCGCCGCGCTGGTCGAACAGGATCAGCGGATGCCGCCCGGTCAGCGGATGTTCCGCGAACTGGCGCAGATGCGGCACCGCCGAACCGCCGGGGCCGCCGTGCAGCACCAGCACCGGCAGCGCGTCCGAGGGCTCGCGCGGGGCCATCCGCACCACCGGCAGCGACAGCATCCGCGTCGGCCGGCCGTCCCGCAGCTCCGGCACCTGAACCGTGCCGCAGCTCAGCCGCGCGCGCAGGGCGTCATCGACGTCCAGGTCGTCGGGACAGGCGGTCTCCGCATAGCTGGCGGCAGGAACCCCGGCCGGTCCGGGCGGCGCTGCCGTCCGCCCCGTCCCCGGAAACCCCACGACACAGAGCATCGCCGCCACGGCCATCGCCGCGGCGCGCCACACGGAACCCGACACGCGCATCCCTGATCCCCGTCCGGAACAGCCGGGGCAAGGGTTAGCGCACCGCACAGCGGGCGCAACGGAAATCGCGCCGCAGGCGCCGGCGGATGCGCCGCAGGCGGCGGGGACCTGTCCGGAACGGCGGTCATGACGGGCCGGATGCCTGATTGCCCCGGCCGGCGGTCCGGTGTATCCACGGCCCGTTTGACCGCCATCAGCCCGGGACACCGTCGCCCATGAGCACCCCCTCCCCCGCCGCCGCGCCCAGCCGCGAGGAATGGCTCGCCAAGGCCCGCACCCTGTCCGAGGCGCTGCCCTTCATGCGCCGCTACGCGGGCCGGACGGTCGTCGTGAAGTACGGCGGCCACGCCATGGGCGACGAGAGCCTGGGGCGCCGCTTCGCCAATGACATCGTGCTGATGAAGCAGATGGGCATCAGCCCCGTCGTCGTGCATGGCGGCGGCCCCCAGATCGGCCAGATGCTGGAGCGGCTGAAGATCAAGTCGGAGTTCGTGGACGGGCTGCGCGTCACCGACAAGGAGACGGTGGAGATCGCGGAGATGGTCCTCTCCGGCTCCATCAACAAGCAGATCGTGGCCCTGATCAACGATGCCGGCGGCGACGCCGTCGGCCTGTCGGGCAAGGACGACGACCTGATCGAAGCCCGCAAGGTCACCCGCAGCAAGCGCGACCCCGACAGCAACATCGAGAAGGTCATCGACCTGGGCTTCGTCGGCGATCCGTTCCGCGTCAATCCGGGCCTGCTGCACAAGCTGCAACAGGCGGACATCATCCCCGTCATCGCCCCCATCGGCATCGGGGAGGACGGCCAGACCTACAACATCAACGCGGATACGGCGGCCGGCGCCATCGCCGCGGCGGTGAACGCGACGCGCCTGCTGCTGCTGACCGACGTGGCCGGCGTGCTGGACAAGCAGAAGCGCCTGATCCCCGAGATGTCGGTGGAGGCGGCGCAGCGCGCCATCGACGACGGCACCGCCACCGGCGGCATGATCCCGAAGATCGAGACCTGCCTGCGCGCCGTGAACGGCGGGGTGGAGGCGGCGGTGATCCTGGACGGCCGCGTGCCCCACGCGATCGTGCTGGAGCTGTTCACCGAAGGCGGCGCCGGCACGCTGATCGGGCGCAAGTGACGCGGCCCGGGTGATCCGGTCCCGGCCGTCGGCGGGGCGTTCCGCCGACGGCGGGCCGTCACACCGCGCCCCTCACGCCTTCACCCCGAAGAACTCAAGCTGCCATTTCATCTCGGCCTCGGTCATCGGGTAGTCCGTGCCGTCCTTGGCGTTCATCACGGCCGAGGGCGGGATCATGGCGAGGCGGAGCTGCACCTGCCGGGCGAAGCGCATGCCCAGCTTCGCCCGCCAGCACAGGGCCGTGACTCCGCGCGGGCTCTGCCCGCCGACGATCTTGTCCACCGTGTCCGGCGGAATGCCGGCGCGCAGCGACAGAGCCGTCAGCACGAAGCCGCGGTCGCCCGTGGACAGGGCGTCGGAGATCACCTCCTCGTCCAGCGCACCGGCGGCGTGCAGGCGGCGGGCACGGTCGCCCGGCCGCTCCTTCGGCTCCGCCTCCTCCTCGGCGTCGGGCGCCTCCGGCGTCCCGGCCCGCGCCGGCGCGGCCGGAGCGGACAGGCCCGGCAGACGGCGGCGCACCGCCTCGCTGACCGCAGCGCGCGTCTCCGCCGGCAGATCCGGGCGGGCCTGGAGGACCTTCAGGAGCTGATCGTTGACGAAGCCGGCGATGCGCGCCGCCGCCCGCGGCGGCAGGGTCGGGCGCCGCACCAGGGGGCCGTGCCAGGGCTCGTGCCGCGGCGCCATCTCGATGATCCGGTCCAGCGTCTCCTCCCGGATCTGGGCGGAGTGGTTCGCCAGCAGCGCCGCCACGGCCCCTTCGCTGTCGGTCCGGGCCACGGCGTCGGCCACATCGCCGGACAGGCCGGCGCGCTCCGCGATGGCGACAAGCTGGCCGTCCAGCGGCTGGGACCGGATGATCTGGAGCAGATCCTCGTCGGTCAGGATGGGGGAGTGCCGCAGCACCGGCCCGCTGACGGACAGTTCCAGGTCGCGGGCAAGCTGCTGCACCACCTGCGCCGGGGCGCCGGGCTGGTCCTTCAGCGTCTCCGCCAGCACCCGGCGCACGGTCACCGCCTGGTCGCGGGCCAGCGTCTCCAGCACCTCCAGGGTCAGCTTCTCAAGCTGCCCGACCTTTTCGGCCGGCAGGTGCGGGACCAGGGACGCGATCTTGGCGGCGAGGCCGGAGCGCACCTCCTCGTCCGGGTCGGCGGCCAGCAGCAGGTCGGCCTGCCGCGGCGTGCTGGTGTTGCGGGCGATCTCCCGCCGCACCTCCGCACTCTGGTCGGCGGCCAGGAAGTACAGAATCTCCGGCCGCGTCTCCGCCCGGCCGGCGACGAAGCGCCGTTCCACCGCGTCCGGACTGGTCGCCAGCCGCTTCGCCGTGTCGTAATCGACACCGCCGAGGGGACGGTCCTGGGGTCCGTTCGTGCTCACAGTCTCACTCTCCAACCGTACCGCCGGCCGGGGCGTCGCCGCCGGCCCTTCCGCTTGCGATCGCCGCCGCGGGCGCCAGGGCGCGGTTGCCCTTGCCCTGGCGCTTGGCGGCATACATGGCATGGTCGCCGCGGTCCAGCAGCCCCTGGGCCGGCTCACCGCCGCCGCCGGCATAGAGCGCCACGCCGATGGAAACGCCCAGCGGCCGGTCCGGCGCGGCCGAGAGGGGGCGCAGGAACTCCGCCGCCTCGCGCAGCAGCCGGTCGGCCACCCGCAGGGCCTGGGCCTCGTCCACCCGCTCGATCCAGAGCACGAACTCGTCGCCGCCCAGCCGCGCCGTCAGGTCGCCCGGCCGGGCCAGCCGCACCAGCAGCGTGCCCACCGCCTGCAGCACCCCGTCGCCCGCCGTGTGGCCGAGCAGGTCGTTGACCGCCTTGAAGTTGTCCAGGTCGAAATAGAGCAGGGCGGAGGAACCGCCGCGGTGCCGCTCCAGCCGTTGCTCCAGCAGCTCCATGAAGGTGCGCCGGTTGTAGAGCCCGGTCAGCCCGTCGCGCTCGGACAGGGTCTTCAGCCGCTCCTGGTAGCGGGCCTGGGCGACGGCGACGCCGACATGGTCGGCGATGGCCGACACCATGGAGATGTCGTCCGCGCTCCACGCCTCGGCGGCCGGGCGCCAGGCCAGGACCGCGCCGTTCACCTCGTTGCGGAACAGGGTGCGCGCGGCCAGCAGGCGCACCGGCCCGGCCACCGCCTCGCAGCCCCCGGCACTCTCCGCTGCGGCGGCCAGCAGGGCCGGCAGCGCGTCCGCCGCCTCCGGCGGCAGCGTGCCCTGCCGCGCCGCGGGTCCGTAGCCCTCCCCCGCCCGGGCGAAGACCAGGACGCCGGCCGCGCCGGTGGCGTTCACCGCGACGCCGGCCGCGATCTCCAGCGTGCGGGTGGGGTCCACGTCGTCGCGGGTGGAGGAGACGATGAAGCCCAGATACTTCTCGCGCAGCCGGACCCGGGACAGCTCCATGCCGCGCAGGCGGGCGTCGGTGATGTCGCGGCAGGCGCCGCGCGCGCCCAGCCATTCCCCGCCCGGCCCGGTCAGCGGCACGGCGGAGGAGATCAGGCAGGCCGGCTCGCCCGAGCGGTCGCGCAGCCAGACCTCCGTCCGCTCGATCGGCACCCGCGTGTCGAAGGGCAGCGGCTGGTCGGCGAACTCGGGCAGCACGAGGTCCGCGGGGTGCCGGCCCAGCAGCTCCTCCGCCCGGTAGCCGATGGCCCCGGCGGGGGAGACGAAGGCGAAGCGCCCGTCCGGCCCCGTCTCCCAGGCGAAGTCGGAGGAGATGTCCACCAGGTCCTTGTAGCGCTGGCGGGATTCGGTCAGGGCGTGGCGCAGCCGGCGCTCCAGCGTCACGTCGCGCCCCAGCAGCAGCACCTCGCCGTCCGGCAGGGGGACGGCCGCGAACTCCACGACGCCGGGACCGGAGCCGGTCGCCACCGGCACGGAGCGGGCGCTGTCCAGCAGCGGCCCGTCGCTGGCGACCCACCAGGACAGGTCCTCGCGCCAGGCGCCCCCGTCCGCGTCCAGCGGGGCGCAGCGGGCGTTGGCGGCGCGCACGGCACCGTCGGCCGCCAGCCGCAGGGCGGGGCCGGGCCAGCCGGCCAGGATGGCCGCCGCCTCAGTCCCCTCCAGGGGGGGCGGCGGGGCGGTCGGTACGGATTCTGTTTCCACGCCGGCGGCTCCGCTCCGGATCGCACTCCCACTCGGGCATCAGGACTAGCCCAGCCGGCCCCTCGCGTCCACCTGACCGGGAGGCAGGGCCGACCCGCAGGGCGGCGGGGCCGGACGGGTCGCGCGCGGGCTTGCCCCGCGGGGCGGCCGCGCCCATTCTCCCCGCCATGACGATACAAGCCCCTCCCGTCCGGCCCGCCGGACAAGCCTCCCCCGTCCGGCCCGCCGGACACGCCTCGCCCGCCCGGCCCGCCGGGGCCCGGAGCCTGTCCGGCGTCGATACCTGGGTGTTCGACCTGGACAACACCCTCTATCCGTCGAGCTGCAACCTGTTTGCCCAGGTGGACCGCCGCATCGGTGAGTTCATCGCGGAGTATTTCGGCCTGCCCTACGAAGAGGCGCGGGCGAAGCAGAAGAAGTATTTCCGCGAGCACGGCACCAGCCTGCGCGGCCTGATGGTCGAGCACGACATCGACCCGGTGCCGTTCCTGGAATATGTCCATGACATCGACGTGACGCCGGTGGAACCGTCGGAACGGCTGGCCCGCGCGCTGGACGCCCTGCCCGGCCGCAAGCTGGTCTACACCAACGGCTCCGTCCGCCATGCCGAGAACATCCTGGCCCGGCTGGGCGTCGAGGGCCGCTTCGAGGCTGTGTTCGACATCGTGGCCGCGGGCTACGTGCCGAAGCCCGACCCGCGGCCCTACCGCACCCTGGTCGAGCGCCACGGGGTGGAGCCGACCCGCGCCGTGATGGTGGAGGACATCGCCCGCAACCTGGCCCCGGCCGCGGCGCTGGGCATGACGACGGTGTGGCTGCGCACGGATGCCGACTGGTCCCGCCCCGACGGCGGCGGCGTCGGGCATGGCGACCACATCCACCATGTCGTGGACGACCTGATCGACTGGCTGGAAGCCGGCGCACCGCCGGTCCTGTGATCCTGCCGGCGGGACGCGGGACTGTCGTGACGGCGGAGTGCCTCCGGGAGTGCCTTCGATTGACAGGGCGGGCCGGCTGTCCCATCGTCCCGGCGCGCCCGCCGTCCCCTTCGACGCGACCATCCGGACCCCCGCCATGAGCACCGCCCCCGACCGCCTCGCCCGCACCATCGACCAGGCCTGGGAGGTGCGCGACGGCCTCACCCCCGCGACCACCGGCCCCGTCCGCGCGGCGGTGGAGGAGGCGCTGGGGCTGCTGGATGCCGGCATCCTGCGCGTGGCCGAGCCGGTGGACGGCGGCAGCCAGGGCGGCGGCTGGCGGGTGAACCAGTGGCTGAAGAAGGCGGTGCTGCTGTCCTTCCGGCTGAACGACAACGCCGTCATCCCCGGCGGTCCCGGCCTGCCCGGCGGCGACAGCGCCACCTGGTTCGACAAGGTGCCGTCCAAGTTCGCCGGCTGGGACGAGGTGCGCTGGAAGGCCGCCGGCTTCCGCGCCGTGCCCGGCGCCATCGTCCGCCACAGCGCCCATGTGGCGCCGGGCGTCGTGCTGATGCCCAGCTTCGTCAATCTGGGCGCCCATGTGGACCGCGGCACCATGGTGGACACCTGGGTGACGGTCGGTTCCTGCGCCCAGATCGGCCGCAACGTGCATCTCTCCGGCGGCGTCGGCATCGGCGGCGTGCTGGAGCCGTTGCAGGCCAACCCCGTCATCATCGAGGATGACTGCTTCATCGGCGCCCGCTCGGAGGTGGTGGAGGGGGTCATCGTGGAGCGCGGCAGCGTGCTCTCCATGGGCGTCTTCATCAGCGCCTCGACCCGGATCATCGACCGCGCCACGGGCGAGGTCTTCATCGGCCGCGTGCCGGCCTGGTCCGTCGTCGTGCCCGGCACCCTGCCCGGCCGGCCGCTGCTCGACGGCAGCCCCGGCCCCGGCCTCTCCTGCGCCGTCATCGTCAAGCGGGTGGACGAGAAGACCCGCGCCAAGACCAGCATCAACGACCTGCTGCGGGACTGACCGACGTGGCCCCTGATCCCATCGCCCTCGCCCGCGACCTGATCCGCTGCCCCAGCGTCACCCCGGCCGATGCCGGGGCGCTGGACCGGGTGCAGTCGGTGCTGGAGGGGCTCGGCTTCACCTGCCACCGGCTGCCGTTCCAGGAACCGGGCACGGAGCGGGTGGACAATCTCTATGCCCGGCTGGGCGACAAAGGCCCGAACTTCTGCTTCGCCGGCCACACGGATGTCGTGCCGGCCGGGGATGCCGCGGCCTGGACCGTCGATCCTTTCGGAGGCGAAATAATCGACGGACGGCTCTATGGCCGCGGGGCTGCGGACATGAAAGGCGGCGTCGCCGCCTTCATCGCCGCCGTCGGATCGTTCCTGGAGCGTAACGGTCCGCCGGCGGGCAGCATCAGCCTGCTGATCACGGGGGACGAGGAAGGCCCGGCCGTGAACGGCACCCGCAAGGTGCTGGACTGGATGGCGGCGGCCGGGGAGCGCATCGACGCCTGTCTGGTGGGGGAGCCGACCAATCCCCGCGCCCTGGGCGACATGATCAAGGTCGGCCGCCGCGGCAGCCTGACGGCGACGCTGACGGCGCTGGGGGCGCAGGGCCACACGGCCTATCCGCATCTGGCGGACAACCCGCTGCCGCGGCTGGCGGAGGCGCTGCACCTGCTGGCGTCCAGCCCGCTGGACATGGGCACGCCGCACTTCCAGCCCTCGACCCTGGCCCTGACCAGCATCGACGTAGGCAATCCGGCAAGCAACGTGATCCCGGCCCGCGGCACGGCCCGCTTCAACATCCGCTTCAACGACCTGCACACGCCGGAGAGCCTGGAGGCGCACATCCGCGACGTGCTGGAGGAGGTCGGCGGTGCCTGGGAGCTGGCGCTGCAGACCAGCGGCGTCGCCTTCCTGACGCCGCCGGGCGCCCTGTCCGACATCGTGGCCGCGGCGGTGGAGGCGCACACCGGCCGCACGCCGGAGCTGAGCACCTCGGGCGGCACGTCGGATGCCCGCTTCATCAAGGACCATTGCCCGGTGGTGGAGTTCGGGCTGGTCGGCGCCAGCATGCACAAGGTGGACGAGAACGTGGCCGTGGCGGACCTGCTGGAGCTGACGGCGATCTACCGCACGGTGCTGGAACGCTGGTTCGCCGGCGCGGAACCCCGGACATGAGCTTCGCGCGCGACGCGCTCTACGGTCTTTACGGCGCCTGGCGCCTGGCCCGTTTCGACGCCGCGGCCGCGGCCTGGTACGACGCCACGCCGGAAGCGGCGCTGGCCAGCTTCCGCGCCCTCTGGCTGGTGCTGCCGGGCTTCATGCTGCTGCTGCTGTTCCAGCTCGGCGGCGGTTTCCCGCCGGTGATGCTGGCGGGCCGGCTGGTGCTGGAATCCATGGGGCTGGTGGTCGGCATCCTGGCCTACCTGCTGGTCGCCTTCCATGTGCTGGAACTGGCGGGGAAGCAGCAGGAGTTCGGCCGCTATGCCGCGGCCTACAACTGGTCCTACGTGGTCCAGGTCGCGCTGCTGCTGGGCGTCCATGCGCTGGACAGCAGCGGGCTGCTGGGCGAGGAGGCGGCGGAACTGATGCTGTTCGTCGCCACCGTCTGGGTGCTGACCTACCAGTGGTTCATCGCCCGCGCCACCGCCGGGGTCGGCGGCCTGGGCGCGCTGGGGCTGGTGGCGGTGGACATCTTCATCAGCATCATGGTCAAGAACGTGACCGACGCCATGGTCGGCCTCCCGGCCGCCTGACCCGGCGGGGCTCAGTACCATGCCTCGGTGAAGTAGAGCCCGGCCGCCGGGGCGGTCGGACCGGCTGCGGAACGGTTGCGCGCCGCCAGCGCCCGGCTCACATCGTCGGCGGTCCAGCGCCCCTCCCCCACCAGCTTCAGGGTGCCGACCATGTTGCGCACCTGATGGTGCAGGAAGGAGCGGGCGCGGGCGACGATCCGCACCTCCTCCCCCACCCGCGCGACCGACAGGTCCGAGAGCGTCTTGACCGGCGACTTCGCCTGACAGAGCGAGGCGCGGAAGCTGCTGAAATCGTGCTGCCCGACCAGACGCTGCGCCGCCTCGTGCATCGCTTCCGCGTCCAGCCCGCCCTGAACGTGCCAGACCCGCCCCGCCTCCAGCGCCGCCGGGGCGCGGCGGTTCAGGATGCGGTAGAGATAGGCCCGGCCCAGGCAGGAGAAGCGGGCATGGAAGTCGGGCGCCACCGGCTCGACCCGCAGCACGGCGACCGGATGCGGCTTCAGGTGGAAGTTCAGCGCGGCCTGAACCTTGTCCGCCGTCGCCTCGCGGGCCAGATCGACGCTGGCCACCATGGCCAGGGCATGCACCCCGGCATCCGTGCGCCCCGCGCAGAAGACCGTGACCGTTTCCTGGGTGAAACGATAGATCGCCTCCTCCAGCGCCTGCTGGACGGAGGGACCGTTGTCCTGCCGCTGCCAGCCGACGAAGGGCCGGCCGTCATATTCCAGGGTCAGCTTCCAGCGCTGCATCCGCCCACCTCCGGGCCGGCTCAGGCCACGATCCGGGCGCCCGGCGCGTGCGGGAAGCCGCGCAGGAAGGCGGCACCGTCCACCGGCGCCTTGCCGGGCCGCTGCACCGTCAGCAGGCGCAGCGCGCCCTCGCCGCAGGCCACCGTCAGCCCGCCGGGCAGCAGCGTGCCGGGCTCGCCCCGGCCCGACACCGGCTCGGCCGCCAGCACCTTGAGGCGCTCCCCCGTCACCGCCTCGAACCAGCAGCCGGGCCAGGGCGTGAAGGCCCGCACCTGCCGGTCGAGCGTGGCGGCGTCGAGCGCGAAGTCCAGCCGCCCCTCCTCCTTCGCCAGCTTGGCGGCGTAGGTGACGCCTTCCTCCGGCTGCGGTTCGGCCGTCAGCCGACCGGCGGCCAGGCCGTCCAGCGCCGCCACGATCAGCCGCGCCCCCTGCTCGGAGAGGGCGTCGTGCAGGGCCTGCGCACCCGTGCGCGGGCCGATCGGCACCTCGCCCTTCAGCAGCATGGGGCCGGTATCCAGCCCCGCCTCCATGCGCATGATGGTGACGCCGCTCACCGCGTCGCCGGCCTGGATGGCGCGCTGGATCGGGGCGGCACCGCGCCAGCGCGGCAGCAGCGAGGCATGGACGTTGATGCAGCCCAGCCGCGGCGCGTCCAGCACCGGCTGCGGCAGGATCAGGCCGTAGGCGGCGACGACGGCGCAGTCCAGCCCCAGGGCCGCGAACTCCGCCTGCGCCTCGGCCCCGCGCAGCGACTTCGGATGGCGCACGGGGATGCCCAGTGCCTCGGCCCGGCGATGCACGGGCGAGGGCTGGAGCTGGTGGCCGCGGCCGGCCGGGCGCGGCGGCTGGGTATAGACGCAGACGACCCGGTGCCCGGCCCCGGCCAGGGCGTCGAGGATGGGAACGGAGAAGTCGGGCGTGCCCATGAAGGCGAGCGTCAGGCCGGCCATGGCGGTATCCTGGAAGCGAAGGGTCGGGGCGGGTTCAGCCCTGGACTTCGACCACCACCACCGACCGGCGGCCCGCGTTCAGCGTGCGCGCGATCCGGGTGGCCTCGGCCAGGGTGTCGAAGCGCTTGGCCAGACCCGCCTTGCGGCTCCAGGTGTAGCCGACCCAGATCGGCGACGCCAGCCAGCCCTCGAATTCGGGGTGCGTCTCGTCGCGGGCGTCACGGATCAGATAGGGCAAGGAGGGGGGTCCTGTGACGGCCGGGGGGTCAGCCCGCGGCCTTGTTGCGCTGCATCTTCTGCAAGCGGCGCAGCAGCATGCTGCGCTTGAGCGCGGAGAGGTAGTCCACGAACAGCACGCCGTTCAGATGGTCGATCTCGTGCTGCACGCAGGTCGCCGTCAGCCCGTCCGCGTCCAGCTCCCGCACTTCGCCGTCCCGGTCCACATAGCGGACACGGACCTGCCGCGGGCGGGTCACGTCGGCATAGATGTCCGGGATGGACAGGCAGCCTTCCTGCGCCGTCGCCAGCTCGTCGGAGCGGGCGATGATCTCCGGATTCGCCATCAGGATGGGGGTCGGCGCCTCGGTCTTGCGCTCGGCGATGTCCATGACGATCACCCGTTCCAGCACGCCGACCTGCGGCGCCGCAAGCCCGATGCCGGGCGCCTTGTACATGGTCTCCAGCATGTCGTCCATCAGGCGGGCGACACGGCCGTCCACGTTGGCGACGGGTTCGGCCGTCTGGCGCAGCCGCGCATCGGGGACGATCAGGATGTTCAGCAGCGACATGGACGGCGGATCCGGCGAAAGGTGATCTGGATTTGTGCAATACCCACTATGGCCAGCCAGATAGGTCCCTGTGAAGGGCGCGTCAAGCGAGCGGCCGTCCGGCGCCGCCGGGATCAGCCCTGCGCCCCGGGCAGGCCCCCGGGCACGTCCCCGGGTACGTCCCTGGGCAGGTCCCAGAGGACAGGCGCCTGCGGCGGACCAGGGTCGGGCGCCTGCGGCGGGCGCGGGCTCTGGTCCAGCGGCAGCAGCTCCACCATCTCCGCATTGTCCGGCGTGGCCTTCAGTTCCTTGAAGCGGCGGGCGGTGACCAGCACCCGGCTCTCCAGCGAGCTGACGGCCTTGTTGTAGCACTCGACCGCCCCGCCCAGCCCCTTGCCCAGGCGCTGCATGTGCTCGGCCATGACGCCCAGCCGGTCGTACATCTCGCGCCCCAGAACGCTGATCTCCCGCGCGTTGTGGGCCAGCTTCTCCTGCCGCCAGCCGTAGGAGACGGCGCGCAGCAGGGCGATCAGGGTGGTCGGCGTGGCCGGGATGACGGACTGGTCGATGCCGGCCTCGATCAGGGCCGGGTCCTGTTCCAGCGCGGCGGAGAAGAAGTTCTCCCCCGGCAGGAAGAGCACGACGAACTCCGGCGCCGGCTCGAACTGGCTCCAGTACCGCTTCTCGCCCAGCGCCTTCATGTGGTCGCGGATGTGGCGGGCGTGCCGCGCCATGTGCGCCGCACGCATCGCGTCGTCCGTCGTGCCGACGGCATCCAGGAACGCTTCCAGCGGGGCCTTGGCGTCCACCACGATGGTCTTGCCGCCGGGCAGCCGGACCAGCAGGTCCGGGCGCAGGCGCCCCTGCTCGGCATCGTGGCTGACCTGTTCGTGGAAGTCGCAATGGTCCAGCATGCCCGCCATCTCGACCACGCGGCGGAGCTGGATCTCCCCCCAGCGGCCGCGGGTCGCCGGGCTGCGCAGGGCACGGACCAGGTTGGCCGTCTCGCTGCGGAGCTGGCCCTGCGTCTCGATCAGGCTGGCGACCTGGGTCTTCAGTTCGGCATAGGCGCCGGCCCGGGCCTGTTCGAGCTGGTGGATGGCGCTGTCGAACTTGTCCAGCTTCTCCCGCACGGGGCCGACCAGTTCCCCGATCGCCTGCTGGCGCCGGTCCAGATCGCCCCGGGCGCTCTCCTGCACCTTCTCAAGCTGCGCCTGGGCCAGCTCCAGGAAGCGCTGGTTGTTGGCCGACAGGGCCTCGTGCGACAGCGCCTGGAAGGTCTCGCGGAAGCGCGCCTCGGCCCCGGACAGCAGGGTCCGGTTCTCCTCCAGCCGCTGGCGCAGCGCCTCCTCCGCCATGGACAGGCGCTCGACCCGCTGCCGCTCCAGGCCCAGTTCGGCGGCCAGATCCTCCAGGCGCCGCTCCAGATCGGGCACGCGGGCGGCGGCCGTCTCCGCGCTGGCGCGGGCGGCGGCCAGTTCGGCCTGCTGGTCGTGCAGATCGATGATCAGGCGGTCGCGCTCGATCGCCTCGTCCTTCATCGCCTCAAGCTGGCGCAGCGCGAAGTCGCGCTCGGCCAGCAGGCCGGCGGCACGGGATTCGGCGGCCAGGACCGACCGCGCCACCGACAGGCGCACCAGCACATAGACCAGGATCGCGGCGACGGCGGCGCCGATGCCCAGCGACTGCGGCTCGATCGTGAACGGCATGGGTCCCCCGGGGAAACAGACCGGGGGAGACTAGACGAGCGCGGCCGGCATGGGAACGGGAAGTGAACGTCAGCCGCCGGCGCGCCCCTGCCCACCCTCCGGCGCGCCCAGCAGGGCCGCCCGCACCACCGCCTCGGCCGCGATCAGCTCCCCCAGCCAGCCGCGCAGCTCGTCCAGGGTGGGGATGCCCTCGGGCTCGTCGAGGAAGGCCGTCGGATACCGGAAGGCCGAGGCGAAGGCCGTGAACCGGATGAAGGGACGCAGCAGGGCGGCGAGACCGTCGCCCTCCGGCAGCAGCGCGAGCAGAGCGGCGATGCTGTGGGTGCGGGGCGGGTCGATGCCCTGGTGGACCAGCACGGTCTTCACCAGCTTCTCCGCCGCCTGCTGACAGTGATAGGCCGCGGATTCAGGCGAGGGCTCCGGCCCGTCGATGTTGTTGCGCACGGATTTCAGGTCGGACCGGACCGTCCGGAGCCAGAGGCGGACGACGTCGCCGGCCACGGCATCACCGCTCATACACCACCCGGCCCCGGGTCGCCGCGGTGTGGCTGAGCGTGCCGACCGCGCCCCGCGCCCGCTCGAACGATCCCTGACGGCAGGGGAAGACATCGGCCGGCACGGGCAGGGTCAGCACCGTTTCCGACAGCCAGACGGGGCTCAGCCGCTCCGCCGGGGTGTCGTCGGGAACGACGACCAGCAGGTCGTAGTCGCTGCCCGCATCGGCGGTGCCGGCGGCGCGGCTGCCGAACAGATAGACCCGCTCCGGTTCGTAGGCGGCCACGATCCGGTCGAGCAGGCGCCGCAGGTCGGGGTCGCGGGCGCCGGGGTCATTCGGTGCGAGGGCATCCGGCATGGCCGCATCCTAGCACGGCGGGGCCGCGGGCCGGGAGGGGGCGGTTATTCCGCCGCCGCGCGGGACGGGTCGCCGCCCCGGCCCGGGGTCCGGTCCTTCACCCAGCGGCTGGTGCAGACGATCTTCGACGTGTCGCAGCGATGGGCGTAGCGCCGCGCCACGGCGATCACCTCGTGCATCAGCCCGTCGCTGAGCCGGGTCGGCGTCAGGCCCAGGCCGACCAGACCCGCATTCGCCACGTCCAGGTCGTTATCCGGTGCCTCCTTGCGCGGGTTCTCCTGCTGCGCGACGGGCACCCCGGTCATGCCGGACACCATCTCCGCCAGATCGCGGACCCGGTGGCACTCGGTCATCTGGTTCAGGATGCGCACCCGCTCGCCCCGCGTCGGCGGGCTGAGCGCCGCCAGCTCGATGCAGCGCACGGTGTCGCGGATATGGATGAAGGCGCGGGTCTGGCCGCCGGTGCCGTGGACGGTCAGCGGGTGGCCGACGGCCGCCTGCATCAGGAAGCGGTTCAGCACCGTGCCGTAGTCGCCGTCATAGTCGAAGCGGTTGATCAGCCGTTCGTCCAGGTCCGTCTCCGGGGTGGAGGTGCCCCAGACGATGCCCTGGTGCAGATCGGTGATGCGCAGCCCGTCGTTCTTCGCGTAATAGTAGAAAAGAAGCTGATCCAGCGTCTTGGTCATGTGGTAGATGCTGCCCGGATCGGCGGGATACAGGATCTCCACGTCCGCCGCGGCCCCGCCGGACTTCAGCGTCGCCTCGATGTAGCCCTCCGGGATGCGCAGGCCGCGGGCCTTGCCGTAGCCATAGACGCCCATGGTGCCCAGATGCAGCAGATGCGCGTCCGGACAGGCCTCCACCATGGCGCAGAGCACGTTGTTGGTGGCGTTGATGTTGTTGTCCACGGTGTAGCGCTTGTGCCGGGGCGACTTCATGGAATAGGGCGCGGCGCGCTGTTCGGCGAAATGGACGATGGCGTCGGGCCGCTCCTGGGCGAAGGCGGCCTCCAGCGCGTCGTAGTCGCGCGCCACGTCCAGCGCGCGGAACCCGATGCGGTGGCCGCTGCGTTCCGTCCAGGCCGCCAGCCGCTCGTCCAGCGGCCGGATCGGGGTCAGGCTCTCGGCCCCCAGCTCCCCGTCCGTGGCGCGGCGTGCGAAACTGTCGATGATGGTGACCTGGTGGCCGCGGGCGGAAAGGTGAAGCGACGTGGGCCAGCCGCAGAAACCATCACCGCCGAGGATCAGGACCTTCATGCCGCGTTTCCTTCCCTTTGTCCTTGTCTGGAGATTGTCCTTGACTGAAGACGACATGATCCGGGGAAAACGGTCCGGACCGCCGGAGTGCTGCCGGTGATCTTGCGCCGTTCCGCCGAACTCTGCTTGCCCGGACAGGCGGACTAGACAGGAATTGCCCATCCCCGGCAATACCACCATCCGCCTGTCACGGAACCTTCACCGCCCCGTTCCGGCTTAACCGAAAGGCTGCCGACCGCATGCGCATCCTGCTCGCCACCGACGCCTGGGTCCCGCAGATCAACGGGGTCGTCCGCGCGCTCTCCACCACGGTCCGGGAGCTTGAGGCCCTGGGTCACCGGGTCGAGGTGATCGGCCCCGACCGCTTCCGCACCGTTCCCGCCCCCAGCTATCCGGAGGTCCGGCTGGCCCTGGCACCGGGCCGCGCCCTCGCCCGCATGGTGGACGCATTCGCCCCCGATGCCGTTCACATCCCGGTGGAGGGGCCGATCGGGCTGGCCGCGCGGCGGCTCTGCCTGAAGCGCGGCTGGCCCTTCACGACCAGCTTCCACACCCGCTTCGGCGACTATTTCGCCCGCAAGTTCCGCATCTCCGCCGACATCCCCTTCGCCCTGCAACGCTGGTTCCATAACGCCGGCAGCGGCTTCATGGTCCAGACCGACACGTTGGAGCGCGAACTGCGCGGCCGGGGATTCCGCAACATCCGGCGCTGGGGCCGGGCGGTGGACACAGGCCTGTTCCGCCCCTTCGACGGGGATCCCGGCTTCGACCGCGACTTCCTGGGGCTGCCGCGGCCGGTCTTCCTGAATGTCGGCCGCGTCTCCGCCGAGAAGAACCTGGAGGATTTCCTCCGCCTGGACCTGCCCGGCAGCAAGGTGGTGGTGGGCGACGGGCCGCAACTGGCGGACTACCGGGCGCGCTACCCGGGGGTGCATTTCCTGGGTTACCGCACGGGCGACGATCTGGCGCGGCACTTCGCCGCGGCGGACGTCTTCGTCTTCCCGTCCCGCTTCGAGACCTTCGGGCTGGTGGCGCTGGAGAGTCTGGCCTGCGGCACGCCCGTCGCGGCCTATCCGGTGCCGGGACCGCTGGACGTGATCGGCGACCGCCCGGTGGGCGCGCTGGACGAGGACCTGCGCACGGCCGCCCTGCGCTGCCTGGAGATCGACCGCGCGGCCTGCCGCGCCTTTGCGGAGGGCTTCTCCTGGCGCCGCTGCACGGAGGAGTTCGTCGCCAACCTCGCCCCCATCCCGTCCGTCCGGGCGCTGGCGGCATAGGGGGGCCGGGTTGGCGGTCCGCCCGCCCTACAGGCTCCGCCGCGCCCGCAGGGCCGCGGTCAGGGTGCCGTCGTCGAGGTAGTCCAGTTCGCCGCCCACCGGCACCCCGTGCGCGAGGCGGGAAATGCGGACCTCGCAGCCCTCCAGCCGGTCGGCGAGATAGTGCGCCGTCGTCTGGCCGCCGACGGTGGCGTTCAGGGCCAGGATCACCTCCGTGACCTCCGGCCGGCTGGCCCGTTCCAGCAGCTTCGGCACGTTCAGGTCGTCCGGCCCGACGCCCTCCAGCGCCGAGAGCGTGCCGCCCAGCACATGGTAGAGGCCGCGGTAGGCGCCCGTGCGCTCCAGCGCCCAGAGATCGCCCACCTCCTCCACCACGCAGAGGGTGGTGCGGTCGCGGCCGCCGGGGCGCTCGCCGTCGCGGCAGACATGGCAGGGATCGCCGGTATCGAGGTTGCCGCAGACCGAGCAGGTGCGGATGCCCGCCGCCGCCGCCGCCATCGCCTCGGCCAGCGGCTCCATCAGCGAGTCGCGCTTCTTGATGAGGTGCAGCGCCGCCCGCCGCGCGGAACGGGGGCCGAGCCCCGGCAGCTTGGCCAGGAGCTGGATGAGGCGGTCGATCTCGGGTCCGATCATGGGGCCCAGAATACGGCGGTGTTCGCGCCTTGTTCCAGCGGAATGTCGGCGGCCCGAGCGACCGCCCGGATCACGGGCCGTCGGGCCGCGCCCGGCAGGGGCGCGGCCGGCAGCGGGCGTCGCCGGCGGGACGCGGCCGGCGCGTCCCGGCTCAGAACGGCAGCTTGAAGCCCGGCGGCAGCTTCAGCCCGCCCATCAGCTTCGCCGTCTCCTCGGCCATGTGGGCCTCGACCTTGTTCTTGGCGTCGTTGAAGGCGGCGACGATCAGGTCCTCCAGCACCTCGACGTCCTCGGGATCGACGACGGACTTGTCGAGCTTGATCTGCTTCAGCTCGCCCTTGCCGTTCAGCAGGATGCTGACCATGCCGCCGGCGGACACGCCGTTGACCTCGACCTCCGCCAGCTTGCTCTGCATCTCCTGCATGCGGGCCTGCATCTGCTGGGCCTGCTTCATCATGTTGCCGAGGTTCTTCATGACTCAGAAATCTCCTTCCCAATCGCCATCGTCCATGGACGGCGGAGCGTCGAAATAAGGGTTGTCGGGCGGCATGTCACCATCGTCGCCGCCGGCATCGTCCTCCGGCGGGGCGGGCGGGGCCGCGAGCGCGGCCTGGGCCGCCTGCTGCGCCGCCTCCTGCGCCAGATCGCGGATCGTCTCGATCCGCGCCCCGGGGAAGGCGAGCAGCACCGCCTGGACCAGGGGATGCGCCTCCACCTGCCGGCGGACCTCGGCCTCGGCGGCACGGGCCTTCTCCCGCAGGGTCGGCTGGCCCGGCGCGCCGGAGACGGACACCACCCAGCGCCGCCCGGTCCATTCCGTCAGAAGCTGGCCGACGCGGCCGGGCAGATTGTGCGGCGCCTGCGGCTCCGGGCGGAACTCGATCAGGCCGGGCTCGAACCTGACCAGATGCACCAGCGTCTCCAGGTCCGCGGCGATGCGGGCCTCGCGCCGCTCGTTGAAGAGGGCGACGACGTCGGCGAAGTCGCGCGGGTCGGCCAGCGCGGCAGGGGCGGCGTCGGGCGCCCGGGCCTCCGCCGGCTGCGGCACGGCCCCGGCCGGCGCACCGACGGCAAGGCCCAGCGGCGCCGGGGCGGACAGCGCCGCCAGGGGAGCCGCCGCGGCCAGAGCCCGCGGCCCGCCGCCACCGCCGGCAGGTCCCGCCGACAGCGCCCGCGCCGCCGCCTCGGCCCCGCCGGCCTCCTGGATCTTCTTCAGCAGGTCGCCCGGCGTCGGCAGCTCGGAGGCGTAGGCAAGGCGGATCACCACCATCTCCAGCGCCTGCATGGGCACCGGGGCCTGCTGCACCTCCCCCAGCCCCTTGAGCAGGATCTGCCAGGCGCGGGTCAGGGCGGGCATGCCCAGCGCCCCGGCCAGGGCGACGCCGCGGGTGCGTTCCGTCTCGGGGATGGCGGGGTCCTCGGCCGTGCCGGGGACCACCCGGGTGCGGGTCAGGAAATGGGTGAAGTCCAGCAGGTCCTGGACGATCACCACCGGATCGGCGCCGCGCCGGTGCAGCCCGTCCAGCACGCCCAGCGCGTCCGCCGGCCGCGCCGCCATGGCGGCTTCGAACAGGTCCACGATCAGGCCGCGGTCGGCAAGGCCGAGCATGTCGCGCACCTGCTCCGCCGTCACCCGGCCGGAGCCCAGCGCGATCGCCTGGTCCAGCAGCGACAGCCCGTCGCGCACCGACCCGTCGGCGGCACGGGCGATCAGGGAGATGGCCTCGGCGTCGGCCTCCACCCCCTCCTTGCCGGCGATGCGGGTGAAGTGGCCGACCAGCGTGCCCTGATCCACCCGGCGCAGGTCGAACCGCTGGCAGCGCGACAGCACCGTGATCGGCACCTTGCGGATCTCGGTCGTGGCGAAGACGAACTTCACATGCGGCGGCGGTTCCTCCAGCGTCTTCAGGAGCGCGTTGAACGCGCCCTTGGACAGCATGTGGACCTCGTCGATGATGTAGAGCTTGTAGCGCGCCGCCGCCGGAGCGTAGCGCACGCCGTCGATGATCTCGCGGATGTTGTCCACGCCGGTGTTGCTGGCGGCGTCCATCTCCAGCACATCGACATTGCGGTCGGCGGCGATGGAGCGGCACTGCTCGCAGACGCCGCAGGGCGTGATGGTGGGACCGCCCTTGCCGTCCGGGCCGACGCAGTTCAGGGCGCGGGCGATGATGCGGGCGGTGGTGGTCTTGCCCACCCCGCGCACCCCGGTCAGCATGTAGGCCTGATGGATGCGGCCCGACTGGATGGCGTTGCGCAGCGTGCGGACCAGCGCATCCTGGCCCACCAGCTCGTCGAAGGACTGCGGTCGGTACTTGCGTGCCAGCACGCGGTAGGCGGCTCCGGCGGCAGGGGCCGGGGCGGCGGCTTCGGTGTCGGGCACGAGCGTCGTGTCGGTCACGGGGCGCGTCAACTCGGGTCGCGGGCGGTGTCGCTGCGGACGGGACGCGCCAGTCTAGTCAGCGGCCCCCGACTTGTCGCCGTCGAAGTGCGGGACATCGTGGACGGTCGCACGCGACCGCCTCCCGCGGGGCCGGCCGGACCTGCCTGTCTGCGGGGAGCCATGCCCGGCAAACCGGGGCTGGCGGGAACCGTCCTTCAGGGGAGAGGTGGGAGGCTGGACAAACGACCCGGGCCGAAACTCGTTACGGCTGCTTCCTTCCGGACCTGACCGGATTGGCGAGAGACCCGTCCGCCGCCAACCTCCCGGCCCCTATATGGATCGGCAGCCCCCCGGAGGCAAGGGGTAAAGAGGCCCGGGGACAGAGCCACGGGGGACACGGCCGTCCCGGGCCGGACGCGCCCGGAACGCCGGGGCCGCTCAGAACGCCGGGTCCGCACCGGCCGCAGGGTCGAGATGCCGCACCGCGAAGCCGTGCCCCGCGGCCAGCAGCTCCGCCACCCGCAGCCGGTGGCAGTCGTGCGGCCGGGCCTCGAAACAGAGCAGGCAGGCCGGCGCCTCGGCCGCGACAGCCGCCGCGCGGGCAAGGTCGTGCGCGGCCTCGGGCGTGGCGAGGCTGTCGTCCACGATCCGCCAGAACGCCTCCATCCGCCCGGCCCGGTTGGCGAGGCGGCCCTCCTTCGGCGTGCCCAGCCCCTTCAGGTGCAGGTAGCCGATGCCCGCCTCCGCCAGCGTGGCGGCCAGCGGCCGCTTGGAGAAGCCGGCGCGGCGGGACAGCGGCAGCTCGCGCACGTCCAGCACCGTGTGCACCCCTGCCGCCGTCAGGACCCCGATCAGACCGGGCAGGGCCGCCCCCTCGTAGCCTATGGTGTAGAGCTGCATGGGAACGGCCCGCCTCCTGTCGGGTCAGCCGGGGCGCGGGGTCAGCGTCCTTCCTTCAGGGACGTCTCGCGCACGGCGCGGAACTCCGACCCCTTGTACCAGGACGGCCAGTCGGTGCCGTTGGCGAGGTCGCGGCTCAGATCGTAGACCATCCGCAGATCGTCCACCGCCCCGGTCAGGTCCATGCCCGGCAGCCATTCGTCGTGCGGGGTGTGGTAGCGCAGGCGGGTGAACTCGTTGTACTGCGCCCGGCCCCATTCCTCGCCGTGCTCGATGCTGTCCACGCCGGACCCGGCGAACATCATCGGGACGCCGATCTTGGCCAGCGGGAAATGGTCGGACCGGTAGTAGAGGCCGCGCTCGGGGAAGGGCTCCGGCTTCACGACCTTGCCGTTGTCCGCGGCCCAGCGGGCCAGACGGTCCTCAAGCTCCGACTTGCCGGCGCCGGTCACGACGATGTCGCGCATCGGACCGAACGGATTCAGCATGTCCATGTTGAAGCCGCCGACCGTGCGGGCAGGCGGGAAGACCGGGTTCTTCGCGTAGTATTCGGAACCCAGCAGCCCCTGCTCCTCCGCCGTGTAGGAGAGGAAGGCGATGGTCCGCTCCGGCCGCTCGCCCTTGGCGAACGCCTCGGCCAGTTCGATCAGGCCGGCGACGCCCGTCGCATTGTCCATGGCGCCGTTGTAGATGTCATCCCCGTCCATCGCCGGGCCGCGGCCCAGATGGTCCCAGTGGGCGGAGATCAGCACCACTTCGTCGGGCCGCTTGCTGCCGGTCAGCTTGCCGATGACGTTGTAGCTGTCGAAGGTGCGGACCTTGTTGCTGACCGCGGCCGAGGCGGTGAGCTTGAGCGGCACCGGCTTGAAACCGCGCTGCGCCGCGGATTTCGCCAGGGCGTCGAAATCCTGCCCGGCGAGCGAGAACATCTCCCGCGCCACGTCCTGCTGCACCCAGCCCTGGATCACCGGGCGCGACCTGCCGCCGTCGGGCGGCACCAGGTCCAGCTTCGGCACGCGCCAGGAATTGGTCACCACGGCCCAGGGGTAGCCCGCCGCCCGGGTCTCATGCACGATCAGCACGCCCGCCGCGCCCTGGCGCTCGGCCTCCTCGTACTTGTACGGCCAGCGGCCGTACCAGGTCATGGCATTGCCGTTGAAAAGGCTCGGGTCCTGCGTGGCGAAACCGGGGTCGTTGACCAGCACGACCACCGTCTTGCCGCGCACGTCCAGCCCGGCATAGTCGTTCCAGCCATATTCCGGCGCGACGATGCCATAGCCGACGAAGACCACCTCGCTGTCGGTCAGCGCCTGCTCCGGCTCCGGCCGGCGGCTGACGGTGATCATCTGGGTGAAGAAATCGTAGCTCTTCTCGCCGCCCGGCCCCTTGACCGTCAGCGGCGACTGGCTGAGGCCCGTGACCTCCACCAGCGGCACCCGTTGCAGGTAGCTGTCGCCGACCGCCGGCTCCAGCCCCAGGGCGCGGAACTGGCCGGTGATGTAGTCCAGCGACTTCTGCTCGCCCGCGGTTCCGGGCTTGCGCCCCTCGAACGCGTCGGACGCCAGGACCTTGACGTGCTCCGTCATCTCCTCGGCGGTGATCGCCGCGTGCTCGGCCAGCGCCGCTGCGGCGGGAACCATGGCGATCGCGGTTCCCAGAAGCAGGCCTCTCACTCTTGTCAGACGCATCGTTCCGTCCTTGTTCGTTGGGATCCTTGTCGAGACGCGGCCCCGCCGCACGGCGGCGGGGCCGGCTCATCCGGGATACCGGATCAGCGCCCTTCCTTCAGGGACGTCTCGCGGATGGCACGGAACTCCGCGCCCTTGTACCAGGCCGGCCAGCCGGTCCCGTCGGTCAGACTGCGGCTCATGTCGTAGACCATCCGCACGTCGTCCACCGCGCCGGTCAGGTCCATGTCAGGCGACCATTCGTCTTTCGGGGTGTGGTAGCGCAGGCGGGTGAACTCCTCGGCCTGGGCCCGGCCCCACGCCTCGCCGTGCGCCACGCTGTCCATGCCAGCCCCGGCCGACAGGGTCGGAATGCCGATCTTGGCCAGCGGGAAGTGGTCGGAGCGGTAGTAGCCGCCCCGCTCGGGGAAGGGTTCCGGCTTCACGACCTTGCCGTTGTCCGCGGCCCAGCGGGCCAGCAGATCCTCCAGCTCCGACTTGCCGGCGCCGGTCACGACCACGTCGCGCATCGGACCGAACGGGTTCAGCCCGTCCAGATTGAACCCGGCCACGGTGCGCGACGGCGGGAAGACGGGGTTCATGGCATAGTATTCGGAGCCCAGCAGCCCCTGCTCCTCCGCCGTGTAGGCGATGAAGGCGATGGTCCGCTCCGGCCGCTTGCCCTTGACATAGGCTTCGGCCATCTCGATCAGGCCGGCGATGCCGGAGGCGTTGTCCATGGCGCCGTTGTAGATGTCGTCCCCGTCCATCGCCGGGCCGCGGCCCAGATGGTCCCAGTGGCCGCCGACCAGCACCACCTCGTCGGGCCGCTTGCTGCCGGTCAGCTTGGCGACGACGTTGTAGCTGTCGAAGGTGCGCACCTTGTTGGTGACCGCGGCCGAGGCGGTGAGCTTGAGCGGCACCGGCTTGAAACCGCGCTGCGCCGCGGATTTCGCCAGGGCGTCGAAATCCTGCCCGGCGAGCGAGAACATCTCCCGCGCCACGTCCTGCTGCACCCAGCCCTGGATCACCGGGCGCGACTTGCCGCCGTCGGGCGGCACCAGGTCCAGCTTCGGCACGCTCCAGGAATTGACGACGACCGTCCAGGGATAGCCCGCGGCCTTCGTCTCATGCACGATCAGCACGCCCGCCGCGCCCTGGCGCTCGGCCTCCTCGTACTTGTACGGCCAGCGGCCGTACCAGGTCATGGCGTTGCCGTTGAACAGCGCCGGGTCCTGCGTGGCGAAGCCGGGATCGTTGACCAGCACGACCACCGTCTTGCCGCGCACGTCCAGACCGGCATAGTCGTTCCAGCCATATTCCGGCGCGACGATGCCATAGCCGACGAAGACCACCTCGCTGTCGGTCAGCGCCTGCTCCGGCTCCGGCCGGCGGCTGACGGTGACCATCCGGGTGACGAAATCGTAGCTCTTCGCGCCATCCGGTCCCTTCACCGTCAGCGGCGACCGGCTGACGCCGGCAAACTCCACCATCGGCACCCGTTGCAGGTAGCTGTCGCCGACCGCCGGCTCCAGCCCCAGGGCGCGGAACTGCGCGGTGATGTAGTCCAGGGTCTTCTGCTCGCCCGCGGTTCCGGGCTTGCGCCCCTCGAACGCATCGGCCGACAGAACCTTCACATGCTCCGTCAGGTCCTCGGCGGTAATGGCCGCATGCTGGGCCAGCGCCCAGCCCGCCGGAACCAGCGTGAGCGCGGTTCCCAGAAGCAAGCCTCTCACTCTCGTCAGACGCATCATTCCGTCCTTGTTTGTCTTGGGTCCATTCCGGAACCTTCTCCACACCGTCATATGCGGTGCGAAAACAGCATAGGCCCCGCGGCCGGCTTCGTCACCCCGGTGGAGCCATCGCCGCTGCGACGAACGGACCGGCAGGTGTCCGCGGCAACGGGGCAGCGGCGCGGGGGCAGGCCGGCGGGCATGCGCATGTCCTGGCTTGCCTTCCGCCGCGCCAGACCGTATAAGGCGCGCTTCATTCGGGCGGCGAGGCCGGGCGAAACGCCCGGGGCATGCCCAACCGCCCCGTTTCAGTAGAAGGACATGAAATGCCCAAGCTGAAGAACCATTCGGGCTCGAAGAAGCGGTTCAAGTTCACCGCCTCGGGTCTCGTCAAGGCGCAGGCCGCCGGCAAGCGCCACGGCATGAGCAAGCGGCCCCAGAAGATGAAGCGGAACGCCCGCGGCACCTTCGTGATGTTCAAGGCCGATGGCGAGAAGATCGCCGAGAATTTCCTGCGGGTTAAGTGAGGAGGGTCGATAAATGGCTCGCGTCAAGCGGGGCGTGACCACTCACGCCCGTCACAAGAAGGTCCTGAAGCTCGCCAAGGGCTACCGGGGCCGCAGCTCGAAGTGCTACCGGATCGCGCTGGAGCGGGTCGAGAAGGCGTTGCGGTACGCCTACCGCGACCGCCGCAACAGGAAGCGCGACTTCCGCGGTCTCTGGATCCAGCGCATCAACGCCGGTGCGCGCCTGCACGGCCTGACCTACAGCAAGTTCATGCATGGCCTGAAGCGGGCCGGCATCGAGGTGGACCGCAAGGTCCTCTCCGACATCGCCGCGCGCGAGCCGGAGAGCTTCAAGGCCCTGGTCGAGCAGGCCCAGAAGGCCCTGGCCGCCTGATCGGCACGGTCTGAGTGAATCGGGAAGGGCGCGTCCTGCGGGGCGCGCCCTTTTCGTTTGCCTCCGCTGCCGTGCCCGCTGCGATGATGGCGGGGCGCTTCCTCGCGCCGGCCCGTAGATCACGCCGGCCCGTAGATCTCATCCAGGGTGATCCCGCCGGGGACCGTGGCGAGCGGCACCTGCCCGTCACCGATGACATCGCGGGTCAGCCAGCCCTCCGGCACGCGGGAGACAAGCTGGACATGACGGCGCTCGGCGTCGATCAGCAGGATTTCGCGCAGGCCGGGGATCGTCATGTAGTCCGGCACCTTCTGTCCGCGGTCATGCGCCTTGGTCGAGGGGGAGAGAATCTCCACCACCAGCACCGGGTCCACCACCCAGGGCGATCCCGCGGGCTGCGGCGCGCAGGAGACGGCGATGTCCGCCTCGTAGAAGGTGTCGTCCCGTCCGGGCAGCAGGATGCCGGCCTGTCCGGTCGGCTGGCAGGGCGGCGGCAGCCGCTCCAGCAGGCGGCGGCCGAGGCGGAGCATGATGCGGCCATGCTCGCCCGAAGGCGGCGCCATGGCCCGGAGCTTGCCGCCGACCAGTTCGTAGCGCAGGTCGGGCTCGCCCTCGTGGGCGAGGAACTCCGTCAGCGTAAGGCCCCGGTCGGCGGCGTGTCCCGGCATCGGTCCCTCCCCGCTCCCTGTTCCTGCCGGGCAAGGATGCGGCGTGGCGTCCTGGGTTGCAAGGGACGGGCTGGCCTCCGGCCGCCCGCATGCGCTAAACACGCCTGTCAACGCGCTCAACCGACAAGACGCCGACCATGACCGCCCTCGCCGAACTCACCGCCGACCTGCTCGCCGCCGTGGAGGCGGCCCCCGACCTGCCCGCCCTGGAAGAGGCGCGGGTGGCGGCGCTGGGCAAGAAGGGCCGCATCACCGCCATGATGGGCGACATGCGCAGCCTCACCCCGGAGGAGCGCAAGGAGCGCGGCCAGCAGCTCAACGCGCTGAAGGACCGGGTGGCCGAGGCGATCGAGGCCCGCCGCACCGTGCTGAAGAAAGAGGCGCTGGCGCAGCGGCTGGAGGCGGAGCGGATCGATGTCACCCTGCCCGTCCGGCCGGAGGCCGAGGGCCGCATCCACCCGATCAGCCAGACCATCGACGAGATCATCGCCATCTTCGCCTCGATGGGATTCACGGTGGCGGAAGGCCCGGACATCGAGAGTGATTTCCACAACTTCACGGCCCTGAACATCCCGCCGGAGCATCCCGCCCGGCAGATGCACGACACCTTCTACCTGCCGCCGGCCGGCGACGGCGCGGCGCGGGTGCTGCGCACCCACACGAGCCCGGTGCAGATCCGCACCATGCTCCAGGAGAAGCCGCCGATCCGCATCATCGCGCCGGGCCGCACCTACCGCTCCGACTACGACCAGACCCACACCCCGATGTTCCATCAGGTGGAGGCGCTGGTGATCGGGGAGGACATCAACATGGGCCACCTCAAGGGCTGCATCCTGGAGTTCGCCCGCGCCTTCTTCCAGGTGGACGATCTGCCGGTGCGTTTCCGCCCCAGCTTCTTCCCCTTCACGGAGCCGAGCGCCGAGGTGGACATCGGCTGCTCGCGCAAGGGCGGGGAGCTGAAGATCGGCAACCACGGCGACTGGCTGGAGATCATGGGCTCCGGCATGGTCCACCCGAAGGTGCTGGAGAACTGCGGCCTGGACCCGGCGCGCTGGCAGGGCTTCGCCTTCGGCATGGGGATCGAGCGCATCGCCATGCTGAAATACGGCATCCCCGACCTGCGCACCTTCTTCGAGGCCGACCTGCGCTGGCTGAAGCACTACGGCTTCGTGCCGCTGGACATGCCCAACCTGGCCCAGGGCCTGACGCGCTGAGGCCGCGGGCGCGCTACTTGAACGTAGTGCGCCCGCGGACTACCCTGGTCCGGCACGGTCGGCAAGCGAAGCGGTCGGGAGGCTGCGATGGCCCATCCGGTATCCGTCCGCCTGGACGACGCGGTCCAGGCCATCCTGGAGGATGCGGCGCGGGACCGCGGCGTCGGCCTCTCCACCTATCTGCGCGAACTGGCGGAGACGGAGGCGAAGCGGGTCCGGCGCGAGCGCATCCGCGCCCAGAGCCGGGCGGTGGCCGAGCACATCGCCCGCTCCGACGACGCCGCGGACTTCGTCCGCGACTGGACCAGCCCGACTCCGCCGGAGCGCCGGTCGTGACCCTGTCGCCCGGACAGATCGTCCTGGTGGACTGGCGCGATGCCCTGCCGAAGGAACCGAACAGGCGCCGCCCCGCCATCGTGGTGGAGGACGCCGACCTGTTCGATCCCGCCTATCCGAACGTCATCCTGGTACCGCTGACGGACGATCCCGGGCTTGCCATCCCCGATCTCTGTGTGGACATTCAGCCCAGTGCGGAGAACGGGTGCAGCAAGCCCTGCTTCGCCCTGGCGCACCATGTCACCACCACGTCGAAGCACCGCATCACGGTCACCGGCTCCCACGTCAGCGCATCCCAGCTTTCGCAGATCCGCCATCGCATCGCCCTGGCGATCGGTCTTGACTGACCGACCGCCACCCCGGCCCCCTTCACCGACCCAGATCACACGGACCACCTTCCGATGAAATTCACCCTCTCCTGGCTGAAGGCGCACCTGGACACGGACGCGCCCTTGGACACCATCCTCGAGAAGCTCACCGCCCTCGGCCTGGAGGTGGAGGGGGTGGAGGACCCCGGCCGGGCGCTGGCGGCCTTCCGCATCGCGCATGTCGTCTCGGCGGAGAAGCATCCCGACGCCGACAAGCTGAAGCTCTGCCGGGTGGATGCCGGCACCGGCGCGCTGATCCAGGTGGTCTGCGGCGCGCCCAACGCGCGCACCGGGATGAAGAGCGTCTTCGCCCTGCCCGGCACGGTGATCCCGGTCACCGGCAAGGCGCTGGAGGTCGGCACCATCCGCGGGGTGGAGAGCCGGGGCATGCTCTGCTCCGAGCGCGAGCTGCTGCTGTCCGACGCGCATGAGGGCATCATCGACCTGCCGGCGGACGCGCCCGTGGGCATGGGCTATGCCGACTGGCGCGGGCTGAACGATCCGGTGATCGAGATCGCCCTGACGCCGGACCGGGTGGACTGCGCCGGGGTCCGCGGCATCGCCCGCGATCTGGCCGCCGCCGGGCTGGGTCGGCTGAAGCCGCTGGCCGCCGCCGCGGTGCCGGGCCGCTTCCCCGCCCCCGTCGCCGTCCGGCTGGAGACGCCGGGCTGCCGCCAGTTCGCCGCGCGCCTGATCCGCGGCGTCCGCAACGGCCCCTCGCCGCGCTGGTTGCAGGACCGGCTGCTGGCCGTGGGGCTGCGCCCGATCTCCGCCCTGGTGGACATCACCAACTTCTTCTCCCTGGACCAGGTGCGCCCGCTGCACGTCTTCGACGCCGCGAAGCTGTCGGGCGGGCTGGTGGTGCGCCCGACGGCGGAGGGCGACCGCTTCCTGGCCCTGAACGGCAAGGAGTACGTCACGCCCGCCGGGCTGATCGGCATCTATGACGACGGGCTCCAGGGCGACGGCGCCCTGGTCTCGCTCGCCGGCGTCATGGGCGGCGAGACGACGGGCGTCACCGAGGCGACGACCGACGTGCTGCTGGAGGTCGCCCTGTTCGAGCCGACCCTGGTGGCCGAGGCCGGCCGCCGCCTGGGCATCGACAGCGACGCCCGCTACCGCTTCGAGCGCGGCGTGGACCCGGCCTCGGTGCTGCCGGCGGTGGAGCAGGCCACGGCCATGATCCTGGAACTGTGCGGCGGCGAGCCGGGCGAGACCTTCCTGGCCGGCGCCGAGCCGGACTGGCGCCGCACCCTGACGCTCCGCCCGTCGCGCGTGGGCCATCTGGGCGGCGTGGACGTGCCGGAGGAGGAGCAGGTCCGCATCCTGGAGGCGCTGGGCTTCCAGGTCACCCGCGAGAAGGATTTCGGCCCCGCCGGCCGGCTGGTCTGCCAGCCGCCGTCCTGGCGCCTGGATGTCCATGGCGAGGCCGATCTGGTGGAGGAGGTGCTGCGCGTCCACGGCTTCGAGCACATCCCGGCGACGCCCCTGCCGCGCGAGGCGGGCACGCCGAAGCCGGCGCTCGCCGCCGGCCAGCGCCGCACCGCCAATGCCCGCCGGGCGCTGGCCGGGCGCGGCCTGCTGGAGGCGGTGACCTGGAGCTTCGTCTCCCCCGCCCATGCCGGCCTGTTCGGGCAGGTGCCGGACGGCCTGAAGCTGCTGAACCCGATCAGCGCCGACCTCGCCGTGATGCGGCCCTCGGCCCTGATCGGGCTGTTGCAGGCGGCCGGCCGCAACGCCGCCAAGGGTTTCCCCGACGTCGGCCTGTTCGAGCTGGGTGCCGCCTTCCGCGACGGCAGCGAGAAGGGGCAGGATCTGGTGGCCGCCGGCGTGCGCGCCGGGGCCGCGGTGCCGCGCAACTGGGCCAAGGGCGAGCGCCCGGTGGACGCCTTCGACGCCAAGGCCGACGCGCTGGCGGCGCTGGAGGCGGCGGGGGCGCCGGTCGCCAACCTCCAGGTCACGCGGGACGCGCCGGACTGGTACCACCCCGGCCGGTCGGGCTGCCTGCGCCTGGGGGCCGCGGTGCTGGCCCGCTTCGGCGAGATCCATCCCGCCGTGCTGGAGGCGATGGAGGTGACGGGCCCGGTGGTCGGCTTCGAGGTGTTCCTGGAGGCCGTGCCCCAGCCCAAGAAGAAGCCCGGCACGGCGAAGCCGCTGCTGGAGCTGCCGCCCTTCCAGCCGCTGGAGCGCGACTTCGCCTTCGTCGTCGATCAGGCGGTGGAGGCGGACCGGCTGGTGCGCGCCGCCAAGGGCGCGGACAAGGCACTGATCACGCGGGTGCAGGTGTTCGACGTCTACCAGGGCCAGGGCGTGGAGCCCGGCCGCAAGTCCGTCGCCCTGTCGGTCACGCTCCAGCCGGTGGAGAAGACCCTGACCGACGCGGAGATCGAGGCGGTGGCGGGCAAGGTCGTCGCCGCCGTGACCAAGGCGACCGGGGCCGCCCTGAGGGGCTGAGGCCCGCAACGGCCTCCGGTCCAGGGGAGCCCGCGTCCGGCGGTCGCCGTCGGGGCGCGGGCTACCCCCTCTGCGCTGTCCGCCCGGCGGTGGTAACCGGCCCGTCGGCTTGAGGCGATTCATCTATTCGAAATACTTGATGGACAAGAGGTCCGTCCGGGGAAACCCGGATCGGACCGACCATCAGACAGGGAATGGATGAACGCCATGCGGTTCCGCGATCTGCCTACCGTCCAGAAGCTGCTCGTTCCCCTGGTGCTGATGGGGTTGCTCACCCTTGCCGTCTCGGCCTACGCCCTGGCGCAGATGCGGACCGTGGGCACCGAGTACCAGGAATTGGTGGACCGCGAGGCGGCGGCGATCCAGACGATCCTGCGCGCCAACCAGATGGCCGAGCAGATCGGCCGGGTCTCCTTCACCCTGGTGGCGGAGTCGGACAGCTTCATCCTGGAGGGGCTGAAGGACGAGCTGGATCTGAAGGCCGCCACCCTGAGCGGACTGCTGGCCCAGGCCACCACGCTGGCGCCGGATTTCGCCAACGACCTGGCCCTGGTGGACCGCGACTTCGTGGCCATGGAGGAGACCATCGAGAAGGCGCGGCAGACGGCCCTGACCGGCAAGGTCGAGGAGGCCGGGCGCCTGTTGGTGGACTTCGTCGATCCGCGCCTGACCGACGGGCTGGACCGGCTGGAGGGCGTCACCAGGGAGCTGGACGCGCGGCTGGAGGCGGGAACGGCCATGGCGGCCCGGCGCTACGACCGGGCGCTCTGGGTGACCCTGGCGGTCGGGCTGGCCGGCACCGTCCTGTTCATGGCGCTGGCCGTCTGGATGGCGGTGGCGAACGTCTCCCGCCCGTTGCAGCGGATCGTCGCCATCATGACCCGGCTGGCCGGCGGCGACCTGTCCGTGCGGGTCGAAGGCGACGACCGCCGCGACGAGATCGGCGCCACCGCCAAGGCCGTGCGGGTGTTCCAGCAGTCCATGCTGGACGCGGCCCGCCTGCGCGAGGAACAGACCGCGCTGGAGGCCCGGACGGAGGCCGAGAAGCGCACCGCCCGCGGCCGGCTGGCCGACGAGTTCGAGAGCGCCATGCAGGCGGTGGTGGAGGGCATCGCCGGGTCCGCCCGGCACCTGCGCGAGACGGCGGAGGGGCTGTCCGCCGTGGCGGCGGAGACCAACGACCAGACCGCGGCCGTCGCGGGCGCCGCCGAGCAGGCGGCCGGCAACGTCAACACCGTGGCCGCCGCCGCGGAGGAACTGTCCAGCTCGATCCGGGAGATCGCCCGCCGCGTGGCGGAGAGCGCCGCCATCGCGGATTCGGCCGTGTCGGAGGCCGAACGCTCCAACGCCACCGTCGCCGGGCTGGTGGACGCCTCCCGCCGGATCGGGGAGGTGGTGAAGCTGATCAACGACATCGCCAGCCAGACCAACCTGCTGGCGCTGAACGCGACGATCGAGGCCGCCCGTGCCGGGGAGGCGGGCAAGGGCTTCGCCGTCGTCGCCGGGGAGGTGAAGAATCTCGCCACCCAGACGGCCAAGGCGACGGAGGAGATCGGCAGCCAGATCGCCGACATGCAGGCCGCCGCCGGCAGCGCCGCGGACGCCATCCGCGGTGTCGGCGGCACCATCGGCCGGATCAGCGAGATCGTCACCACCATCGCCTCCGCCGTCGAACAGCAGGGGGCGGCAACGCAGGAGATCGCCAGCAGCGTCGCCCAGGCCGCCGCCGGCACCAGCGACGTCAGCAGCACCATCGGCGACGTCACCCGCGCCGCGGCCCGCACCGGCACCCTGGCCGGCGACGTGCTGGGGGCCGCGCAGACGCTGGTGGCCGACGCCGACCGGCTGCGCCGCGACGTGTCCGGCTTCGCCTCCCGGGTACGGGTCGGCTGAACCGGGGCAGCGCGGGCGGAGGATACGCCGGAGGGGGTGGCGCGACGGGTGGGGGCACCGACCCCGCCCGTCCCGTGTTGTTCCCGGCATGTGGATGTCCGAGACAGCGGCGGCCCCTGCCCAGGCCGCCCCCCAGGCCGCCCCCCAGGCCGCCGGCCCCCGCCCCGCGCCTGCCGCGGCCCGGCCCGCGCGCCCTGGTCCCGCCGTCGCGTCCGGTGCCGGAGCCCCGGCCCGGGGGCCGTCCTTCCTGCCCTATATCCACACGCTGCGCGGCATCGCCATCCTGTTCATCGTCGCCAGCCACTGCTTCGCCGTGTTCGACTGGAGCGGGGCGCCGTGGAGTTTCCGTATCCTGGACGTGGTGACGACGAACGGAACGGTGATGTTCGTCTTCATCTCCGGCTTCCTGTTCCAGCACCTGTCGGACCGCTTCAGCGTCCGCCGCTATCTGGGCGCCAAGCTGCGCTACGTGATCCTGCCCTATCTGGTGGTCTCGCTGCCCGCGCTCGCCTTCCGGATCGGGACCCGGAGCGGCATCAACGGGCTGCCGGACGGGATCTACGACTGGAACCCGGTGCTCCAGGTGCTCTGGTTCCTGGGCACCGGAGCGCATCTCGGGCCGCTCTGGTTCATTCCGGTGATCGCACTGTTCTATCTGGCCGCCCCGGCGCTGCTCTGGATCGACCGGCGGCCGGCGCTCTACGGGCTGCTGCCCCTGCTGCTGCTGGCCGGCAGCTTCGTCCACCGGCCGGAATTCAACATGCAGCCGCTGCACGCCGCCCTGCACCTGCTGCCGGCCTACATGGCGGGCATGGCATTCAGCCGCTTCCGCGATCCGATCCAGGAGATGCTGGCACCGCGGCTGGTGTGGCTGTCTGCCCTGTGGCTTGCCCTGGTGGCGGCGCATGTCGGGTTCGTGGAGAACACCGGCCTCGTCTATGTGAAGGAGTTCCTGGGGCCGGACAGTCTGGCGGTGGAATGGACCTATTTCCAGAAGCTGCTGCTGATGGCAGTGCTGATCGTCGGCTTCCGCCGCTACGGCAGCCGGGTGCCGCATCACTGGTTCGACGCCCTGGCGGTCAACAGCTTCGCCGTGTTCTTCATCCACGGCTACCTGACATTGACGGCCGACCGGCTGGTGCTCTGGAACGGCATCGTGATCCCCGGCAGCGTGCCGGGCTTCCTGGCCTTCCTCTTCCTGGTCACGGCCGTCAGCATCCTGATCGCCCGGGCGGTCCGGCTGGTGGCGGGACGGCACAGCCGGCTTCTTGTGGGAAGCTGAGCCGCGCCGGAAGCGGGCCGCTGCACTGTCGCGGGGCCTGACCCGGCATGGTAAGAGAAGGCCCCTTCGTCAGCCCGGACGTCTTCTTCATGTTTGCGGAATTGACTGCCCTCGCGCAGGTCCTGTTCATCGACATCGTGCTGGCCGGCGACAATGCCATCGTCGTCGGCATGGCGGCCGCGGGCGTCGCCAAGTCGGAACGGCGCACCGTCATCTTCTGGGGCATCGCCGCGGCGGCGGTGCTGCGCATCCTGTTCGCGCTGCTGACCACCCATCTGCTGGCCATCATCGGGCTGACGCTCGCGGGCGGCATCCTGCTGCTCTGGGTCTGCTGGAAGCTGTGGCGCGAGATCGTCAGCCAGCGGGAGGAGCGGACCGGGGCGGCCGTCGTGGCCGAGGCGGAGGACGAGAGCACGAGCACCCCCCTGGCGGAGGCGCTGCCCGAGCACGCCACCAAGTCCCGCGGCGTCGCCATCCGGCAGATCGTCCTGGCCGACGTCTCCATGTCGCTGGACAACGTGCTGGCGGTGGCCGGTGCGGCGCACGACCATGAATGGGTGCTGGTGGTCGGGCTGGCCATGTCGGTGGTGCTGATGGGCGTGGCGGCGACCCTGATCGCCCGCCTGCTGGAGCGCCATCACTGGATCGCCTATATCGGCCTGGCCGTGATCCTCTACGTGGCGGTGTCCATGATCTGGCTCGGCAGCTTCGAGGTGCTGGACGCCGTGGGCATGACCCACCCCGGGGTGGAGGGCGTGGCCCAGCCGGCCCCCTGAGGACGCTTCCCTGATCCCAGGGGGCGCCTCTCTGGCGACGCGACGGGAGACGGGTCCGGCCCGTCTCCCGGTTCCGGGGCTCAGCCCTTCACGAGGAAGGCCCGGATGGCGGCCAGAAGCGCGTCCAGGTCGGGTTCGTGCAGGTACATCATGTGCCCGGCCTCGAAGTAGGCCATCTCCACCCGGTCGGCCAGGATGTCATGCCGGCCGAAGGTGTATTCGGCGTCGAAGAACGGCGTCACCAGATCGTAGTAGCCGTTCGCCACCAGCACCCGCAGCCGGCCGTTGCGGCGCAGCGCGTCGGACAGGGCGCGGGCGGTGTTGACGTAGGACGGCTCCCAGCCCTCCCCCTCCGGCGCGGTGCGCCAGTTCCAGCCCTGCGAGACCGCATCGCTGCCGGTCAGGTAGGGGCGGTCCATCTCCACCTTCAGGACCTCGCCGAGATAGCTGTTCAGCGCGGCCGTGTAGGCGCTCTCCGTCGCCTCCGAGGCGGCGTCGCCCAGCACCGGCCGGTCGGCCACGGGATCGGGTTCGGCCAGCGTGTAGCGGCCGTCGAACTGGCCGAGGGCGAGACCCTTGTCGCGCAGCAGCTCCTTGCGGAAGCGCGGCACCATCACCCGCAGGTCGGAGCGCAGCACGTACTCCTTCGACAGGCCGGTGAAGCGGGCCAGCTCCGCCGCCACCGCCTCGCGCTCGGCGGCGGGCAGGCGGTTACCCTTGAACAGGGCCGGCAGATAGCGGTCCACGGCGAAGGCCCGCGCCTGGGCCACCCAGGTCTTCAGGTCCGTCCCCTGCCCCGCCTTGCCGTGATAGCGGGCGGCGGCGGCCATGGACGGCAGATAGGTGACGAAGCTGGTGATGTTGTCCGGCGTGCTGGTGGAGCCGGCATAGTCCAGCGCCTGGCTGACCAGCACCAGCCCGTTCAGCGCCATGTTCTGGCCGCCCTCGTTCAGGGCGTCGGCCACGGCGGCGGCACGGGTGGTGCCGAAACTCTCGCCCACGATGAACTTGGGCGCGTTCCAGCGGCGGTTCGCCGTGACCCACTGGCGCATGAAGCGGACGATGCTGTCGCGGTCCTGGTTCAGACCCCAGAAGTCCCTGGTCTGCCCCTTGCCGACAACCCGGCTGTAGCCGGTGCCGACCGGGTCGATGAAGACCAGATCGGTCAGGTCCAGCGGCGCCTGGGGGTTGTCCACCAGGGCGAAGGGGGCGGCGCCGTCGTCGGCGTCGGCATTCGACGGGACGGCGACCCGCTTGGGTCCCAGCAGCCCCATGTGCAGCCAGATGGAGGCGGAGCCCGGCCCCCCGTTGAAGACGAAGGTGACGGGCCGTTTCGCCGAGTCCACCCCGTCGCGGACATAGGCGGTGGACCAGATCGCGGCGACCGGCTCGCCCGCGTCGTCGTTGAGGATCGTCTCCCCGGCGGTGACGGTATAGGGGACACCCTGCCCGCCGAAGCGGCCCTGCAGCCGGGCGGTGAAGACCTTGGGCGGGGGCACCGGCTTCTCCGCCGCCGCGGGCGTGCCGCCCGGCGGCGTCTCCTGGGCCAGCGCGGCGGGAGCCGCCGTCGCCATCACCGCCACCATTCCCCCTGCCAGCACCATCGCCAACGCCAGCCGCCGCATGCCCTGTCCTTTCCCTGTTCTGTCCCGCTGCCGGGTCCGCCCCGTTGCGGGGTCGGAACCGACCTTACCCCCACCGGACGGGGCTGTCTGCGCCGGCGGGGGGCCGAAAAGCAGAGGGCGGCCCCGGTGGGACCGCCCTCGCCTCGGACTGGGGATCAGGAACAGGCCGTCAGAGGCCCAGCTCCTTCACCAGATGGTCCGCCTTGTAGACCTTGCGCAGGGCCTCGGCCATGCCGCGGATGTCCACGAAGACGGTGCGGTTGCGCCGCATGTCGTAGCCGTAGTCGCCGGCCAGGGAGTGGATGTTGCCGTCGAACACCAGACCGATCGCTTCGGCGCGGGAGTTCAGGATCGGGGACCCGGAATTGCCGCCGATGATGTCGTTCGTGCTGACGCCGTTGAACGGCACCGACATGCCGATGACGCCCTTCGCCTTCTCCCAGCTCTCCGGCAGGTCGAACGGCACCGCCCCGGTGTCACGGTTGTAGAGGCCGGCGAAGGTGGTGAACGGCTCCACCTGGGTGCCGTCCTCCTCCGTCCAGCCCTTCACATGGCCGTAGGACAGGCGCAGCGTGAAGGTGGCGTCGGGGTAGACGCTGTCGCCGAGGAGCGCGAAACGGGCCTTGGCGATGCGGGCCTGGGCCGCCTCGACCGGGGCCTCGATCTCCTCCTCCACGGCCTTGCGGGCGGCGCGGGCGTCCGCATCCACCAGCTTCGCCAGGGCGATCATCGGATCATCCGATGCCGCCACGGCTTCCTTGCCGCCCTCGAACAGGGTCAGGCGGACCTTCGGGTCGCCCAGCTTGCTGGTCTTCACCAGATCCTCGGCCACCTGCTCGGGCGACTTCTTGCCCAGCACCTTCTGCACCAGGGCGTTGTCGGGACCGAACTCCTCGCGCAGCTTGCTGAGCGAGAAGGCGAGCGTGGTGATCTCCAGCGACTCGTGGACCGGCGCCGGGTTGGACAGGCGCTGCTTCAGCGCCGGCAGCCGGGCCTCGCTGAACTCGCGCAGGCGCTGATCGTTCGGCTTGCCGGCCTCCTCGGCGGAGCGGACCAGCAGACGGGCGAAGGAGAACAGGCTGCTGTCGAAGGCGCGGCCGCGCTCCAGCATCAGGTAGCGCGGGGCCAGCGCACGCTGGCGCTGCATCGCCTTGGCGATCTGCTCATAGGCGTCGCCGACCTGGGCCGCCAGCTTCGGATCGGCCTTGATGCGGGCCCGCAGCTCCGTCTCGGCGGCAACCTTGTCGCCGAAGAACTGCGCGTCCACCAGGGCCTGCTGCCGGCCGCGCCAGACCTTCAGGCTGTTCTCGATGCCGGTCAGTTCCTCCAGCGCGAGACGGTGCTCCTCCTCGCCGCGGCGGCCGAACTCGATCAGACGGCCGCGCAGCTCGGAGAGGTACATCAGCGTCGCCGGGGCGAACACGTCGCGCAGATAGGCGAGCTGGTCGGTCGTGTTCAGGCGGCTGGTCGAGCCCGGATGGCCGGTGACGAAGGTCGCCTCGTCCGGCTTGGCGCCGGCCTTGGACCAGGGGAAATAGTTGGGGCTGGAGATCGGCTTGCCGTCCGCGCCGTAGACGCGCAGCAAGGACATGTCCAGGCAGTAGCGCGGGAAGTTGAAGTTGTCCGGGTCGCCGCCGAAGGCCGCGATGCCGAATTCCGGCGCGAAGGCCAGACGGACATCCTGGTAGCGGTTGTACTTGTAGAGATTGTAGCGGCCGCCCTGGTAGAGCGTGACCACGTCGCAGCGGACATTGGCGTCGCCGCCGGAGCAGCCCCGCTCGATCTCCGCGAAGACGGCGCGGCGGGCATCGGCGAACTCCTTGCCGGTCTTGCCCTCGGTCGCCTTCGCCACCTTGTCGGTCACGTCGGTGATCTCGGTCAGCTGGTTGACCTCGATGCCGGCGCAACGCCGCTCCTCGGCCCGGGTGCCGGCCAGGAAGCCCTTCGCCATCAGGTCGTTCTCCGGCGTGGACAGCTCGGCCACGCAGTCGGAGACGCAGTGATGGTTGGTCATCACCAGGCCTTCGGGGGAGACGAAGCTGCCCGAGCAGCCGCCGGCCAGCCGGACGGACGAGAGGCGCACCTTCTCCAGCCACTTGGCATCCGGCTTCAAGCCGGTGGACTTCTGGATGGCCTCGGCCGGCACGTTGTCCAGGGTCCACATGCCCTCGTCGGCCATGGCGGAGCTGCTGAAGGCTCCAACGGCCAGGGCGATGATCGCCCCCGCAGTCAATCGCTTCGTCATCTGTGGTTCGTCCGTCCGGGTTGAGCGTGTTTCTTCACGGTCGGGCCGGCACCGCGGCGCCGGCCGGTCTTGGGGGCGCCGCGGGGTCGCGGACGCCCCGGGGGTCAACTGGCGTTGGCGGCGCGGCGGCGCAGGAAATCGTCCAGCGAGGCGGCCATGTCGGCCAGCAGGGAGGCCACCATCGGCTCGGCCCGCAGGGTCGTCCACACCGTGCGCAGGGTGGGGTGGTCGGCCAGGGCGTCGAATTTGCCGAAGGCCGGCATGAAGCGGTCCAGGTAGAACAGGGCCGGGACCAGCGCGCAGTCGGCCAGGGTCAGCTCCGGCCCCAGGGCGTAGGGACCCTTCAGGAGCTTCTCCAGCCCGTCCAGGCCGCGGCGCAGCTCCGCCAGCTTCTCCTCGACCACGGCGCTGTCGCGGGTCGTGGGGTTGAGCTGGCCCAGCAGGCCCAGCAGGCCCGGCAGCACGTAGAGGTCCACCGCCCGGCTGACGGTGCGGCTGCGGGCGCGGCCGGCCGGATCGGCCGGCAGCAGCGGCGGCTGGGGGTATTTCTCCTCCAGATACTCGCAGATCACCTCGGACTCGAAGACCGGCCCGTCCTCGCCCACCAGGGTCGGGATCTTGCCGTAGGGGTTCAGCGCCAGATACTCCGGCGACTTCATGTTGCCGCCGGGCGGTTCAGCCTGCCGCACGTCCAGCCCCTTGCGGCGGACGGCGCAGAGCACGCGGGCGACATAGGGGGAGAGGGCGGCTCCGTACAGGATCATTGGGCTGGCCTCGTGGCACCGGTTGCTGCGGCGGCCCTTCTTAGCCGCTCCCGACCGGGCAGGATAGACTGTTCCCGGGTCGCAGGGGGCGGACGCCGCCGGCAATGACGGATCATGCCTGCCATACGGACGGCGCGGTCTCCCGCCCCTTGCGACGGGGAATGGTTTAGACCAGATGCAGCGGGCTTTCCAGATGGACGGATTGTGCGCGGATGCTTCCTGAACACGACGGCGGCGGCAACGGTGGCGGCAGCCTGGAGACGGCCTGGAACCTGCCGGTTCTGGGGTCGGACACCCTTCCCGGCGGCCTGCTGTCGGCGGCGCTGGCGTTCTGGCGCCGGCTGAAGCCGGAGACGGGCGGCCTGCCCGGCTTCGACGGCTTCGATCCGCGGCAGCTTCCGCCCTCGGTCCTGCCCCACGCCGCCCTGCTGGGCGGCTTCGATGCCGAGGGCCGGGTCCGCGGCCTGTTCCTGGGCACGGTCGCGGCCATGCAGGCCGGCGCCGAACTCGCCGGCCACCGGCTGGACGAGCTGTACCCGCCCGCCACCTACGCCCAGGTCGAACGGACGCTGCGCACGGTGGAGATCCTGCGGCGGCCGGTGCTGGCCTCGGTCTCCTTCGGCACCGACGGCGTCCGCCTGCTGGACAGCGACCGGCTCTGCCTGCCCCTCCAGGGGGCCGACGGCAGCGTCGCCGGCTTCGTCGTGGTGATGGACCAGCGCCCGACCGAGGCGGGCCGGTCGCGTCCGCTGAAGCTGCTGAGCGATGCGCCGGCGCTGCTGCGCTGCGACCTCTACCGCGTCATGCTCCGGCGGGCGAGCCAGGAGTAGGCGGCGCGAAGGTGCTGCGGTGGGTGTCGCGCAGCAGCGCCTTCTGCACCTTGCCCATGGTGTTGCGCGGCAGCTCCGGCACGAACCAGACCCGCTTGGGCACCTTGAAGCCGGCCAGTTCCGCCTTCACGGCGGCGATCACCGCGGCTTCGGTCAGCCCGTCCTGACCGGGGTGCTTCTGCACCACGGCGGCCACCGCCTCCCCCAGATCGGGGTGCGGCAGGCCGAAGACGGCGCTTTCCACGACGCCGGGCAGGGCGTCCAGCACCGTCTCCACCTCCTTGGGGTAGACGTTGAAGCCGCCGGAGATGATCAGGTCCTTGGCACGGCCGACGATGTGGACATAGCCGCGGGCATCCACCTTGCCGACGTCGCCGGTGATGAAGAAGCCGTCGGGGCGCATCTCCTCCGCCGTCTTGTCCGGCCTGTTCCAGTAGCCCTTGAACAGGTTGGGGCCACGGATCTCGATCACGCCGGTCTCCTCCGGCCCCAGCACGGCCCCGTCCTCGCCGACGACGCGCAGCTCGACACCGGGCAGCGGGAAGCCGACGGTGCCGGGGATGCGGTCCCCCTCCAGCGGGTTGGAGGTGATCATGCACGCCTCGGTCATGCCGTAGCGTTCCAGGATCGCGTGGCCGGTGCGCTCCTGGAACGCCCGGTGCGTGTCGGCCAGCAGCGGGGCGGACCCGGAGATGAACAGACGCATGGTCGCCGCCTGGGCGCGGCCGAACGCCGGATGCGCCAGCAGCCGCGTGTAGAAGGTCGGGACGCCCATCATCAGCGTGGCGGCGGGCAGCAGCCGCAGCACGGCGTCCGCGTCGAAGCGGGACAGGAACAGCAGGCTGCCGCCGGCCAGCAGCACCGTTCCCAGCCCGACGAACAGGCCGTGCGTGTGGAAGACCGGCAGCGCGTGCAGCAGCACGTCGTCCGGCCGGAAGCCCCAGCAGTCGTGCAGGGTCAGCAGATTGGAACCGAGGTTCCAGTGCGTCATCATCGCACCCTTGGACCGCCCCGTCGTGCCGGAGGTGTAGAGGATGGCGGCGAGGTCGTCCTTCTCCCGCGGCACGGTGGCGAAGGTCGTCGGCTGCTCCAGCCCGGCCTCGGCCAGACTGCCGTCCGCCGCCACACCCAGGGTCGCCACCTGCGGCACGCCGGCGGCGGCGGCCAGCTCCCGCATCTCCGCCTCGTCCTCCGGGCGGCAGACGACCAGGGCGGGGCCGGCATCCTCCAGGAAATAGGCGATCTCGCCGCGCCGGTAGGCCGTGTTCAGCGGCAGGTAGACCGCGCCCGCCCGCAGCACGGCCAGGAACAGCATGACGTTCTCGGCACTCTTCTCCACCTGCACGGCGACGCGGTCGCCGGGCTTCACGCCCATCGCCACCAGCACGTTGGCGAAGCGGGCCGAAACCGCGTCGATGTCGGCATAGGTGTAGTAGACGCCCTGGCGCGGCCCGTCCTCCAGGGTCAGGAACCGCCGTGTCCGGTCGGCCGGAAACCGGCTCTCGAACAGGTGGTAGAGATTGCCGCTGGCGGGGGCCGTCACCGTCTCGCCCATCGTCGTCCGTCTCCCTGGCAGGCGCCGCCGCTGCGGCCGCACGGGCAGGACGATAGCGGCGGCGCCTGCCGCTGCCAACCGGGTGCTGGCAACCGGGTGCTGGCAACCGGCACTGCCGGCAGCCTCGGGCATTGACCGCGGCATAACCGCCGGCGGATAGGGTGGGATCACCCGTCCGCATCCCGCTCTGCCCGGAAAAGCCATGCCCCGCCGCCCCGCCCTTGCCGTTCTGACCGCTCTCTCCGTCCTTGCCGTGGCGCTGCCGGCCCAGGCTGCCGCCAGCCTGTCGGGCGGCGCCTTCGGGACGGGGCTGACGGCGCCGGTGGTGCTGACGGTGCATCTCCTGGGCCTGCTGGCGCTGGGCCTCTGGGCCGCCGACCAGGGCGGGCAGGCGTCCGGCCAGGGACCGGCGGTGGCGCTGGTGGCGGCGCTGGTCTTCGGCCTGCTGCACCAGTCCGGGGTGCGGCTGCCCTATGGCGGGCTGGTGCTGGAGGCGTCGCTGCTGGTCTTCGGCCTGCTCACGGCCTTCGCCGTGGCGCTGCCGCTGGCGCTCACGCTGCTGCTGGCGGCGGTGGCCGGGGCGGCGCACGGCATGGGCCTGTCGGCCTGGGTCGGGGCGCCCAGTTCGCCCCTGCCCTTCTGGCTGGGGACGGGCTGCGGTTTCGTCCTGGTGGGCAGCGCCGGCGTCGGGCTGCACGGCCTGCTGGCGCAGAACCTCTCCGCCACCGCGGTGCGCGCCGCCGGCGGGATGATCGCGCTGGCGGGGCTGCTGATGCTGCTGGACGTCATGTGACCCCGCGCACAGCCGGCCGGGTCCGGACGCGCGACATTTCCGCCACAGAGCTGTTCAAACAGGTGCACGTGTCCCGCTTCCCCCCGGTGCGCTGGAGACATTCCCGAGAGCGGCCATTGCGCCCCCGCTTTCCCCGGCTCACATAAGGAAGCAGGCACCAGGAGCGATCGAGCGTGCCCGCCGTGACCCAGTCCCCTGTCCTGATCGGGCGTCGTGCCCTGTTGCGCTCCGGCATCGGCCTGTCCGGCGTCGGTCTGGCGGTCGCCTGCCTGCCGTTTCCGCTGCGCGCGCAGACGGCGAACGCGCCAGGGCTGCGCTTCTTCCAGATCGGCACCGGCACGACCGGCGGCACCTATTTCCTGATCGGCGGCATCCTGGCCAACGCCATCAGCAACCCGCCCGGTTCGCTGCCGTGCGAGCGCGGCGGCAGTTGCGGGGTGCCCGGCCTGATCGTGGTGGCGCAGTCCACCTCCGGCGCCGTGGAGAATGTGGAGGGCATCCGCGAAGGCCGGCTGGAATCGGGCCTCGTGCAGGCGGACATCGCCTATGCCGCCTTCCGCGGGGAAGGTGCGTTCGAGGGGCGCAAGCCCCTGACGGAACTGCGCTCCATCGCCAACCTCTACACCGAGACGATCCATCTGGTCGTGCGCGCCGACAGCGGCATCCGCACCGTCGCGGACCTGAAGGGCAAGCGGCTGGTGCTGGGGGAGAAGGGGTCGGGCACGCTGGTGACGGCGCGCATCCTGCTGGCCGCCTACGGGCTGTCGGAAAAGTCGGTGACGCCGCTCTATCTCAGCCCCGGCGCGGCCAGCGACCGCATCGCCTCGGGCGAGGCGGACGGCTTCTTCATCGTCGGCGGCTTCCCGCTGCCGGCGGTGGCCGATCTCGCCGGCCGGGTGGCGATCGGGCTGCTGTCCTTCGACGAGACGCACCTGTCGCGGATCGCCCGCCGGCTGCCCTTCTACACGGGCGCGGTGATCGAGGACGGCGCCTATGCCGGCGTGCCGCCGACCCCCACCCTGGGGGTGGGGGCGCAGTGGCTGGTGCACAACCGCATCTCCGAGGAGCTCGTCTACGGCATCACCCGCGCCCTCTGGAACGAGCGGACACGGGACCTGCTGCTCACCGGGCATCCGCGCGGCAGCAGCATCCGGCTGGAGACCGCGCTGAAGGGGCTGGCGGTGCCGCTGCATCCGGGCGCCGAGCGGTTCTACCGCGAGGTCGGCATGGCCGGGGATTCCGCGGCGATCGTGCCCGGTACGGCGGGCCGGGATGCCGGGTCGGCGGGCGCGAGCCCGGTTCCGCGCACGAAACCGGCCGCCCCGCCCGCTCCGGCCGGCCGGAGCGGGACACCCCGCTGAGGGAACGTCCCGCTGAGGGCATGTCCCGCCGGGGACGGGTCCCTTACTTCGCGTCGAAATCGACCACCCAGGCCTCGGCCTCGGCCGCGGCCACCCAGTCGCGCATGGCCGGCAGCGCGTAGATCGCCTCCACATAGGCGCGCGCGCCGGCATCCATCGCCACGTTCCAGGTCACGAACCGGGTGCAGACCGGGGCGTACATGCAGTCGGCGATGCTGAACCGGCCGAACAGGAAGGGTCCCCCGGCCCCGAAGCGGGCGCGGCAGTCGCTCCAGAGCGCCGTCACGCGGGCGATGTCGTCCGCCGCCGCACTGCGCCGGACCGGGTCGTGGCGGCGCTGCTTGAGGTCCATGAACAGGTTGCGGCGCAGGTCAAGGAAACCGGAATGCATCTCCGCCGAGACGGACCGCGCCACCGCCCGCGCCGCCGGGTCCTCGGGCCAGAGGCCGGCCGCGGGAAACAGCTCCGCCAGATACTCGCAGATCGCCAGACTGTCCCAGACCGTCAGGGCGCCGTGCTTCAGCACGGGCACCTTGCCGGCCGGATTGTGCGCCAGGATGGCCGCCTTGGTGCCCTCGGTCCGGAGGGGGATCACCTCCTCCTCGAAGGACGCGCCGACATGGCGCAGCGCCAGCCAGGGCCGCAGCGACCACGAGGAATAGGCCTTGTTGCCGATCACCAGGGTGAACTTGTCCATAGGGATGCCTCCGCCGCTTCCGGACCCCCCATCTAGGCCCGTCCGTCCCCGCACGTCAAACCCGCCGGTCGCCGCCGCTGCCCTGTCCTGCCCGGCCGGCGGCGACGGCTTTACAGCCGCACGACGGACAGCGCATCCTGCCGGCCAGCCGGGCGGCCGCCGCCCGGTCCTTCCGCCTGTCCGCAAGAGGTCCCCCCGTGCTGCACCATCTGCGCGCCAAACCCACCGACGACACCGTTCCCCTGGAGCTGATCCGCAAGGCGGAGCTGTCCGCCTGGCTGGACGGCGCCGAGCCGGCCGCCGCCGCCTGGGTCCGTGGCACCGGCTTCACCGCCGAACCGGGCGCGGTCGCCCTGATCCCGGGCGAGGGCGGGCGGCTGGCCCGGGTGCTGGTCGGCGTGCCCGACCGGCTGGACCTGTGGAGCCTTGCCGGTCTGCCGGGCAGCCTGCCCAAGGGCAGCTACACCCTGCCCGACCGGCTGGACGGGCGCGAGGCGACGGCCGCGGCCATCGGCTGGGCCCTGGGTTGCTACCAGTTCACCCGCTACCGCAAGTCCACGAAGGACTTCGCCCATCTGGTCATGCCCGCCGGCGCCGACCGCCATGCGGTGGAACGGGTGGTCAGCGCCACCGCCCTGGTGCGCGATCTGGTCAACACCCCGGCCGAGGACATGGGGCCGCCCGAACTGGCGCAGGCGGCGGAGAAGCTGGCCGACGAGTTCGGCGCCAAGCTGAAGGTGATCGCCGGCGACGACCTGCTGGAGAAGAACTATCCGATGGTCCATGCCGTCGGCCGCGCCGCGGCCAAGGCGCCGCGGCTGATCGACCTGCGCTGGGGCAACAAGGAGCACCCGCTGGTCTGCCTTGTCGGCAAGGGCGTCTGCTTCGACAGCGGCGGGCTGGACATCAAGGGTTCCGCCAACATGCTGCTGATGAAGAAGGACATGGGCGGCGCCGCCCACGCCCTGGGCGTGGCCCGCATGATCATGATGGCGGGGCTGCCGGTGCGGCTGCGGGTGCTGGTGCCGGCGGTGGAGAACGCCGTCTCCGGCAACTCCTTCCGGCCGATGGACATCCTGCCCACGCGCAAGGGCCTGACGGTGGAGATCGGCAACACCGACGCCGAGGGCCGCCTGATCCTGTGCGACGCGCTGGCCGAGGCGGACAGCGACAGGCCGGCCCTGCTGATCGACTTCGCCACCCTGACCGGGGCCGCGCGCGTGGCGCTGGGCCCGGAGCTGCCGGCCCTGTTCAGCAACGACGACGCGCTGGCGGAGGACCTGCTGGCGACCGGACGCGAGACCGACGACCCGCTGTGGCGGCTGCCGCTCTGGCCCGGCTACCGCAGGATGCTGGACAGCAGGATCGCCGACCTGAACAACGCGCCGTCCGGCGGTTTCGCCGGCGCCATCACGGCGGCACTGTTCCTGGAGCGGTTTGTCGCGCCCGAGACGCCGTGGGCGCACATCGACCTCTACGCCTGGAACCCCACGACCCGCCCGGGCCGGCCGGAGGGGGGCGAGGCGATGACCCTGCGCGCCGTCTACGCCCTGATCGAACGGCGCTTCGGCACGGCCTGAGCAGTCCGCGCCTCCAGGACGGGCGGGCCGTCGGCGCTTGCCGCTGGCGGCGACTTTGGGCACACTCCGATGCGTTCCGGCCCGGCGGGGCGGTGGCGGATCGGGGGTGCTCCATGTCGCGGAACCTGGAGGCGCTGCAGCTCTGGCGCGGCGCGCTGGTGGCGAGTGTGCGCAAGGCGGGACCCGATCTGTCGGCCCGCCAGCTCGCGCTGTTGCTGACGGTCTATCTGACCCCGCCGCCGCACACGGTGCGCGGGCTGGCCGCCACCCTGAACATCTCCAAGCCGTCGGTGACGCGGGCGCTGGACCGGCTGGGGCGGCTGGGCTATGTGAAGCGCAAGCGCGACCAGGACGACCGGCGGAACGTGCTGGTGCAGCGCACCGTCAAGGGCAGCGTCTTCCTGACGGAGTTCGGCCAGCTCGTGGCCGCGGCCGGACAGGCCGCGTCTGAAACCCCGGCGGCCGGACAGGCCGCGTCTGAAACCCCGGCGGCCGGACAGGCCGCGTCTGAAACCCCGGCGGCCGGACAGGCCGCGTCCGAAACCACGGCGGCCGGACAGGCCGCGCCCGCAACCACGGCGGCCGGACAGGCCGCCGCGGTGGAGATCACCGATCCCGCCCCTTCAGCCGCCGCGCCGTCGGCGGCTCCCCCTCCGGAACCCGCGATCCTGACCGCATGACCGATACCCCCCCGGCCGTTTCCCCGGACCCCCGCATCCATCCCTGGCGCCCCGATCTGGCCGCCGCCCACCTGAAGGGGCGGGTCACGGCCGAGCGCTTCGTGGAGGGCGTGCCCTGCCAGATCCGCACCGGCTTCGCCGCCCTGACGGAGACTCCGGACTTCGACGCGCGGCAGTCCAGCCAGCTCCTGTTCGGGGAGGTCTTCACCGTCTATGAGGAGCGCGACGGCTGGGTCTGGGGCCAGAACGGCACGGACGGCTATGTCGGCTATCTGCGGCTGGAGGCCCTGGACGCGGAGGTGCGGACGCCGACCCACACGGTCACGGCCCTGCGCAGCTATGTCTACCCCGAGCCGGACCTGAAGACCCCGCCGCTGGACCTGCTGAGCCTGGGCTCGCAGTTGAGCGTGACGGGCCAGTCCGGCGGGGGGCAGCAGGGCGGCTGGCTGGAGCTGGCGACCGGCGGCTGGATCTTCGCCGGCCATGCCTCCCCTCTGTCGGCCCCGCCGGCGGACCCGGTGGACACCGCGCTGCGCTTCCTCGGCACGCCCTATCTCTGGGGCGGGCGCACCAGCCTGGGGCTGGACTGCTCCGCCCTGGTGCAGCTCGCCCTCGCCACGGCCGGCCTGCCCTGCCCGCGCGACAGCGACCTGCAGGCGGCGTCCGTCGGCGCCCTGGTCTCCGCGGACGGGCACGGCCATGCCTTCCGCCGGGGCGATCTGGTCTTCTTCCCCGGCCATGTCGGCATCATGGCGGACGCGGACGACCTGATCCACGCCAACGCCTTCCACATGGAGGGGGTGCGGGAGTCGCTGGCCGCCGTGCTGGCGCGCGCGGGCGACAAGGGCATCACGGCCGTCCGCCGGCTCTGACGCCCACCCTCCTGCCACCCGCCCTCCTGACACCGACGCCCCACGCCGGGGAGCCATGCGCGCGGGGCCAGGAGGCCCCGCGGCAACGGCCTGGCAACGGGCTTGTCGGTCCGCGCGGCTGCCGCTATGCTCCGGCCCCTTGAAAGAAAATGGCGCAAACAGCCGCCATTACTTTTCACTTGGAACGGGATTCGCCCCTGGCGCAGAATCCCGCCTGGAACAGCAGCGAAGGCGCATCATCCATGTCCGGTCCCCGCACCCTCTACGACAAGATCTGGGACAGCCATGTCGTCCACCGCCAGGAGGACGGGACCTGTGTGCTCTACATCGACCTTCATCTCGTGCATGAGGTGACCTCGCCGCAGGCGTTCGAGGGGCTGCGCATGGCCGGCCGCCCGGTGCGCCAGCCGCGCCGCACGCTGGCCGTGGCCGACCACAACGTGCCGACCAGCGCCGACCGGCTGCAGGGCATCCGCAACGAGGAGAGCCGCCTGCAGGTGGAGCAGCTCGGCATCAACGCCGCCGAGTTCGGGGTCGAGTATTTCGACATGGCGGACATCCGCCAGGGCATCGTGCATGTCGTCGGGCCGGAGCAGGGCGTCACCCGCCCGGGCATGACCATCGTCTGCGGCGACAGCCACACCTCCACCCACGGCGCCTTCGGCGCGCTGGCCTTCGGCATCGGCACCTCCGACGTGGAGCATGTGCTGGCGACCCAGACGCTGCTGATGAAGCCGTCGAAGAACATGCTGGTGCGGGTGGACGGCAGCCTGCCGGTGGGCGTCACCGCCAAGGACATGGTGCTGGCCATCATCGGGCGGATCGGCACCGCCGGCGGCACCGGCCATGTCATCGAATTCGCCGGCGAGGCGGTACGCTCGCTCTCCATGGAAGGGCGCATGACCGTCTGCAACATGACGATCGAGGGCGGCGCCCGCGCCGGCCTGATCGCGCCGGACGAGACCACCTTCGCCTACCTGAAGGGCCGCCCGCGCAGCCCGGAGGGGGAGGCCTGGGACAAGGCGGTGGCGTGGTGGCGCACCCTGCCCGGCGACGAGGGCGCCCGCTACGACCGCGAGGTCGTGCTCTACGCGCCCGACATCGCGCCGCAGGTCACCTGGGGCACCAGCCCGCAGGACGTCGCCCCCATCACCGGCCGCGTGCCCGACCCGGCGGAGGTGGACGACCCCAACAAGCGCCGCGCCATCGAACGCGCGCTGTCCTACATGGGCCTGACGCCGGGCGTGCCGCTGACCGAGGTCACGGTGGACAAGGTCTTCATCGGCTCCTGCACGAACAGCCGGATCGAGGATCTGCGGGCCGTCGCCAGCATCGCCGAACGGGCGGTGAAGGCCGGCCGGCGCGTCTCCGACAGCGTCTACGCCATGATCGTCCCGGGCTCGGGTCTGGTGAAGGAACAGGCGGAGGCCGAGGGGCTGCACCGCATCTTCACCGAGGCCGGCTTCGACTGGCGCGAACCCGGCTGCTCCATGTGCCTTGCCATGAACGACGACAAGCTGAAGCCGGGCGAGCGCTGCGCCAGCACCTCGAACCGCAATTTCGAAGGGCGCCAGGGCCCCGGCGGGCGCACCCACCTGATGAGCCCGGCGATGGCCGCGGCAGCGGCCTTCACCGGCCGGCTGACCGACGTGCGCGAGTTCGCCTGAGCCACGGGCTGCCAGGAGAGACGGGTTTCCGGGAGAGGCGGGCTGCCGGGAGAGGCGGTATCCGTTGAAGTGAAGGGCTCTGAGGGGGGCGGTTTCCGGCGACGGACGCCGCCCCGCCCGCATCAGAGCTGCGCCACGTCCGCCCCGGCTTCCTGGAGGAAGGCCGAAAGGTCGCCCGCGGCGCGGGCCACGCGGCGGGAGATCACGGCCGTCTCCAGCGCCGCGTCGGCATAGCCGCGCGGGGTGCGCGGCACCGCCCGCAGCACGGCGTCGATCGCCATCAGATTGGTGCGGTTGCCGATCTGGCTCATGCGGACCATCCGCTCGGCCAGCGGGGTCCGGTCCGGCGGGATCAGATCCGCAATACTGCCGGCCCGCAGGCTCCGGGGCATGCCGTCTGCCGGGACCTCCGCCGACGGGGCTCCCTCCAGAAGGGCGGAGCCCGTCAGCGGATCGCCGTGCGCCGGATTTCCCAGCGGGGGCAGGCCGCCGGGGCGCTCGCCGCCGGTCGGGCCATCGCTCGGGCCACCGCCCGACTGCCCACCGCCTGCCCTGCCGCTGCCCGCGCCCTGCATTCCGATCCCCCGTCCGTTCTTCTCCCGGCCGTAAGCCTGATCGACCGTGAGCCTGATCGACCGTGAGCCCGATCCTGGCCCCCCATGCCCTCAGGCCCCGGCCGTCCTCTGCCCTTTACGGTAGAATTACCACGGACGCGGCCCGGGCGCATCAGGGAAGGCCGGCACCTGTTGCCACGGGCCGTCCCGGCCCGCACGACAACCGCTCGGAAGTCGCGTGACCCGGGCGACGCTCCACCGTTGAGATGGATCAAGGCCGGGATGCTCCGGCTTGACCACAAGGGCGGGACGGCATCCGGACAGGGAAATGCATCCGGACGGTCCGATCCGGCCGGAGCGGACCGCAGGCGCCTTGAGGATTCCATCAACCCGATGAATAATCGGGCGAATCATGGGGGATGGCAGGTGCCGGTGGCGGCCGTTCCCGGAAACCCTGTCCGTGCCGGGGGCGCAGACCGCCCCCGGGCCGCCGACCGGCGGTGCACGCACAGCAACAACCGACAGCGGGGGGATTTCAAGCCCATGACCGACACCTCGATCTTTCCCGTGCCCGAGGCGTTCGCTTCCGACGCCTGGGTGGACGCCGCCAGCTATCAACGCCTGTACGACCAGTCGATCTCCGATCCGGAGGCGTTCTGGGCCGAACAGGGCAAGCGCATCGATTGGATCAGGCCCTATACCCAGGTGAAGGACTGCTCCTTCAGCGGCGATGTCCACATCCGCTGGTTCCATGACGGCACGCTGAACGTCTCGGCCAACTGCATCGACCGGCATCTCGCCACCCGGGCCGACCAGACCGCCATCCTCTGGGAGGGCGACAGCCCCGCCGAGCACCGGCACATCAGCTACGCCGAGCTGCACGCCAATGTCTGCCGCCTCGCCAACGTGCTGAAGAAGCACGGCGTCCAGAAGGGCGACCGGGTCACCATCTACATGCCGATGATCCCGGAGACGGCCTTCGCCATGCTGGCCTGCGCCCGCATCGGCGCCATCCATTCGGTGGTGTTCGGCGGCTTCTCCCCGGACAGCCTGAAGGACCGCATCCAGGACTGCGACAGCCGCATCGTGCTGACCGCGGACGAGGGCCTGCGCGGCGGCCGCAAGGTGCCGCTGAAGGCCAATGTGGACCAGGCCCTGAAGTCCTGCCCCGATGTCGGCACCGTGATCGTCGTCCGCCGCACCGGCGGGCAGGTCGCCTGGGAGGACGGGCGCGACTTCTGGTATCATGAGGAGGTGTCGGCGGTGTCGCCCGACTGCCCGCCGGAGGAGATCGGGGCCGAGGACCCGCTGTTCATCCTCTATACCTCGGGCAGCACCGGCAAACCCAAGGGCGTGCTGCACACCAGCGGCGGCTATCTGGTCTACGCCTCGATGACGCACCAGTACGTCTTCGACTACCACGATGGCGACATCTACTGGTGTACGGCGGACGTGGGCTGGGTCACCGGCCACAGCTACATCGTCTACGGCCCGCTGGCGAACGGCGCCACCACCCTGATGTTCGAGGGCATCCCGAACTACCCGGACTCCAGCCGCTTCTGGCAGGTGGTGGACAAGCACAAGGTCAACATCTTCTACACCGCCCCCACCGCCATCCGCGCCCTGATGCGCGAGGGCGAGGGGCCGGTGAAGCGCACCAGCCGGAACAGCCTGCGCCTGCTGGGCTCGGTGGGCGAGCCGATCAACCCGGAAGCCTGGCTCTGGTATCACACCGTGGTCGGCGAGGGCCGCTGCCCGATCGTGGACACCTGGTGGCAGACGGAGACGGGCGGCATCCTGATCTCGCCGCTGCCGGGCGCCATCCCGACCAAGCCGGGCTCCGCCACCCTGCCCTTCTTCGGCGTCAGGCCGGTGGTCGTGGACAATGAGGGCCACCACCTGGAGGGCGCGACGGAGGGCAATCTCTGCATCGCGGACAGCTGGCCGGGCCAGATGCGCACCGTGTTCGGCGACCATGAACGCTTTGTGCAGACCTATTTCAGCACCTTCCCGGGCAAGTACTTCACCGGCGACGGCTGCCGCCGCGACGACGACGGTTACTACTGGATCACCGGCCGCGTGGACGACGTGATCAACGTCTCCGGCCACCGCATGGGCACGGCGGAGATCGAGAGCGCCCTGGTCGCCCACCCCAAGGTGGCGGAGGCCGCGGTCGTCGGCTACCCGCACGACCTCAAGGGCCAGGGCATCTACGCCTATGTCACCCTGGTGGACGGGGAGGAGCCGACCGAACCCCTGCGCAAGGAGCTGGTGCAGTGGGTGCGCAAGGAGATCGGCCCGATCGCCAGCCCGGACCTGATCCAGTTCGCGCCGGGCCTGCCCAAGACCCGGTCGGGCAAGATCATGCGCCGCATCCTGCGCAAGATCGCCGCCAACGAGCATGAGGCCCTGGGCGACACCTCCACCCTGGCCGATCCGACCGTGGTGACGGAACTGGTGGAGAACCGGCAGAACCGCGTCTGACGCCAGCGCGGCAAGGACAGGGGCGACACCCCCTCAGGGAGGGCGGCCGGAGCGATCCGGCCGCCCTCAGACCGATGACAAACCCCGTCGTTTTCGGCGGGGTTTTCATTTTTGGGGATTGCGGCTGTCGAAACTGGTTGGGTGGATCGGGCAGACAGGGAGGTTTCTGTCTCAGGCTGGCCGGAGGGCTGCCTTCGGGGCGATTGCGAGGGCGATTTTCTTGATGTTCTGGGCGGCGGCGGCGAGCAGGCACTGCCAGGTGACGCCGAGGAGGCCGCGGAAGCGTGCGTAGCGGTGCCCGAAGAGCTGTTTGGCGTCGGCAAAGGAGCGTTCGACCGTCTCTTTTCGTCGCTTGTAGATGGCCTTGCCCCAGGGGGTCTTGCGGTGGGCGTCGGTGCGCTCGCGGATGTCGGCCCAGAGGTGGCGGGTGATGGTGCGGACGGCCTTGGGGTTGCGGGTGCACGACGCGAGCAGCGGGCAGGCGAAGCAGAGGGCCGGATCGCTCCTGTAGTGGCGGTAGCCGTTGCGGTCGGTGGTGGCGTAGGCGAGGGCCTGTCCGCCGGGGCATGACCAGGTGTCGGTCCCGGGCTCGTAGGTGAAGGCGCTCTTGGGCATCATCCCCGGGGCCGGGGGTGTCGGTCGGTTGTAGCCGGTGACGCCGAGGATGGCGCGGTCCTCCAGCCCCTTTGCGATCCCGGCCGTGGCATAGCCGGCGTCCAGCCCGACGGCCTTGACGTCGAGCGCGAAGCGGGCGCGCTGGCGGTCGAGCCGGCCGAGATAGACGATGCTGTCGTGCACGTTGGCGGGGGTGGCGAAGCTGTCGGTGATGATGCCATGGCGCCCATCCACGGTGCGGTGATCAAGGTAGAAGAAGCCGGTGGGCTTGCCATCGCGCACCATGTAGCCGCTCTCCGGATCGGTGCGGCTGATCTTGGTCTCCTTCTCGGGCGGCTGCCGGTCCTTGGGCTTGAGGGGCTTCTTGCCGTGGGTGGCGCGGTCCGCCTCCACCGCCCGGTCCAGATCGTCCCAGTAATCCGCCCGCGACTTGGCGACCACCGCCTTGTCGTAGCGGTTCTTGTTGGCGTTGGCCTTGAGGTGGGTGCTGTCGGTGTAGAGCACGGTGCCGTCCACCAGCCCGTGGCCGATCGCCTGCTCCACCACATGGTCGAAGATGTCCTGCGCCACGGAGGTGTCCCGGTAACGCCGGCGCCGGTTCTGGCTCAGCGTCGAGGCGTCGAACACCGGATCGGTCAGGCGCAGACCCAGAAACCAGCGATACGCCACGTTCACCTGGATCTCGCGCACCAGCTGGCGTTCGGAGCGGATGCCGAACAGGTAGCCGATGAACAGCGCCTTGAACATGACAACCGGATCAAGGGCCGGACGGCCGTTGTCCGGACAGTAAAGCCCGGACACGCGATCATGGATGAAGGAGAAGTCGATCACCGCGTCGATCTTGCGAAGCAGGTGATCGGGCGGAACCAGACCGTCGAGCGTCACCATCTCGATTTCAGTCTGCTGCGCCGTCGGTTTCCTCAGCATGACCAATCGAATCACAAAGGCCCGGCTCACGCCAGGCCTTTGTCAGCAGTCTGAGGGCGGCCGGAGCGATCCGGCCGCCCTTTCCGCGTCCGCAGGGGCACGGATGTGCCTTCGCCGGCGCGAAGCCGGCGCAGGAAGTCTCGACCCCCGGCCGGCGAGCCGGTAGGGTGGCGGCGGAACAACGGGCGGGCCGGACCGCCGGGGTGCAGGCCCCGGTGGAACCGACCCGGTAACGGGGGCCGGCACCGGACCCCGGCAAGAAGCAAACCAGGGAACGTGAACATGCAGACTCCGCGCCTCCTCCTTGTCGCCGCGACCAGCCTCCTGCTCGGCCTTGCCGTCTCCCTGCCGGCCGAAGCCCAGCAGGCCCAGCCGCAGAAGCAGACCCAGCAGAAGAAGCAGCCCCAGAAGAAGCAGCAGCCGCAGAAGAAGGCCGCCGCGGAGCCGGTGAAGGAGGTGGCGCCGCCGCCCCCGACCCTGCCGCAGCCCTCCACCCCCACCAGCTTCGCGCTGATCCACACCCTTCAGAACATGACGACCAAGCCGCTGGATCTGGTGATCCGGGCGGACGGGACCGAGGTGTTCGCGGGCAAGCTGCCCGGCCGGCCGGAGAAGGCCGCCGAGGGGGCGGAGCCGCCGACGCTGCGCACGGGCATGACCCTGGCGGTGGAGAAGGAGACGACCCACTTCTGGGAGATCGTCTATGTCGAACCCGAAGCGAAGAAGCAGTGCCGCCAGGCCTGGACCGGCATGTTCGCGCCGGGCGGCGAGACGCCGGCCCTGATCGCGCCGCCGCAGCAGGTGAACAGGTCGGGCCAGTGCGACTTCATGATCGACGTGACACCGGCCAGCGAGCCGGGCTCGATCTACGACATCCGGGTGCAGGTGGCCGCGGCACCGCACTGACACGGCGCATACCGGCGCGGCGCCCGCATACGCGGCGGGATGGAAGGGCGGCTCCGACGGGGGCCGCCCTTCTGCGTTGCGCCACAGCGCGACTCCGGGACGTGCCGGCCTGCCATACTGCGGCCACACGAAGGGGCCATTCCGGTCCGGCCCGCCTCCCCCGCGCGGACGGTCCGCGCCCCTCCCCCGCGCGGACGGTCCGCGCCATGGATGCGTGCCACATCCGCGCATTTCCGGACATTGCCCGCCATCCCGAACCGCTATACGAATGACCGGCGCGACCGCATCCGGCCGCAGGTCCCGGCCCCCGCCCCGGATCGCACCGACCGTCCCCCCAGAACCGATCTGCCCCCGCACGCGATGGAATACTAGGAGATGTTCAAGGCGATCTTTGCAGCCCTTGCGCCGGTCGTTTCGAACGACTGGGTGATCGGCTCGGTTCTGGTCGGACTGTGTGCCTGGGCGATCTGGTCGGGGACGCGGTTCGTCCGCGCCACGCTCCGCTTCCGCAAGGCCCTGTCCGGGGCGCGGGCAACGGTCAGACAGTCCTCCGACGCGGCCGCCTTCGCAGAGCGGTACGGGGAGATCGACACGGCCCTGGCCGAAGATCCGGTCCTGGGCGAGCGCTGGTGCGAGTTCCGCAACTCCCTGCTGCTGCCACGCCAGCCCGGACAGCCGGTCCGCACCACCGTGCGGCCGAAGACCTGGTTCGATGTCGGCCTGCTGCATTCGATGCCCGGCGGCGTCAACCTGCGCTACCACACCGCCATGCCGAACCTGCTGGTCGGGGCGGGACTTCTGTTCACCTTCCTGGGGCTGGCCGCAGCCCTGGGGTCGGCCGGCGGGATCGTGGCCGGAACGGCGGAGATCCGGAACGAGGCGCTGCGCCTGCTGCTGGGCACGGCCTCGGCCAAGTTCGTCACCTCGCTGGTCGGCATGGGCCTGTCGATCACCTATGCCATCACCACCAAGGTCCTGCTCAAGCGCGTCGAGGACGATCTGGCCGGTCTCCTCTCCGCCCTGGAGGCCCGCATTCCGCTGATCACCCCGGCCGACCTGCAACGGGAGACGAACGATCTCCTGGAACGGCAGACCGACCGGATGCAGGCGGTCTCGGCCGACCTGGCCGCCGGCCTGGGCAGCGCCTTCGACCGTGCCTTCGACGCGCGGCTGGGCGAGCATGTCGGTCCGCTGACCCAGGCCATGCAGCAGCTCGCCCTGGGCCTGGGCTCGCACAACGAGCAGGCGATGGCCGCCATGCTCGACTCCTTCCTCCAGGGGCTGCGCGGCGGCACGGGCGAGCACATGCAGCAGGTCGTGGACAGCCTCTCCGGGCTGGGCAGCCGGCTGGAAGGGGTGCAGCAGGGGCTGGGCGAGGCCGCGGTGCGGATGACCCAGTCCGCCGACACGGTCGCCAACCGACTGGGCTCCGGCACCGAGGCGGCCCTGGCCCGGATCACCGATCAGATGGGCGGGCTGGCCGAGACGCTGGGCCGGATCGCCGAGCAGAGCCGGACCACCGGCGCGGAGGCCGGGGAGCGGATGGCGGCCCGGATCGAAGCGGCCGCCGCCGGCTTCGAGGAGTCGGCCCGCAACGTCGCCACCCTGCTGGAACGGACGGCCGCGGCCGTCGAAGGCAGCATGGGCCGGCAGACGGAGGAGACCGCCGCCCGCCTTGCCGAGCGGGTGGAGGCGATGACGGCGGAGCTGAGCGCCCTGGCCGCCAGCAGCCGCACCGCCGGGATCGACGCCTTCGACCAGCTCGCCACCCGTGTCGCGGAGGCCAGCACCGCCCTGGAACGCAGCGTGGGCCGGATCGGCACCCTGCTGGAACGCTCCGCCAGCGAGGGCGGCGACGCGCTCGGCCGCGGGGCGGAGAAGGCCGTGACCCGGATCAGCGACGCCACCGAAGGCATGCGCGCGGAAATCCAGGCGATGCTGGCCGAGCTGCGGGCCTCCGTCGGCACGGCGGGCGAGGCGCTGCGCAGCAGCGGTGCCGAAGGGGCCGCGGCCTTCCGCGACGGGCTGGGCGACGCCGGCGGCTCCATCGCCGCGGCGGTCCGGGACGCGGCCGACCGGCTGGGCCGCGCCGGGACCGAGGCCGCGGACGCGCTGGGCCGCGGCGGGGAGACGGCCGGCACGGCCATGCGCAGCGCCGGCGGGCTGCTGGGCGACAAGGTCGGCACCCTGACGCACGAGATCGCGGCCCTGGCCGCCGCCGCCAACGCCCTGGCCACCCGCAGCGTGGAGTTCGAGCGTGCCGCCGGCGCGGCCGCCGGGCCGCTGCTCCAGGCCTCCACGAATCTGAGCACGGCGGGCCAGACCGTCCGGGGCACGACGGAGTCGCTGGGAACCGTCGTGCAGGCCGTGGGGCGGGCCATCGAGCAGGTCTCCGAGGCGTCGGGCCGGCTGGACGCGGCCACCTCGGCGGCCGGTCGGCTGGCCGACGGTCTGGCGACAGCGGCGAAGCGGTTCGAGGGGATCGACGGCGATCTCGCCCGGACGCTCGCCGCGTTGCAGGACGGTCTCCAGGGCTTCGCCCGCGAGATCAACGGCTTCGTCAGCCAGACCGACCAGAACCTCGCCAAGGCGGCGACCCAGATCGCCGCCCTGGTCAAGGGACTGGAAGAGACGCTCGAAGATTTCAGTGCGGACCAGAACCGCTGATCGGAAGGTGATGCATGGCGATGGTCACCGGCCCGGATGAGGAAACCGAAGAGGGGTACTTCGCCTCCATCAGCGACCTCATGATCGGCATCCTGTTCATATTCCTGCTGATGCTGACCGTGTTCGCCCTGAATTTCCGCAATGCGGAGGAGAAGGTCGTCGATCTGTCCCGTTACGAGGAGGTCGTGAACGAGGCCCGCCGCCTGACGGAAGAGGCGGCGAAGCAGAAGCAGGAGAACGAGGAACTGCGCCGGCTGCTGACCCAGGCGGTGGCCCAGCTTGAGCGCGACATCGAGAGTCGCCGGAGCATGCGCAACCAGATGCTGCAGTCCCTGGAGGCGAGCCTGGACAGGCAGGGTGTACGGGTGACCCTCGATCCGGAATCGGGTATTCTGCGTCTGTCGGGCGACCTGCTGTTCGAAACCGGCAAGGCCGTCTACCGGGAAGAGGCGGACCGGACGGTCAAGGTCATGGCCGACATCCTGGGAAGCGTGCTTCCCTGTTTCGCGGAAGGTGCGTCGGTGGCGTGCCCGGGTGAGAGGATGCCGATACTGGAAGCCGTTCTGGTCGAGGGCCATACGGACCGCCAGCCGTTCCGCAACGTGCCGCCCGCCCAGTCGCAGGCGCTGAACGACCGGCTGTCCACGGAACGCGCCCTGGCCGTCTTCCAGAGCCTGCGCGAGACCAGCCCGGTGCTGGAGACGCTGCGCAACCCGAGCGGCCAGCCGCTTCTGGGCGTTTCCGGCTACGGCGAGCGCCGCCCCCTGCCCGAGGCGCAGGGGACGACGGAGGAGGATTACCGCCGGAACCGCCGGATCGACCTCCGCTTCGTCCTGTCCTCCCGCACCTCCGACGAGCTGGAGCGGCTGCGCGGTCGCATCCATGACGTTCTCGGCCCGGACCAGGAAGGTCAGGGCCAGGACCATCAGGGCCAGGATCATCAGGGGAAGACGCCATGAGCCTCATGCGTGAGGCCCTGATCTCCTTGCAGGCGACGGCTGGCCGGTTGCCTCACTACGCGATGCTGCCCGATATGCCGGAGAGCGGCCGGCTGGTCACGGCCCTGGCCGGCGCCAACGCCGCCCCGGCGCCGCCGGGCGACGACATGCTGGCCGCGGTGCGCCGGCGTCTGCTGGAGGCGGCGCGCGGCCCCGGCGGGGTGGCGGCGGCGGCGCCGCGGGACCTCTGCGATGCGCCCTGGCTGATGTGGGGCGGCCTGGACCCGCTGGCCGGGCTGAACGGCCTGCTGGAAGCCGTGCTGGACGTCTGCAACCGCCGCAACCGGGCCCGCCGCACCCTGATCGAGGCGTGGATCCGCAACTTCTCCTACGACATGCCCCGGATCGCGGAGGCCGGCAACGGCATCCGGCGCCTGATCACGGCGGCCCGCCGGCCCCGGCTGGAGCCCTGGCGGGACGCGGACGCCTGGTGCCGGCTGTTCGACGCGGCGGACGGCCCCCGCACCCTGGCGCGCTGGATCGTCCTGACCGACGAGCCGGTGGACACCCTGCTGGGCCGCGCCTGCCTGGACGATCCGATGCGCGCCAGTTCCGGCTATGCGCGGACGATCCAGGCCGAGGTGCTGTCCCTGGTCCCCGACCATCTGGCCGGCCCCGCGGGCGCCCAGCGGGTCGCCCGGGTGGCGGATTTCCTGGCCCCCGGCGACAGCCTGCGCTTCGACGAGCCGGAGAGCCGCGGCCAGATCGTCCGCAGCCTGATGGCACCCTGGCTGACCGGGCGGTCCGGGCTGGAGGAGCCGACCCGTGCGGCGGTGCAGAAGTTCCTCCTGGCCCGGCTCGGCGATCCGCGCACCCGTCCCGGCCAGTGGGTCCGTGCGGGCGAGGATGCCGTCGCGCTGATGGAGACATGGCTGTCCCGCGCGGCGCTGGGCGCCTTCTTCGATCTTGTCGGGGAACAGAACCACGATCCGGACTGGCGCTACCGCGAAGCCTTCTGGTCGGCCTGCATGGAGGCCGGCGGCATCGACGACGCCTGGCTGGCGCTGGGCCGGACCGTCCGCCGCTCGGCCCCCGCCCTGCACCATCTGAAGGGCGCCTATGGCGAACTGGTCGGCCCTGGCTTTCACGGCGACCAGACGGTGCTGCTGCTGCGCGTCCGCGACACCGTCTTCTGCGAATGGAGCCATGCCGGGAAGCTGCGGGCCTGGCCGGCCGAGGGGGAGGACGCCCCACGGCTGCACCGCGCGAGCTATACCCGTCCCGACCTGACGGCGCCGTGCCTGCCCTTCCCGCCGAACAAGCGCCACTGGGCACGCGGCAGTTCGGACGGCAACGGCCTCAGCCATGTCGGTTCGGAATCCAGCCGCTGGCAGGGCAGCGTCGCCCGGCTGCTGGAGGAGCGGGCGGGCATCGCGCTCACCGCTGCCGACTGGATGCCGGGCCGGGCCTGACGCCCGGGACCCGACGCTCAGGGGGCGGCGACGGCCGCGGTCAGCCGGGCGGTGCCCCTGCCGGGGCCGGGGCCGCACCGGGGATGCTGCCGGGCAGCGTGTCGAAGCCGCTGGGGAAGAGCTGCTTGATCACATCGGCGACCAGGAAGCGGAAGCTGGCCTGCTCCGGACGCAGTTCGCCGGCGATGCGGTCCGCCGCCGTGCTCAGCACCGTGCCGCTCTCGCACAGGGCGGCCGTGACATGGTTGGTCGTCCCCAGATCGTCGAAGCGGGGGGCCTGCGGCGCCTGATCGTCCGGCGTCGCCGCCACACCGTCGCACAGCCGCGCGGCCTCCACCGGCTCGGGGCCATGGAAGACCATCACCAGCCGGTAGTCGGCCTCCGGCCGGTAGGCGGACGATTTGGTGAAGTTGCGCTGCGGGTCGGCAAGCGGCTCCGGCAGCGCCGCCGCGATGCGCCGGCCGAATTCCTCGGCCGCGACGCCGTCGGGCAGCCGGCCGCGAACCTCCAGCACGAAGCCCATGTCCGGGGCCGGCAGTTCCAGGGCGGGGGCAGCCGGGGCGGGCTGCGCTGCGGCCGGGGAGGCCAGCATCACCAGCAGAACCGCCGTGAGCAGCCGGAAGGGACGTCGGGACATCATGCCGGAAGAACGCCCCGCCCCGGACCATGTTCCCCCGCCGCGGCGAGCGGTCGCGGCGGCAGCCCTCGCCCCGGGGTCAGGGCCGCTGTGCCACCTCGCACCAGCCGGCACGGGCGCCACCGGAATAGGGCCGGGCGTAACCGGCGCCGATCAGGGTCTCCGCCACGTCCGTACCGTCGGGCAGCAGCACCCGTGCCCGCACCCGGCCGCCGTACTTGTCGTAGTCCACGTCGCGCAGCAGGACGCGGGAGCGGTCCCGCTGCACCAGCCGGCGCAGCATCTCATGGGCGGCGCGGGCCATCTCCTTCTCGCGCTCGCACTTGCCGCGGATCTCCGGCGTGTCGATGCCATCCAGCCGGACACGGGTCTGCAGTTCCTGATCCAGCCAGACCTTGACCCGGACGGACAGCGTATCGCCGTCCACCACCTCCAGCACCTCCGCGGCGACGGGACCGGGCAGCCCCTCCCCCCGCGCCACGGCGCCCGCGGGCAGGAGGGCGGCGAGCAGGGCCAGCATCGGCAGACGGACAAGGGGGTGGCGGAGCGGACGGGACACGGACAGCGCACGGGCGGAGTTGCGGGGACAGCAGTCTAGCGTGGGCAAGGGCGGCGACAAAGCCCTTTTGGGGACCCAATTCCTAAAGCAGCGTTAATATCAGGCAAAATAGCTCTGAAACCGCAGCGCTTAGGCGATAAATACTAGTGTACGGTGCAGGGACGGGAGGCTCCACCCTCAGAAGTCGGAGCAGCGGCCCTTGCTTTCCCAGTCGCCGTAGCGGGTGGGTTCGGGACCGGCGGGGCCGCCGATCTCCCCGGGCGGTTGCGCCGGGCGGCGGTTCCCCACCCCGGGCACGGCGGGAACGGCGTCGGCAGAAGGGGGGGACACCGCGGCGGCGGGCTCGGCCGCCGGCGCAGGCGTGGTCGGCTGGGGGGGCACCTGGCTCATGCCCCCCATATGGCATGCCCCCACGGCACCGCCAAGTCTTGACGCTGTTCCCAGCGCGTTCCCATCTCTAGGCGTGACGGGGCCGACGGGGCCCCTTCGCCAAGGAAGTTTCAAGCCATGAACGGCTATTTCCGCACCGCGATCCTTCTGGCCGGCCTCACCGGCCTGTTCCTGGCGGTCGGCTACATGATCGGCGGGCAGGGCGGCATGATGATCGCCCTGCTGATCGGCCTCGGCACCAACCTGTTCGCCTACTGGAATTCGGACAAGGTGGTGCTGCGCATGTACAACGCGCGGCAGGTGGACGAGCGCAGCGCGCCGCAGTTCTACGGCATGATCCGGGATCTGGCGGCCCGCGCGGGTCTGCCCATGCCGAAGGTCTACATCATCGAGAATCCGCAGCCGAACGCCTTCGCCACCGGCCGCAATCCGGAGAACGCGGCCGTCGCGGCCACCACCGGCCTGCTGAACCAGCTCACCCCGGAGGAAGTCGCCGGGGTCATGGCGCACGAGCTGGCGCATGTGAAGAACCGCGACACCCTGATCATGACGATCACGGCGACCCTGGCCGGTGCGCTGTCCATGCTGGCGAACTTCGGCCTGTTCTTCGGCGGCGGCGACAACCGCAACAACCCGCTGGGCGCGGTCGGCACCATCCTGATGGTGATCCTGGCGCCGATGGCGGCCATGCTGGTGCAGATGGCGATCAGCCGCAGCCGCGAGTACGAGGCGGACCGCATCGGGGCCGAGATCTGCGGCAACCCGACCTGGCTGGCGAACGCGCTGGAGGGCATCCAGCGGGCAGCCGGGCGGACGGTGAACGTGCAGGCGGAGAACAACCCCGCCACGGCGCACATGTTCATCATCAACCCGCTGCACGCGCGCAGCGTGGACAGCCTGTTCTCCACCCACCCGCGGACGGAGGAGCGCATCCGCCTGCTCCGCGCCATGGCGGCGGGCGGCGGTGCGTCCCGCGGCTCCGGCGGCTGGAGCGCCGATGCCGGCGCCCGCAGCGTCTGGACCGGCGCCGCGACGGTCCCGTCCTCTGCCCCTCCCTCTGCCCCGGGCCGCCGCGGCAGCGTCCCGAGCACCGGCCCCGGCGGCGGCCCCGGTTCCGGCGGGACACCGCGGGGTCCCTGGGCCTGACCCGGCCCGCCCCTGACCGGAGGACCGCCCTTCGCCGGACTGCACCTCGCCAGACTGCGCGTGCTCCATCGACAAGAGCCTTCGGGGGCGCTAAACCGCCCCCGATGACCGATCATCCGCACGACCATGACGCCGGGACGCCCGCTGGCGGACCACCGCCGGACGGTGAACCGCTGGCCGCCCGCGCCGCCGCCCTCGACCTGATCCAGGCCACCCTGCGCAAGGGCGTCCCCTTCGACGACGCGCTGGAGGCGAACCGTGGCGTGCGCGCGCTGGAGCCGCGCGACCGCGGCTTCGTCCGCCTGCTCTGCGCCACCGTGTTCCGCCGGCTGGGCCAGCTCGACGCCCTGGTGCAGGGCGCGCTCGCCAAGCCGGGTCAGCCGGTGAAGGGACCGGTGCAGGACATCCTGCGCCTGGGCGCCGCCCAGCTCCTGTTCCTGGGCACCCCGGCGCACGCCGCCGTGGACACCAGCGTCGAACTGGCGGTGGCGCGCGGGCAGACGCCCTACAAGGGGCTGGTCAACGCCGTGCTGCGCCGGCTGTCGCGGGAGGGCGCGGGCCTGCTGGCCGCGCAGGACGCCGGCCGGCTGAACACGCCCGACTGGCTCTGGCTGGCCTGGCGGCAGGCCTACGGCACCGGCGCCACCCGCGCCATCGTGGAGGCGCATCTGGCGGAGCCGCCGCTGGACATCACCGTGCGCGCCGATGCGGACCTCTGGGCAGAACGGCTGGGAGCCGAACGGCTGCCCGGCGGCAGCCTGCGCCTGCCGGCCGGCGGTCCTGTCACGGAACTGCCCGGCTTCGCCGAAGGGGCCTGGTGGGTGCAGGACGCGGCCGCCGCCATCCCGGCGCGGCTGTTCGGCGACGTGGCCGGGCGGGAGGTGCTGGACCTGTGCGCCGCGCCCGGCGGCAAGACGGCCCAGCTCGCCGCCGCCGGCGCCCGCGTCACCGCCGTGGACCGGTCGGAGAAGCGGCTGGAGCGGCTGCGCGAGAACCTCGCCCGGCTGGGGCTGGAGGTGGAAACGGTGGCGGCCGACGCCACGGCCTGGAGCCCCGACGCCCCGGTGGACGCCGTGCTGCTGGACGCGCCCTGCTCCGCCACCGGCACGATCCGGCGGCACCCGGACGTGCAGCGGCTGAAGACGGAAGAGGACGTGGCCAAGCTGGCCCGCGTGCAGGCCCGCCTGCTGATCCGCGCGGCCGACATGCTGAAGCCCGGCGGACTGCTGGTCTACGCGACCTGCTCCTTGCAGCCCGAGGAGGGCGAGCGGCAGGTGGAGGCGCTGCTGGCGAGGCGGCCCGATCTGGTCCGCGTGCCGGTGGACCCGGCCGAGCTGGGCGGGCTGGCCGGAGCGGTCACCGCCGCGGGCGACGTCCGCACCACGCCGGGCCTGATCCCCGGCGGGATGGACGGGTTCTTCGCCGCGCGACTGCGCCGGACCGGCTGAGGCACCCGCCCCTCACCTGCGCGTCAGTCGTGCAGCCGGCGCGGCGCCACCACCACGCCGTCGGCGTCGCTGTAGAGCCAGTGGCCGGGCGTGAAGGTGCAGCCGCCGAAGGCGACGGGCCGGTCCGCCTCCCCCGCCCCGGTCTTCGTGCTCTTGCGCGGGTTGCTGCCCAGCGCCTTCAGCCCGATGTCCAGGCCGCCGATGGCCTCGCTGTCGCGGATGGCGCCGTGGACGACGATGCCGGCCCAGCCGTTCTTCACGCCCAGCCCGGCGATGAGGTCGCCGACCAGCGCCGTGCGCAGGCTGCCGCCGCCGTCCACCACCAGCACCGCGCCGTCGCCCGGCGTGGAGAGGAGGGACTTCAGCAGCGCGTTGTCCTGGTGGCAGCGCACCGTGCGGATCGGGCCGTGGAAGGCGGCGCGGCCGCCATAGCTGCGGAACTGCGTCTCGCAGCTTTCCAGGATGTCCTCGTGGCTGTCGAACAGGTCGGCGGTCGCTATGGCCATGGCTCTCTCCGCTGGGGGACTCCGGTCCGGGGCCGCAGGATCGTCCGGCCGCAGCCCGGGCGCAAGAGACCTGGACGCAAGAGACCCGGGCGAGAGGGAGGGCCGGAACCGCCCGCCAGCCCTGCGTCCGGTCGGGGTCACCCTTGCCGCACCTTGCGGGCGGGCGCCGGTCTTGCTACGAACCGCCCATGCCGCAGCAACCCGTCCGAATCGCTCCGTCGATCCTGTCCGCCGACTTCGCCCGGCTGGGCGAAGAGGTGCGCGCCGTGGACGCGGCCGGGGCCGACTACATCCATGTGGACGTGATGGACGGCCACTTCGTGCCGAACATCACCCTGGGTCCGGGCATCGTGAAGGCGCTGCGCCCCCATTCGGCGAAGGTCTTCGACGTCCACCTGATGATCGCGCCGGTCGATCCCTACGTGGTCGCCTTCGCGGAGGCCGGGGCGGACATCATCAGCTTCCATCCCGAGGCCGGTCCGCATCCGCACCGCACGGTGCAGCTCATCCGCTCGCTGGGCAAGCGGCCGGGCATCGTGCTGAACCCGCACACGCCCGTGGCCATGGTGGACTACCTGCTGGACGATGTGGACCTCGTCCTGGTCATGTCCGTCAACCCCGGCTTCGGCGGGCAGAGCTTCATCGCCTCCCAGCTCCGCAAGATCGCGGATCTGCGCCGGCGCATCGACGCCTCGGGCCGCACGGTCGATCTGGAGGTGGACGGCGGCATCAACGTCACGACCGCCCGGCAGGCGGTGGAGGCCGGTGCCGACGTTCTGGTCGCCGGCACGGCGACCTTCCAGGGCGGCCCCGCAGCCTACGGCGCCAACATCCGCCGGCTGCGCGGCGGCAGCGACTGACGGGAGCCGTCATGCCCGGAGCGAAGGCCCAGGCGGGGACACGGCATCGCCGCTTCAGGGCCGGCGGTCGCGGCTGGCTGTACGGCAGCCCGCTCTGGCGCATGCTGGCCCTGTCCGGGCGCAGCCCGGGCGGGCTGGAGGCGGTGCCGGTCGACCCCTGGCCCGGCGACGCCGCCCTGGGCGCTGCCCTGCTGGACAACCGCTTCCCCTTCGCCGGGCAGACGCTGCACGGCGCCGTGCCGCCCTGGCTGGCGCCCGACGCCTCCGCCGCGTGGCTGGCGGAGATGCACGGCTTCGACTGGCTGCGCCACCTGCGCGCCATCGGCGGCGATGCCGGCCGGCGGCAGGCGCGCGCCCTGGTCAGCCACTGGCTGGAGACGCAGGCGCGCTGGCATCCCGTGGCCTGGGCGCCGGACGTCACGGGCCAGCGCATCGCCGCCTGGATCGGCATGCACGACTTCTTCCTGGCCAGCGCGGACGACGCGCTGCGCGCCCAGGTCTTCGACAGTCTGGCCCGGCAGGTCCGCCATCTGACCCGCGTGCTGCCGGGCGGGGTCAAGGGCATGGCCCTGATCGCCGGGATCAAGGGGCTGGCCTTCGGCGGGCTGTGCCTGCCCGACCAGCGCAAGGCCGCGGCCCGGATGCGCTGGCTGCTGGAGCGGGAGCTGCCGCGGCAGGTGATGCCGGACGGCTGCCATGTCGAACGCTCCCCCGCCGTGCAGCTCCAGGTGCTGCGCCACCTGATCGACATCCGCGGCTGCTGCCGCGCCGCCCGGGCGGAGGTGTCGCCGGCGTTGCAGCACGCCATCGACCGGATGACCCCGTCCTTGCGCTTCTTCCGCCACGGCGACGGCGGGCTGGCCCTGTTCAACGACAGCCAGGAAGGCGACCCCGGCACCATCGACACGGTGCTGGGACAGGCGGATGCCCGCGGCCGGCCGTTGCGCTCGGCCCCGCACATCGGCTTCGAGCGGCTGACCGTCGGCCGCACCTGGGTGCTGATGGATGCGGGGGCGCCACCGCCGCACGGGCTGGACGCCGGGGCCCATGCCGGCACCCTGTCCTTCGAGATGAGCGTCGGCCGCGAGCGGCTGGTGGTGAACTGCGGCGCCCATCCGTCGGGCGACGGGCTCTGGCGGGCCGCGCTGGCGGCGACGGCGGCGCATTCCACCCTGACGGTGGAGGACACCAATTCCGCCGCCGTGCTGCCCGAGGGCGGGCTGGGCCGCCGGCCCGGCCGGGTCGAGGCGCACCGGACGGAGACGCTGGACAGCGTCCTGGTCGAGGCGAGCCACGACGGCTACCGCGAGCCGCACGGCCTGCTGCACCGGCGCCGCCTGTACCTGACCGCCGGCGGCGACGACCTGCGCGGCGAGGATGTGCTGGAAGGGGCGGGCGGCAAGACCTTCGCCGTGCGCTTCCACCTGCACCCCGAGGTCCAGGCCGGCCTGCTCCAGGGCGGCAGCGGCGCGCTGCTGCGCCTGCCGTCGGGCCAGGGCTGGCGCCTGCGCACGGCCGGCGGCACGCTGGAGATCGCCGACAGCATCTATCTGGGCGCCGGGGCGGAACCGCGCCGGACCGTCCAGCTCATCCTGCGCGGCACCACCGTACCGGGCACCACCACCGTCAAATGGGCCATCCGCCGGGAGAAGCGGGCGGACGGCACCGATCCCACCGAAGGCTGAAATCCATGTCCCCGACCCCGCAGCACACCAGTTCCCCCGATCTCGTCCCCGTGGCGCGCGCCCTGATCTCCGTCTCCGACAAGACGGGTCTGGTCGATCTCGGCAAGGCGCTGGCCGCCCGCGGGGTGGAGATCCTGTCCACCGGCGGCTCGGCCAAGGCGCTGCTGGAGGCCGGCGTGCCGGTGGTCGAGGTCGGCGCCCATACCGGCTTCCCGGAGATGATGGACGGCCGGGTGAAGACCCTGCACCCCCGCATCCATGGCGGCATCCTGGCCCGGCGCGACCTGGACAGCCACACCCGGGCGATGGACGAGCACGACATCCCCGGCATCGATCTGGTGGTGGTGAACCTCTACCCGTTCGAGGCGACGGTGGCGCAGGGGGCGGACTTCGCCACCTGCATCGAGAACATCGACATCGGCGGCCCCTCGCTGATCCGCGGTGCCGCGAAGAATCACGATTTCGTCGCCATCGTCACCGACCCGTCCGACTATGCCGAGCTGCTGGCCCAGCTCGATGCGGGCGACGGCCGGACGACGCTGGCGTTCCGCCGCCGGCTGGCGGCCAAGGCCTATGCCCGCACCGGCGCCTATGACAGCGCCATCGCCGCCTGGTTCGCCGGCCAGCTCGGCGAGGAGTATCCCCACCGCATCGGCTTCTCCGGCGAGCTGAAGCAGACCCTGCGCTACGGCGAGAACCCGCACCAGACGGCCGCCTTCTACACCAACGGCGAGACCCGGCCGGGCGTCGCCACGGCGGCCCAGCTCCAGGGCAAGGAGCTGAGCTACAACAACCTGAACGACACCGACGCCGCCTTCGAGCTGGTGGCCGAGTTCGAGCGCCCGGCCATCGCCATCATCAAGCACGCCAACCCCTGCGGCGTGGCCGAGGGGACGGACCTGCACGACGCCTACGCCAGGGCCCTGGCCTGCGATCCCGTCTCGGCCTTCGGCGGCATCATCGCCTGCAACCGCACGCTGGACGCCGCCACGGCGGAGGAGATCGCGAAGCTGTTCGCCGAGGTGGTGATCGCCCCCGACGCCGACGAGGGCGCGCGCCGGGTGCTGGCCGCCAAGAAGAACCTGCGCGTGCTGCTGACCGGCGCCATGCCGGACCCGGCGGCGGCGGGACTGTCCGTGAAGTCCCTGTCCGGCGGCTATCTGGTGCAGACCCGCGACAACGGCCGCATCGCCGCCGCCGACCTGAAGGTGGTGACGAAGCGTGTCCCGACCGCGGCGGAACTGGCCGATCTGGTCTTCGCCTTCCGCGTCGCCAAGCATGTGAAGTCGAACGCCATCGTCTATGCCAAGGGGGCCGCCACCGTCGGCATCGGCGCCGGGCAGATGAGCCGGGTGGACAGCTCCCGCATCGCCGCCTGGAAGTCGGCGGATGCGGCCACCGCGGCCGGCCTGCCCGAACCCGGCACGCGCGGCAGCGTCGTCGCCTCGGACGCCTTCTTCCCCTTCGCCGACGGGCTGATCGCGGCGGCCGAGGCCGGGGTGACGGCGGTGATCCAGCCGGGCGGCAGCGTCCGCGATGCCGAGGTGATCGCCGCCGCCGACGAGCGCGGGCTGGCGATGGTCTTCACGGGCATGCGCCACTTCCGGCACTGAGCCCCCGCGGGACACCGAGCCCTGCCGGACCAAGGGGCGGCCGCGACGGACGCGGCCCCCCCCTTGGTCCGGGGCCTGTCCGCCGTCTTCCTGTGACAACGGACACAGGACAGCCGGTATCGGTATGCTATACAGGACCAGTCTTCAGTTCCGGAGCCGATCCATGCCGGCCGACATGCCCCGTCCGTCGCCCTGCCCCCGCTCTGCCGCGCCCCGGGACCCCGCTGCCCGCCGCCGCAACAACCGCCGCGCCCTGACCGGGCTGGCCCTGCTGCTGGGGCTGGGCCTGATCTCCCGCTACGGGCTGATCGTGGAACTGTCCGCCGACGTGCGCCAGGACGGCGTCACCGCCGTGGCGGGCGAGGCCGGCCGGCAGCTCACCGCCGGGCTGATGATCGCCAGCGACCTGACCGGCGATGCCGTGGCCTGGACCGGCGAGATGCTCACCCTCGACCTCTGCAACCGCTTCCTGCTCCGCTTCGAGCTGACGCCCTGGCGCTGAGCCTTGCGGCCTGTGCATCGGCACACGCCAAGGGTTGCGCGTCGGAATCCCGGTGCCCTTAAGTATAAGCAGGGAGAAGGGGGTTGCATGCGATCTGCGTGCTTCCCATCCTTTTCGCGTTCCGGTATGTCCCGGTAGGGCATTGGAGTAGTCCGCCATGAGCAAGTTTTCCGCTTTCGACACGCTGGTGGCGTGCCTGGACGAGCCGGTGCGGGAGACCCCTGTCCGCAGTTTCCGGGAGATCGAGCGGCTGCGCTATCTGCGGCAATGCGAGGAACTGGGCATCGACGCCGAGATCGGCATGCGCAGCCCGCTGGAATTCGCCCTGGCCGTCATCGGCCATCGCCCGGGCGGTGGAAATTTGAAAGTTCGTAAAGCCGGTAAATGAATCCCTGATGCGTCCGCCAAGACCAGGCTTGAAAACCCGACGCCCCTCTCTGGAGACAGCCGGACCGGGCCAAGTGGACGCCCTGTACGCAAGGCGAGCGCATACCATGGTAAACAGTTTGCGCTTTACAACGCTCCCCGGCCCGTCAGAATGCGAGCCCCGAGAAGCCACGGGCTCCAGGATGGCATTTGAGACGGACAAGGAACTGCTGACAGCGCTGGACCACGCCGCCGCCGAGATCGAGGCCCTCGATCCGGAAGGGGCGGACCGGCTGCGCTATTATCTCCAGTGCGCCGAACTGGGCATCGACCCGCTGCTGGGACGGGTCAGCCCGGTCGTCTTCGCGCAGGAGGTGGTGGACCGTCTGGGCCGGGCGGCGGACGCTGCCGACGGCGAGACCGACGGCAGCGGAAACGACAGCGGTGGAAACGACAACGGCGGAAACTGCGGCGGAAACGGCAGCGGCCGGTCGCTGCACTGACCCCGCGTCCCCCCTGGCCGCCCCCGGGCCCCCGGGCGCGGATCAGCCCTTCGCTGTCGCCCCGTCGGTATCCGTCACGACCACCGCCCCGTCCACCAGGGCGACCGGCACCGGCGTCAGGCTGCGCCCGGCACAGGGTCCGTGGACGCAGAACCCGTCTTCCACCCGGAAACGTGCGCCATGGGTCGCGCAGTGCAGGAAGGTCCCGTCCGGGCTCATGAAACGGTCCGGCTGCCAGTCCAGCGGCAGGCCCACATGGGGGCAAGAATTGACGTAGGCGAAGACCCGCCCGCCGCGCCGGGCCACCAGGAGGCGGCGCTGCGCGGTGCCGCTGTCAGCGGGACCGTCGGTCGTGAAGCCGCGGGCCTGCCCGTCGGGGATGTCCGCCAGCCGGCACAGCCGCACGGGCACCCCCTCGCTTTCAGGCCGTGATGCCCGCCAGCGCGCAGACCCGGTCCCACTGCTCGGGCGTGACGGCCGAGACGGACAGGCGCGACTGGCGGACGAGCTGCATCTGCGACAGGAGCGGGTCCTCCTTCATCTGCTTCAGCGTGACGGGCACCCGCACCGGCAGCACCGGGGCCAGGTCCACCATGCCGAAACGGCCGCTCCCGTCGGAAGGGTCGGGGTAGTATTCGCGCACCACCTCAGCCACGCCGACGATCTCCAGCCCCTCGTTGGAGTGGTAGAAGAAGGCCCGGTCGCCCACCCGCATGGCCTTCAGGTTGTTGGCGGCCTGATGGTTGCGCACCCCGTCCCAATGGGTCCGGCCGTCGGCGACGAACCTGTCCCAGGAATATTTGAACGGCTCCGACTTCACCAGCCAGTGGGCCATCCGCATCCTCCTCCCGTCCGTCGGGCTCAGTCCCTGGGGAAGACCTTGCGCCAGGGCCGGATGCTCGTGCTGGCGAACAGCCCGGCCCGGGCATAGGGGTCGGCGGCGGCGAAGGCTTCCACCTCCGCCCGGTCGGCGAAGTCCAGGATCAGCAGGCTGCCGACCGGCGTGGCCCCGTCGTCGGACAGGATCGGGCCGGCGGCGATCACGCGGTCGGCCACCGTGTCGATGTGGGCGAGGTGCGCCGGGCGGTTCGCGGCGCGGATCTCCAGGCTGCCGGGCCTGTCGAGGCATTCCAGGATGAAGGGCATCGGTCGGGTCTCCTCATGTCCGGGCGCGACACTATCGCGGCGGCGCGGACGGATAAAGGGGCTGCGGTGCCGGGCGGAACCGGGACGCCGGCCCCCTGTTGGCGGGACTGCATGCCGGGGGCCCGGACGCCGCCCGGCGCCAACACGGGAGAGAAGTCACCATGGCCGACTACGACGATCGCTACCGGAGCGACACCTACCGCCGCGACGAGGAGCGGTCCCGCCGCGGCGGCGACTATGGCGGCCGCGACTACGGGGGCCGGAACTATTCGGGCAGCAGCGGCCTGGGCGACCGCGACCCGCGGGACCATGACCGCGGCCGCCGCGACCTGGGCGACTACGGCCGCGCGATGCGCGACGACATGCGGACCTTCCGCGATGACCGGGGCAGCGGCGGCTACGGCGCCTGGGAGGACCGCGACTACGGCCGGAACGAGGGCCGCGACGACCAGACCGGGCGCGGCTACGGCTCCCGCGACGACCGCATGCGGGACTACTACGGCGCCCGCGGCACCTATTCCGGACTTGAGGACCGGCGCGGCGGCTATGGCGAGCGCTACGGCCGCGAGTCCGGCGGCTACAACTACGCGGGCGGCCGCAGCGACTCCTACGGCGAGGGCGGGCGCGGCTGGCGCGGCGGTGCCGCGGAGGACCGCGGCTTCTTCTCCCGCGCGGGTGACGAGATCGCTTCCTGGTTCGGCAGCGACGAGGCCGAGCGCCGCCGCGAGCGCGACGCCCATGCCGGGGACGAGGGCGCCCAGCACCATCGCGGCCGCGGCCCGCGCAACTATACCCGCTCGGACAGCCGCATCGTGGAGGACGTCAACGACCGGCTGACCGACGATTTCCGGCTGGACGCCTCGGACATCGACGTCAGCGCGGAGAACGGCGAGGTCACCCTGTCCGGCCATGTCAACAGCCGCCAGGACAAGCGCCGGGCGGAGGATCTGGCCGAGTCCGTCTCAGGCGTGCGCCATGTGCAGAACAACCTGCGCGTCCGCGACCGCAGTTCCTGGGCGGAGGGGATGACCACCTCCGGCGGGCGGGTCGGCTCGGCGGACGCGGCGACCACCCCCGGCAGCAGGACGGGCAGCAGCGCGGCGGGAACCGGCACGGCGGGCAGCAGCGGCACGACCGCAACCGGCACGACCGGCAGCGGCGTGGGCGCCGGCGGCTCGGGCGGGCTCGGCAGCACCTCGACGACGCGCTGACCCCCGGCACGGCCCCGGCGGGAGGGAGAGTGCCGGTCTTCACGGCCCCTTAACGGCTGCGGGGGTGGGATGGGACCCAGCCCGTCCCCCAGCCCGTCCCCGCAGTGGATGCCCCGGCCGTGCATTCCCCCCGCCCTGCCCGCCCCGCCGACCAGCCCCTGCCACCGGAGGCGGGCCGGCGCGGCCTCGTGCCGGAGGCCCATGTCACCTTCCTGCGGGCGGTGACGAACGACAGCGTCTGCGCCCTGCTGGCCGCCTGCCAGACGCTGATGGGCGAAGGGGTGGAGCACATCCACCTGGGCATCGGCAGCGGCGGCGGCGGCATCGTCGCCGGGCTCGCGGCGTTCAACCAGCTCCGCGGCCTGCCGCTGCGTTTCACCACCTACAATCTGGGCAGCGTGGACAGCGTGGCGATCCTGCCCTTCCTGCTGGGCCGGGAGCGGGTGGCCGATCCCTGGTCCACCTTCCTGTTCCACGGGGTGAGCTGGGCCTTCGCCGCGAACGGCGAGGTGGCGCCCTCGCAGGTGGCCGACGCGCACGCCTGCATCGCCAGCCACGAGCGGGTGCTGTCCGGCATCACCGCCGCCTGCACCGGCCTGCCGCTGGAGGATGTCCGGCGGATGCGCGCCGCCTCCACCATCGTCGCGGCGGAGGAGGCGGTCGCGCTCGGCATCGCCAGCCGGACCGGCGGCTTCACGGTGCCGCGCGGCGGCCGCTGGTGGGTGGTCTGACTCAGACCCCCTCGGCCCTGAACGGGCGGGTCAGCAGCGCCTCGATCACCGAGTCGAGGTCGGCGCCGTGGTTCAGGATGGCGTCCACCGCCTGGCAGATGGGCATGTCCACGCCGCGCTGGACCGCCAGTTCCACCACGGCGCGGGCGGTATAGACGCCTTCCGCCACGCTGCGGCGCTCGCCCAGCACCTCGGCCAGCCGGCGGCCCTGGCCCAGGGCGGCGCCCAGGCTCATGTTGCGCGACTGCAGGGACGAGCAGGTGAGCGTCAGGTCGCCCAGGCCGGACAGGCCCATCAGCGTCTCCGCCCGCGCGCCCAGCGCCAGCCCCAGCCGCGCGATCTCCGCCAGCCCGCGGGTGATCAGGGCGGCGCGGGCATTGTCGCCCAGCCGGCGGCCCTCGACGACGCCGCAGGCGATGGCCAGCACGTTCTTCACGGCGCCGCCGACCTGCGCACCGACCAGATCGTCCGACAGGTAGGGCCGCAGGCTGCGGCCGCCCAGCGCGTCCACCAGGGCGCGGCCGACCGCGGCGTCGGCACAGGCCAGCGTCACCGCGGTGGGCAGCCCGGCCGCCACCTCCGCCGCGAAAGTCGGGCCGGAGAGCACGGCCAGCGGGTTGTCCGGCAGTTCGGCCTGCGCCGCGTCCGTCATCAGGCAGCCGGTGTCCAGCTCGATGCCCTTGGCGCAGATCACCACCGGCACGGTGCCGTCCAGCACCGGCGCCAGGGCGCGGCAGGCGGCACGCAGATGCTGCGCCGGCGTCACCAGCAGCAGCGCGTCCGCGGCCGCGGCCTCCTCCAGGTCGCCGGTCGCACGGATCGCCGGGTCCAGCGCCACGCCGGGCAGGAAGGGCCTGTTCTCGTGGCTGGCGTTGACGCCCTCCACCACCTCGGGCTCGCGCGCCCAGAGCACGACCTCGCGCCCGGCCCGGCCGGCCGCCATGGCCAGCGCCGTGCCCCACGCCCCCGCCCCGATCACTCCGATCCGCTGCATGCCTCGCATCCCCTTGCTTTCGGCCCCACGCTTAGCGCGGAGGCCGAGAACGCGCAACGAAGTGCGGCAAGGCGCGCCTCACCAAGCCGCGCATGCGCCGGGCGTACTACGCCTTCGCCCCGGCGAACGGCGCCTTCGCCGCGGTCGGGTCCAGCGGCCAGCGCGGCCGCGGCGCGAAGTCCAGCGGGTCGGTCAGGCCCAGGCGCAGCCGCTCCACCCCGGCCCAGGCGATCATGGCCGCGTTGTCCGTGCAGAGCCCCAGCGGCGGCGCCACGAAGTCCAGCCCGGTGTCGGCCGCCAGCGCCGACAGCCGCGCCCGCAGATAGCGGTTGGCCGCCACGCCGCCGGCCACCACCAGCGCCCTGCCGTCCGGATGCAGGGCGCGGAAGCGGCCGATGGCGCGGCCGCAGCGGTCCACCAGACTGTCGCCGACGGCGCGGTGGAAGGCGGCGGCGAGGTCGGCCACGTCCTCGGGCGCAGGCGCGCCGCCCAGCGTCTCCGCATGGCGGCGCACCGCCGTCTTCAGGCCGGAGAAGCTGAAGTCGCAGTCCGGCCGCCCCTTCATCGGCACCGGCAGATCGAACCGGCCGGGGTCGCGCGCGGCCTGCGCCGCCTTTTCCATCAGCGGGCCGCCGGGATAGCCCAGGCCCAGCAGCTTGGCCGACTTGTCGAACGCCTCGCCCACCGCGTCGTCTATGGTGGTGCCCAGCCGGCGGTAGCGCCCCACCCCCTCCACCGCCAGCAACTGGCAGTGCCCGCCGCTGACCAGCAGCAGCAGATAGGGAAACGCCACGCCGTCCGTCAGCCGCGCCGTCAGCGCGTGGCCCTCCAGATGGTTGACGGCGATGAAGGGCAGGCCGCGCACCGCGCAGATCGCCTTCGCCGTCATCACCCCGACCATCACCCCGCCGATCAGGCCGGGACCGGCCGTGGCGGCGACACCGTCCAGCCCGTCCAGCCCGACGCCCGACTGGTCCAGGGCGCGGCGGACCAGCCCGTCGAGATGGTGCAGGTGCGCCCGCGCCGCGATCTCCGGCACGACGCCGCCGTAAGGGGCGTGGTCGTCGAGCTGCGACAGAACGACGCTGGACAGGATGGTGCCGTCACCGGCCACGACGGCGGCGGCGGTTTCATCGCAGCTCGTCTCTATGCCGAGCACGACGGGGCTTTGCGGAACGGTGGTCATGGCCGCGGAACCTAGTGCCGCGACACTTCGACGGCAAGGGAGGCTTCCCAGCGGACGCGAACGGCGATATTGAGAGCGCCATGAAACAGCCCCTCCGCATCGGGACGCGCGGCAGCCCCTTGGCGCTGGCGCAGGCCCACGAGACCCGCCGCCGTCTGGCCGAAGCCCACCCGCATCTGGCCGAGCCGGATGCGATCGAGATCGTGGTCATCAAGACCACGGGCGACCGCATCCTGGACCGGACCCTGATGGAAGCAGGGGGCAAGGGCCTGTTCACCAAGGAGATCGAGGAGGCCCTGCAGGCCGAGACGATCGACCTGGCGGTCCATTCCATGAAGGACGTGCCGACCTGGCGCCAGACCGGGCTCCAGCTCACGGCCATGCTCCCGCGTGAGGATCCGCGCGACGCCTGGTTCTGCCGTCATGGCTGCGGCCTGGACGAGCTGCCGGCCGGTGCGGTCGTCGGCACCGCCAGCCTGCGCCGGCAGGCCCAGATCCTGGCCCGCCGGCCGGACCTGAAGGTCGTGCCCTTCCGCGGCAACGTGCAGACCCGCATGACCAAGCTGGCCGAGGGGCAGGTGGACGCCACCCTGCTGGCGCTGGCCGGCCTGCGCCGGCTGGGGCTGGTCGAGCACATGACCGCGGCGATCGAGACCGACGTGATGCTGCCCGCCGTGGCGCAGGGCGCCATCGGCATCGAGACGCGGGCGGCCGACGATGTGACCAACGCCCTGGTCGCGGCGCTGAACCATGCCGAGACGATGACCCGGGTGACGGCCGAACGCGGCGTGCTGGCCACGCTGGACGGCTCCTGCCGCACCCCGATCGCGGCGCTGGCGGAGCTGCCGGGCGACGGCAGCCTGACGCTGTCCGCCCTGGTCATCCGGCCGAACGGCCAGGAGTTCTACCGGACCGAGCGGCGCGGCGATCCGGACGACGCGGAGGCCATGGGCATCGACGCCGGCCAGGAGCTGAAGGCGAAGCTGCCGCCGGACTTCTTTGCGGTGTCGGGCGCCATCGAGGGGCCGGCCGGCCCCGGCTCGGCGATCTGACAGGGGGACGCGGCGTGACCGGAATCCTGGTCACCCGCCCGCAGCCCGAGGCCGACCAGACGGCGGCCGATCTGGCTGCGCGCGGCTTCACCACCCTGACCGTGCCGTTGCTGGAGGTGCGCCTGCTGCCCGGCCCCGCGCTGGAGCTTGCGGGCGTGCAGGCGCTGCTGCTGACCAGCATCAACGGGGTACGCGCAACGCTGGCGCGCACCGACCGGCGCGACCTGCCCGTTCTGGCGGTCGGCCGCCGCACCGGGGACGAGGCAAGGGCCGCCGGATTCGCGGATGTGCGCGAGGCGGAGGGCGATGCCGTCCACCTTGCCGCCCTGATCCGGCGGGAGGTCGATCCCGCCGCCGGGCGGCTGCTGCATGTCAGCGGAGTCGACCTGGCCGCCGATCTGGCCGAGCTGCTGGGACCGCACGGCTACACCGTGGACCGCATCGTCGGCTATGAGGCCGTGGCGGCGGAACACCTCTCCCCGGAGGTGGTTTCCGCGCTGCGACAGGCCGACATTAGCATCGCGTTGTTTTTCTCTCCCCGCACTGCACGCACGTTTGTTAGGCTGGCTACCGCGGCAGGCTTAGCCGACCGGTGTGCCGGTATGTCTGCCTTTTGTCTCAGTCCTGCCGTCGCGTCCGCGGCGGCGGGTTTGCCCTGGCAGGCCGTACGCGTCGCGGAGCGGCCCGCCGCCGGGGCGCTGCTCGATCTGCTGCCCCCGGCCGGTGCGGCTGGCTGAGACCGCCCCTGCGGGCCCGGCCTGTCGCGCAAGCCGGATCAGAGCCCGAAGGAAGGACCGATGGCCAGCCCGGCATCCGATCACTACCCCAGCCCGGAAGAGGGTTACGACGCGGCCCGGTCCCGGGCCACGGATTCCATCATCGAATGGTTCGGCGGCGTCCGCTCAGCGGCAGCCAAGCTGGGCATCCCCGCCGCGATCGTGCAGGGCTGGCGCAAGCGCGGCCAGATCCCCGAGTCGCGGCGCGACGACCTGATGTCCGCTGCCGCCGCCTACGGCATCCCGCTGACGACGGAGGATCTGGACCGGGCCGTGGGCACCGCCCCGGAGGAGCCGGCGGACCTCGATCCCCTGGACGGCGAGTCCGGCTACGGTGAGTCCGGCTATGGCGAGTCGGGCCGGGGCGGATCGGACTACGGTGCGTCCAGCTACGCCACCGACGGGACGCGCGACAGCGACGGGTACGGCCGCGCCGAGTCGGCAACGGAACCGGAAACCCCGCCCGTGACCGCCACCCCCTATCCCGAGTCGCCCCAGCCGGAGGTACGGCGGGGCGGCGGCGGGTTCGTCAGCACGCTGGCGCTGCTGCTGGCCCTGGGGTCGGCGGGCGTCGTCGGCGCCCAGCTCTACCAGCCGGACCTGCTGAAGTATCTGCCGGGCCTGCCCGCCGCGGCGCCGACGGTGGACCCGCTGGCCGAGACGCGGGCCAGCGTCGCCGCGCTCCAGGAGGAGAACCGGGCGCTGCGCCGCCGCATCGAGTCGCTGACGGCCGACCTGCGCGCCGTGGCCGACCGGCCACCGCCCGCGCCCCCGGCCCCGCCGGCCCCCACGGTCGATCCGGCCAAGGTCGAGGCGCAGTTCGCCGAGCTGCGCGAGCGGGTGCAGATGCTGGTCACCGCCCTGGAGCAGGCGGCCGCGGCCCCGGCCGAGGGCGGGGGGCTGTCCCAGGCCGCGTTGCAGCCGCTGCGCACGGATGTCGAGACCCTGGCCGGCCGCGTCGAGGCGCTGGAGTCGGCCCCGCCCCCCACCCCCGGCGCCGATCCGGCCGCCGTGGAGGATCTGGCCGGTCGCCTGGAGAAGGCGGAAACCGCGCTGGCCGAGGTGCAGGGGGCGCTGGGTGAGGCGCAGGCGGCCGGCGGCGAGACCGTTGCCCTGCGGGAGCAGGTGGACGCCCTGGCCCGGCAGATGGCGGACCTGTCCGCCGCCGGCGACACCTCCGCCCTGCGCGAGGAGCTGGAGGCGCTGGGCCAGCAGGTGACCGGGCTGTCGGGCACGGTGCAGGAACTGGCCGCGAAGCCGGAACCGACCCTGCCGGAACCGGAACCGCTGCCGCAGGAACTGGTGGACCTGCCGGGCCGGGTGGACGAGCTGGCGACGACGCTGGCCTCCATCCAGACCCTGGCCTCCGGCGAGGCGGTGAAGGGCGGCGACGCCCTGGTGCTGGTCGCCGCGCAGTTGCAGTCCGCCCTCGCCTCGGGCCGCCCCTATGCCCGCGAACTGGCGACGGCGCGGGCCATCTCGCCCGATGGCGCCGGCCTGGACGAGCTGTTCGACACGCTGGAGGCCCGCGCGGCCCAGGGCCTGCCGGCCTTCGCCGCGCTGCACGAATCGTTCCGCCGGCTGGCGCCGGAGGTGATCCGCGCCGACCGCACCCGCACGGATGCGGACTGGCTGGACCTCACGCTGGGCCGGCTGAATTCGATCGTCACCGTCCGCCGCGCCTCCGGCGACATCGCCGGCGCCGACGGGGCCTCGATCGTGGCACGGGCCGAAGAGGCGCTGAACCAGGGCAACCTGACCCTCGCGGTCAAGGAGCTGGACGCGCTGACCGGACCCGCGGCCCAGACCCTGCAACCCTGGATGGCCGACGCACGCAGCCGTGTGGCCGCGGAGAAGGCCGCCCAGGCCCTGACCGACGCGGCCGTCACCCGGATCGGTGAGGGCGGCCAATGAGACGCGCGGTCTTCTTCTTCATCAAGATCGGCCTGCTGATCGCGCTGGCGATCTGGCTGGCGCGCAATCCCGGCAGCGTCTCCATCCAGTTCCAGGACTGGATGGTGGACATGCCCTTCTGGGCCATGCTGCTGGCGCTGGCGGTGATCATCGTCGCCTCGGTCGTGCTGTACCGGGTGTTCAGCTTCGTCGTGGGCGGCCCCGCCGCCTTCGCCCGCAGCCGGCAGGCGGCGAAGCGGGAGCGCGGCTACCACGCCCTGACCCAGGGCATGGTGGCGGTGGCCGCCGGCGACCGCGAGGCCGCCAGCCGCTTCGCCCGCAAGGCCGACACGCTGCTGAACGAGCCGCCGCTGACGCTGCTGCTGTCGGCGCAGGCGGCCCAGCTCGCCGGCGACGACATGGCGGCGCGCAAGTACTTCCAGTCCATGCTGCAACGCCCGGAGACGGAGTTCCTGGGCCTGCGCGGGCTGCTGACCCAGGCGCTGAAGGGCGGCGACCGGACGGAGGCGCTGAAGCTGGCCCGCCGCGCCGCGGAGATCCAGCCCAAGGCGCAGTGGCCGGTGCTGGCCCTGATGGAGCTGGAGGCGAAGGAAGGCCACTGGAAGCAGGCCGAGGAGGCGCTGGACCGCGCCACCGCGACCAAGGCCCTGCCGCAGGAGACCCTGCGCCGCCACCGCGTCGCCCTGCTGGTGGAGCGCGCCCGCACCGCCGTGGCCGAGGGCCGCAGCAAGGACGCGCTGGCCCTGGCGCAGCGCGCCAACGAGCAGATGCCGTCGCACGTTCCGGCGGCCGTGCTGGTGGCGACGCTGCGGGCCCAGGCGGGCAACCGCAAGGCCGCCACCCGCGCCATCGAGGAGGCGTGGAAGATCGCCCCGCACCCCGAACTGGCCGAGGCCTGGGGCCGGATCGAGGCGATCTTCCGTCCCGGCATCGACCCGGCCTCGCTGGTGAAGCGGTACGAGGCGCTGGTGGCGCTGGACCCGCGCGCCGCGGCCGCCTATGTCGCCCTGGGCGAGGCCTGCCTGCGGGCCGATCTGCGCGATCAGGCACGCACCCATCTGGAGAAGGCCTGGACCCTGGCCCCGACGCAGCACGTCTTCCGCCTGCTGACGGAGCTGGCCCGGCACGAGGACGGCGACGGCGAAGCGATGCGGGAGTGGCTGGAGCGCAGCGCCGGCCTGCACCCCGATCCCGACCCGGTCTGGGTCTGCTCCGCCTGCGGCACGCCGGCCGCCGGCTGGAGCGCGGTCTGCCCGTCCTGCCGGGGCTTCGACACGATGGAGTGGCGGGCCGCGAAGCCTGCCCTGCGGCTGGCCGACACCGCCCCGGCGGCGATCCTGCCCGCCGCCTCCCGCCCCGCCCCCGCCACCACCACGCCCGACACCCCGGCCGCGGGCTTGGCACCGGAGGGGTGAGCCGTTAAGCAGGGTCCATGCTTCTGCCGCTGCCCGCCGGGGCCGAGACCCTGCTGATCCTTCTGCTGGCCCTGCTGCTGGACGCCTTCCTGGGCGACTGGCGGCTCCTGAACCGGCATGTCCCCCGCCCGCGCGCGCTCGCCGCCCGGGCGGGGGACTGGCTGGACCGCCGGCTGAACCGCATCGAGCGCTCCGATGCCACCCGCCGCCTGCGCGGGCTGCTCACCGTCCTTTTCCTGATGCTGACCGCCCTGGCCGTGGGCACTGCCGTCACGGTGGTGGCCCGTCTCCTGCCCTATGGCTGGATGCTGGAACTGCTGCTGGTGCTGCGCTGCGTGGCCGTGCGGCAGCCCTGGGCGGGCATGCGCGGTGTGCTGGACGCCCTGTCCGGCCCCGACGCCAGCCTGGAGGCCGGCCGCTCCGCCCTGGCCGAGATCAGCGACCGCCAGAGCTGGCGGCTTGACCTGCACGGGGTCGTCCGCGCCGCGGCCGAGGCCGGCGCGCGCGACCTGGCGCGCCGGGTGGTGGCGCCCGCCTTCTGGTACGCGCTGCTGGGCATGCCGGGAATGCTGGCCTGGACCGTGGCCGACGCGCTGGCCGCCACGATCGGCCACGACACCCCGCGCTATGCCGATTTCGGCGCCGCCGCGGCGCGGACGGGCCGGATCATGGTCTGGCTGCCCGCCCGGCTGACGGGCCTGCTGCTGGCGCTGGCCGCGCTGTTCGTGCCGGGAGCGCAGGGGCCGGGTGCGGTGCGCGCCATGCTGGCCACGGCCCCCGGCCATCCCGCGCGGGATGACGCCTGGCCCGTGGCCGCCCTGGCCGGGGCGCTGGATCTGTCGCTGGCCGGGCCGCGGCGGGAGGGCGACATGGTGGTGAAGGAGCCCTGGCTGGGCGACGGCCGCGCCCGCGCCCAGCCGGCCGACCTGCGGCCGGCGCTGGTGCTCTACCATGTCGTGGTGATGCTGACGGGCCTGCTGGCCGGGGCCGCCGGGCTGGCCCTGCTGCGCTTCGGGCCCGTCTGGTGACGGGCCCGGACAGCGGCGGCTACTGGTTCAGAACGCTGGAGAGGGCCTGCGCCTCGGGCCGGTAGAAGGCCCGGTCCAGCAGGATGCCGCGGGGGCTGGTCTCCTGCCGGTAGAAGCTGTTGTTCCATTCCGTGCGCGGCGCGATCACGGAGCCTTCGACCGCGGCCCCGCCGAACAGGCCCGAACTCTTGGCGTAGACATAGATGTCGGCACCGATGCCCACGCCGTAGCCGGCGCCCACCGCCGTGCCCAGCTCGCCCACCGCCACGTTGGCGTCCGCCCCCAGCTTGACCTTGCGGTCGATCACCGCCTCCAGGCCCTTCTGGGTCATGATGACCAGCATCATCTGCGAGGACTGGCCGCCGAACTGGAGCCCGAAGCTGGCCTCGGCCATGGTGTAGAAGGCGGGGCCGGACCAGGCGCCGTCATCGCCGCGGGCGACCAGCACCCCGGTGCCGCCACCGCCGCCCAGGAAGAAGCCCGCCTGGATCACGTTGGGCAGGATCATCACCGCCCGCGCCCGCTGCACCAGCGACTTCAGATTGGCGTATTCCGGATCGGTCAGCAGCGTCAGCGCCGTCACACGGGCACGCTCGACCAGCAGCTCCGGTTCCGTCAGTGCGTGCGCCGGACGCACGGGCGCCAGCAGCACCAGCAGCAGAAGCCCCAGCAGGGCCGCACCCAGCCTTCTCATCGGCGGTCTCCTCCATTCCCAACGACAGGCGGAATCAGCGTCCCGACTACCACATCCGCGACCGGCGGCCCACCCCGGAGCCGGCGGCGGTCGGCACGGCCGACGCTGGCCGACGAACGCGGCGGATGCGGGGCCTCATCGCGGCGGAAGATTGACCCCGACCACGCGCCAGGTCCCCGCCACCCGGTCCAGACGGGAGAGATGCAGGCAATCGGCGCACAGGGCCAGCATGCTTTCGGGGGTCAGCGAAAGGGCGTGCCCGACCGCCGCCCGGATGGCGCCGGCATGCGCCACGGCGACGATGTCGCGGCCGGCATGCAGGTCCGACAGCCGGTCCACGGCACGGCCGACCCGCGCTGCCACGTCGGCGAAGGATTCCCCGCCCGGCGGGGCGGAGCGGGCCGGCGCCTCCCAGAAGCGGTCCACGCCCGGCTCCCCGGACAGGTCGGCATGGGTGCGGCCCTGCCACGCGCCGAAATGCTGCTCCATCAGCTCGGGCTCGGCCGCCAGCGAGGGCGCCGGGGCGGGCGTCTCCCCGTCGCCGCACAGCGCCAGCAGGGCCTGCGCCGTCTCCCGCGTGCGGCGCAACGGCGTCACCAGCCAGACGGCATCCGCCGGCAGCCGCGGCGCCAGCGCGGCCAGCCCGTCGCGGTCGGAGAGGTCCGCCGGCAGGTCGAGCTGTCCGGCGATGACACCCGGGGGGGCCGCCACCGGGGCGTGCCGCACCCACCACCAGCGGGTGGCGACGAAGGGGTCGGCCGTCACCGCCGCCTCACGCCGCCGTCACGGAGATGAGGGCCAGCAGGAAGGCGATCTCCCCCAGCTGCTGCGCGGCCCCCAGCACGTCGCCGGTGACGCCGCCGATCTGGCGCAGCGCCAGCCGCCCGACCAGGACCGTGGCCAGCGTGGCGGCGGCCAGCACCGCCAGCCCGTGCAGACCGGAGTCCAGATGCATCTGCCCCAGCGCCGTGGCGCCCAGGCTGAACCCGATGAAGGCGGCGGTCAGGGCACGGGCGCTGTTGGGCTTGCCCATGGAGGCGGAGACGCCGCCCTGGCGGGCCTCCGGCAGGGCGAGCTTCAGCAGCGGCATCACCCCGCGGGTGAAGGCATGCGCGCCGATCAGGGCCAGCGCCACCGTCCGCGGGTCCGCCAGCGTGGCCAGCGCCCCGCCCCGGAGCAGCACCGCCAGCAGCAGCGCCACGCCGCCGTAGGTGCCGATCCGGCTGTCCTTCATGATCTCCAGCTTGGCCGCTCTGTCGCGCCCGCCGCCGAACCCGTCGGCGACGTCGGCCAGCCCGTCCTCGTGCAGCGCCCCGGTCAGCCAGACCAGCGCCGCCAGTGCCAGCAGGGCCGAGAGCGTGGGCGGCAGGCCCGCCGCGTCGGCGCCCCAGTAGACCAGCCCGCCCGCGGCGCCGATCAGGGCGCCGACGATGGGGAACCAGGTCATGGCCCGCTGGTGCAGGTCGGCCGTCCATTCGCCCCGGAAGGGCAGCGGCACCCGGGTCAGGAAGATGATCGCCGCGGTCAGTTCCGCGAGGGCGGAGGGGGGGCGCGGCCGTGTTGCATCGGTCATCCGTCCGGTATACGGGAGGAGCGCCGCCGCCGCCAGCGCCGTTCCAGCCCATCCGGGGGGAACCGCCTGCCCCGACGGATGACGACAACCCATCAGGACGTGACATGCCCTCCGACAGCACCCCGGCTCCCGCCACCCTGGACGAAATCCGCCGCATCCTGCCCGAGATGCCGGGCCCCGACCTGGAAGCCGGCACGGCGGCCCTGCAGCGGGAGGTGCAGCTCGTGAAGCCCCGCGGCTCGCTGGGCCGGCTGGAGGAGCTGACGCAGTGGCTCGCCACCTGGCAGGGCCGCACCCCGCCGACGCTGAACCATCCCCGCATCGCCGTCTTCGCCGGCAGCCACGGGGTCGCCGCCCAGGGCGTCTCGGCCTTTCCGGCCTCGGTCACGGCGCTGATGGTGCAGGCGTTCGTCAACGGCGGTGCCGCCGTGAACCAGCTTGCCCGTGCGGCCGACGCCGACCTGCGGGTCTACGAGCTGGACATCGAGCACCCGACCGCCGACTTCACCCAGGGCCCGGCCATGGACGAGGGCGCCTGCGCCCAGGCCATGGCCTACGGCATGATGGCGGTGGAGCCGGGCATCGACCTGCTCTGCCTGGGCGAGATGGGCATCGCCAACACGACCAGCGGCGCCGCCCTCTGCGCCGGCCTGTTCGGCGGCGACCCGGCCGACTGGGTGGGCCGCGGCACCGGCATCGACGACGAGGGGCTGGCCCGCAAGCGGGCCGCCGTGGCGGCCGGGCTGAAGGCGAACCCCTCGGCGCTGACGGACCCGTTCGAGACGATGCGCTGCCTGGGCGGGCTGGAGCTGGCAGCCATCGCCGGCGCCGTCATCGCCGCGCGCATGGCGCGGGTGCCGGTGCTGCTGGACGGCTACACCTGCACCGCCGCGGCCGCCATCCTCTACAAGGCCGACCCGAAGGCGCTGGACCACTGCGTCGTCGCCCATTGCAGCGCCGAGCCCGGCCACCAGCGCCTGCTGAAGACGATCGGCAAGCAGGCACTGTTCGATTTCGGCATGCGCCTGGGCGAGGCGTCGGGAGCGGCGCTGGCGATCCCGGTGCTGCGGGCGGCGCTGGCCTGCCACACCGGCATGTCCACCTTCCAGGAGGCAGGCGTCGCCGGCGGGCAGGGCTGACGCCCCCTTCCCGACTGACCGACGGACGGGGGCGGAGCGGCGGTGCCGGCTCCGCCCTTTTCCTGTCCGGCGTCCGGTCCGGATACCAGCCGGATCGGCATCCATAGTCCCATAGTCCCTAGTCCCATAGCCCAGTCCGACGGGGGCAGGCATCCCGGATGTCCTGAAGCACAAGGAAACCACATCCGGATTCAAAACAAAACTAACCCGAAATCGTCAGCGAATTATAGTCACGCTTTTTACCACTTTTTTGAGCCGCATTATCTCACACAGCCTGCGACAAAACTTCTTGGGTGTGCGATTTCGGCCTTACCTCACCCTTACGGATTAATCCTCAATTAGTGAACTACCCCGATCCTGTGGGGGCTCGGCAGGACCTGAACATCCGTTCGGAGATCCGATGTCGGCAGCCACGGCCTGCCCTTCCGCTTCCGGAAAGGACGGGTCGCCCGCAGACCACGGATTGGGACCGACCCATGTCTACCTACGTTTCCATCACGGATTTCGGCGCCCGCGGCGATGGCCGCACGGACAACAGGGCCGCCATCCAGAAGGCGCTGGACCACGCCAAGGCCACGGGCCAGGCGGTGTACGTTCCCGAGGGGAACTTTCTGCACAAGGGCGTGCTGAAGATCGACGGCGTGGACATCTACGGCGCCGGGGGCAAGTCCGTGCTGAAGGCCGTGGGGGCGGCCAGCTCCGACGCCCAGGCCCTGATCGTCAGCGGCGACGGCGCCTCCATCAAGAACCTGACGCTGGACAGCGACGCGACGGCCCGGGGCGGCACCGGCAACAGTGCCAAGGTCTGGGTTGTCGGCGCCAAGAACTTCGAGATCGATCACGTCACCATCAACAATTCCTTCGGGGCAGGCATCCTGGTCGGCAAGGAATCCGCCTTCGGGAAGGTGACGAACAACGCGGTGAAGAACACCAACGCCGACTCCATCCACTTCTACCAGGGCTCCCACGACATCCTGGTGAAGGGGAACCGGGTGGAGAATTCGGGCGATGACGGGATCGCCGTCGTCAGCTATGCCAAGAACGCCGCCTGGACCCAGGACATCACGATCGAGAACAACACGATCGTGAACAACCACTGGGGCCGGGGCATCAGCGTCGTCGGCGGCCAGGACGTGGTGATCCGCAACAATCTGGTGGACGGCAACAAGAACGGGGCCGCCGGCGTCTACATCGCCTCCGAACCGGCCTACGACACCTGGGGCGTCAAGAACGTCACTGTCGAGAACAACACCATCAAGAATGTCGGCGGCTACAGCACCGGCCACGGCGCCGTGATGATCTATTCCGGCACCAGCCGGATGGTCGAGGACATCATCGTCCGTAACAACCAGATCCTGGACGCCGAGAAGAACGGCATCTTCGTCCGCGGCGACAAGATCGACGACATCCTCCTGTCGAAGAATCTGATCGCCGGCTCCGGCGCGGCCCCCATCGCCATCTCCGGCAAGGCGACGGACGTGGTGCAGACCGGCAACGTGACCGACCCTGCCGCCTGGAAGCCGTCAGGCTCCAGCCCGGTGGAGCCGGTGCCCACCCCGATCCCTGCGCCGGCCCCGACACCGGAAGCGAAGACGCTGGCGGTTACCGTCTACGCCGCCGGCGACGACTACAAGGGCGACCCGCAGTTCCGCCTGCTGCTGGACGGCAAGGCCTTCGGCAGCGCCCAGACGGTGACCATGGACCGCGGCGACGGCTGGCAGCAGTTCAAGTTCAACCTGCCTGCCGGGACCGACCCGAACCGTATCAGCGTCGAGTATTTCAACGACCTGTACGGCGGCAAGGGGATGGACCGGAACCTGGAGATCGACAAGATCGTCGTCGGGAACCAGACCTTCGATCCAGGCAAGGCCGGCTTCCTGACCAGTAACGGCCAGATCAAGGTCGTCCTGCCGGCCGACGCGCCCGCTCCGACCCCCGCTCCGGCTCCGACCCCCGCACCGGCACCCGCACCGGCACCCGCTCCGGCCCCGGCCCCGCTCAAGGTGACGGTCTACGCCGCCGGCGACGCCTACAAGGGCGATCCGCAGTTCCGCCTGCTGCTGGACGGCAAGGCCTTCGGCAGCGCCCAGACGGTGACCATGGACCGCGGCGACGGCTGGCAGCAGTTCAACTTCAACCTGCCCGCCGGGACCGATCCCGACCGCATCAGCGTCGAGTATTTCAACGACCTGTACGGCGGCAAGGGAATGGACCGGAACCTGGAGATCGACAAGATCGTCGTCGGGAACCAGACCTTCGATCCGGGCAAGGCCGGCTTCCTGACCGGCAACGGGCAGGTCCACTTCGATCTGCCGGACAGCCCGGCGCCGGCTCCCGCGCCCGTCCCGACGCCGACGCCCAAGCCGGCTCCCGCACCGACGCCCAAGCCGGTGCCGGTTACCGTCTACGCCGCGGGCGACGACTACAAGGGCGACCCGCAGTTCCGCCTGCTGCTGGACGGCAAGGCCTTCGGCAGCGCCCAGACGGTGACGATGGACCGCGGCGACGGCTGGCAGCAGTTCAAGTTCAACCTGCCCGCCGGAACCGATCCGAACCGTATCAGCGTCGAGTATTTCAACGATCTGTACGGCGGCAAGGGGATGGACCGGAACCTGGAGATCGACAGGATCGTCGTCGGGAACCAGACCTTCGATCCGGGCAAGGCCGGCTTCCTGACCGGCAACGGGCAGGTCCACTTCGACGTGGTGAAGGTGGACTTCCTCGGGCTGGCGGGACTCGCCACCCACACCGACCTCTGATCCGCCGGTCCGCCGGGGCGGGCGGGCCGACGGACGAAGGGGCGGGCCCGGCGGCCCGCCCCTTTCCCGTTGGCGCTTTCCCGTCCACGCTTTCCCGTCCGCGCTTTCCCGCTGCCCGGACGGAAGCCGAAGCTCAGAACATCCGGCCGCCGTCCGGCACGGTCAGGTCCGGGCGCAGCAGCACCACCTGACCGTCCGGATCGGGCACGCCCAGCACCAGCACTTCGCTCATCACCGGGCCGATCTGGCGCGGCGGGAAGTTGACCACCGCCACCACCTGCCGGCCCACCAGCCCCTCGGGCGTGTAGTGCCGGGTGATCTGGGCGGAGGACTTCCTGATCCCCAGCGGCGCGCCGAAATCGACCCACAGCCGGATCGCCGGCTTGCGCGCCTCCGGAAAGGGTTCCGCCTGCACGATGGTGCCGACGCGGATATCCACCTTGAGGAAGTCGTCGAAGCCGATGCGGTCGGGCGTGCGGTCGGCGGTCTCTTGGCTCATGGGCGTGTCCCGGCTGGGGCGTGGGCCCCGGCGGCGCCCGCCGTCAGGCCTCCACGCGGTTGGTCGGATTGCCGATCATAGCCAGGAACTCCCGCCGCGTCGTCGGGTCGTCGCGGAAGGCGCCCAGCATGCGGCTGGTCACCATGCTGACACCCGGCTTGTGGACGCCGCGGGTGGTCATGCACTGGTGCGACGCCTCGACGACGACGGCGACGCCCAGCGGCTGCAACACCTCGTCGATGCTGTTGGCGATCTGCGAGGTCATCTTCTCCTGGATCTGGAGGCGCTTGGCATAGACCTCGATGACCCGCGCCAGCTTGGAGATGCCGACCACGCGCTTGCGCGGCAGATAGGCGACATGGGCCTTGCCGATGATCGGCACCATGTGGTGCTCGCAGTGGCTCTCGAAGCGGATGTCGCGCAGCACCACCATCTCGTCGTAGCCGTCCGTCTCCTCGAAGGTGCGGGAGAGCAGCTCCACCGGGTCCTCATGGTAGCCGGCGAAGAACTCCTCGTAGGAGCGGACCACGCGGTCCGGCGTGCCCAGCAGCCCCTCGCGCCCGGGATCGTCGCCGGCCCAGCGGATCAGGGTGCGGACGGCGGCTTCCGCCTCGGCCCGGGTCGGGCGCTCGACGGGAGCGGCGGCGCGGCGGCCGTGCGCGGGGCCGGGAACGATCATGCCGGCGGTCGTCTTGCTGGGGCTCACCTGCGGCCTCCTTTTCCTTGCTGTCGTCTCGTGTCTCTTCTTCATACGCCCCGCGGAAACGGACGCCCTTGGCAATTCTCAGGCCCCGGGTCCGCGGGAGGGCCGGCTTCCCCCTCCCGGGGCGGCGGCCGGACGGGCCCGTGTCGGCCCATCCCTGCACAAAGGTGGAACACCCACCGGGGCTTTCAAGCGCACGATGGATCGGAAGCGGTAGCCGGGGAGAGACGGCGGGGTCGGCCGCGGCACCGGCTCAGTTCGGGCGGCTGCGGCCGTGCGGACTGTCCAGGGAGAAGGCAGGGATCCGCACCTCGAACGCCTCGCCCGAGGCGGTGACCATGCCGTAGCTGCCGACCATGAAGCCCGAGGGTGTGGGCAGCGGCGTGCCGCTGGTGTACTCGAAGGCCTCGCCGGGGCGCAGCACCGGCTGCTCGCCGACGACGCCCGGGCCGCGCACCTCCTGCACCCGGCCCTGTGCGTCTGTCACCTGCCAGTGGCGGGTGCGGAGCTGCACCGTCTCCAGCCCCTCGTTCTCGATCCGCACATGATAGGCCCAGACGAAGCGCCGCTCCTCGGGCTGCGACTGCTGCGCCAGATATTCCGGCCGCACCGTGACCCGGATCGACCGCGTGACCTCGCTGTACATCATCCCTCCCCGGCCTTCCCAGGCCCTGCCCGGCTTGCTCCGCGCCGCCCGTCGCAGCGATGCCGGACCCCCGCCCGGCGCGCAACGGCCCTGCGGTAAATTGGGTCTTGCGCGGGGGTCGGCAGCAGGTCATATAGGCCGCACGGCATAACTGCTGAAGAGCCGCGCCATGCTGCGCCCCGCCTCACTCCGACGACGACCGGACGGTCGCCCGCTCAGCGGGCGGACGGACCGCACGCCCGGGTGCTGACGGCGCAGAACGCGCGACGGGAGCCCGGGACCAGGTGCCCTGCACCATTTGCCGATACCGGGATCTCCCCCTCCGATGATGATCGCCCCCGAGCAGCCGCAGCACGCCGCCGGCATCGAATCCCTCCTGGACGACGCCTTCGGCGCCAAGCGTCACGCCAAGACCGTGTACCGCCTGCGCGCCGGGATCGGGCCGGTTCCCGGCCTCAGCTTCGTCGCCACGGATGAGGACGGCCGGCTGGTCGGCACCATCCGCTACTGGCCGGTGCTGATCGGCACCTCCACCCCCGCCATCCTGCTGGGTCCCATCGCCATCCATGCCGACTGGCGCAGCAAGGGGCTGGGCGGCACGCTGATCCGCTACAGCCTGGACCGGGCGGCGGAGCAGGGCCACCGCATCGTGCTGCTGGTGGGCGACGCGCCCTACTATGTCCGCTTCGGCTTCACGCGGGAGAACACGCTGGGCCTGTCGCTGCCGGGGCCGGTGGATCTCGACCGCTTCCTGGGGCTGGAACTGGTGCCCGGCGCCCTGGACGGCGTGGTCGGCCTGGTCGGCCGGGCCGACGGCAGCAGCGCCCCGGCGGAGGAGACGGACGACTCCGCAGCCGAGGAGGCCACCGGCACGCTTGCCGACGACGGCGCCGGCCCGTCTCCCGTGGCGCCCCTGCCCGTGGCGCCCCTGCCCGTGCCGCCGCTCCCAGCCACGCTGCTGCCCACGGTGCTGCCGCCGTCCGACCACGGCCCCTCCGCCTCCCCCCACCGGCCCCGCCGCTCCGCCCGCCGGTGAGCCTGCCGCTGAGCCTGCCGCTGAGCGGTCGGCGGATGCGGCACCGGACGACACCCCACGCGGGTGCTTGAACCGGCCGCCGGAAGGCCCTATAAGGACGGAGCGGCGCGGGTGTAGCTCAATGGTAGAGCAGAAGCTTCCCAAGCTTACGACGAGGGTTCGATTCCCTTCACCCGCTCCAGTTTTTTCAAGGGCTTACGAGCCTTATTCCCATCCGAAATTGTGCGTACGGAAAAAATACGGAAAACATCGGTTTTCCGTGGCGATTTCGCACGTCGTCAGATCCGCTCCTATCGGGGCGGCAATGTCCCGATCGATCGGGTGAGCACTTGGTTCATGGACGTGGCGGGTTGCCCTTAGTGGAGTGCTTGGCGGCCAGGTCCGCCGGGACGGCAGCATTGCGAAAATTCTGCTGGACCGGGCGGGGGGGGGGCGGGGCTGGTCTGATCCGGGAATTCAGTTCGGGCCTCGGGTGACCTTCCCATCCCCGGAACCTCCGACAATCTCTCGACCTGATCAGGGGCCGCCGGCAGCCCCGCGAAGGAAAACGCGCAGCCTATGATCCGATTTGAGAACATCACCAAGCAGGGCGGCCACCGGATCCTCTTCCTTGAAGCGTCCGCCGCCCTGAACAGGGGGGAGAAGGTCGGTCTGGTCGGTCCCAATGGCGCCGGCAAGACAACGCTGTTCCGGATGATCACTGGCGAGGAGACGCCGGACGAGGGCCAAGTGGCGATCGAGAAGCAGGTCTCTATCGGCTATTTCAATCAGGATGTGGGCGAAATGTCCGGCCGGACCGCCGTGGCGGAGGTGATGGACGGCGCCGGGCCGGTCAGCACGGTGGCGGCGGAACTGGCCGAGCTTGAAGCGGCCATGTGCGATCCCGAACGCACCGCCGAGATGGACGCGATCATCGCGCGCTACGGCGACGTGCAGGCCCGCTTTGAAGAGCTGGGCGGTTACGAGCTGGAGGCGCGGGCGCGTGAGGTTCTGGCGGGGCTCAGCTTCAGTCAGGAGATGATGGACGCGGATGTGGGGGTCCTGTCCGGCGGCTGGAAGATGCGCGTGGCCCTCGCCCGCATCCTGCTGATGCGGCCCGACGCCATGCTCCTGGACGAGCCGAGCAACCATTTGGACATCGAAAGCCTGATCTGGCTGGAGCAGTTCCTGAAGTCCTTTGATGGCGCCCTGTTGATGACCTCGCACGACCGCGAGTTCCTGAACCGGGTCGTCGGCAAGATCATCGAGATCGATGGCGGATCCCTGACCAGCTATTCCGGCGATTACGCATTCTACGAACGCCAGCGGGCCCTAAACGAGAAGCAGCAGCAGGCCCAGTTCGAACGGCAGCAGGCCATGCTGGCGAAGGAGATCAAATTCATCGAACGCTTCAAGGCCCGGGCCTCCCACGCGGCCCAGGTGCAGAGCCGGGTGAAGAAGCTGGATAAGATCGAACGGGTCGAGCCGCCGAGGCGCCGCCAGACAGTGGCCTTCGAGTTCCGGCCGGCCCCCCGATCGGGCGACGATGTGGCCGTCCTGAAGAACGTGCACAAGGCCTATGGCAGCCGCACCATCTATGGCGGGTTCGACCTGACGATCCGGCGGCGGGAGCGTTGGTGCGTCATGGGTGTGAACGGTGCCGGAAAATCCACCTTGTTGAAGCTGGTGGCCGGGACCACCGCGCCGGACCAGGGCACCGTCGCCATCGGGGCCAGTGTCAAGATGGGCTATTTCTCCCAGCATGCGATGGAGCAGCTCGACGGCGGTCACACTGTTTTCGAGGCTATGGAAGCGGCATTTCCTCTGGCGAACCAGGGATCGCTCCGCGCCCTTGCCGGCTGTTTCGGCTTTCCCGGCGATGACGTGGAAAAGAAATGCCGCGTCCTGTCGGGCGGGGAGAAGGCGCGGCTGGTGATGGCGATCATGCTGTTTGATCCGCCGAATTTCCTGGTGCTCGACGAACCGACCAACCATCTCGATCTCGATACCAAGGAGATGCTGTTGACGGCGCTGGCCGCCTATGAAGGCACCATGCTGTTCGTCTCACACGACCGGCATTTCCTGGCCGCCCTTTCCAACCGTGTGTTGGAACTGACGCCCGACGGCATCCACCAGTACGGCGGCGGCTATACGGAGTATGTGGCGCGGACCGGACATGAAGCACCCGGACTCCGCAGCTGAACGGGAAGCCTCCGCCGTTGCTGCCGACGAGCAGCGCGTTGCGCCGATTGAGGGGCAGCGGGACGTCCTGAATTCTCGGAGTCCTTTGGTGTCCGTAGCGACCGCGTGACGGGGTGCCCTTCGTGCGGGGCTCTCAGCGGCCTCGCCAAGGGGAAGCGCCGGTCGGCCGGTGCCGTCAGGACCCTGCCCTGAAGGTTGATGTGACGATTGTTGACCTACGACCAGCCGGCCGATGTCGGCCGGGGACCGGGCGCATGTCGGCTCCATTGCCAAGACGCTGATCGCTACCGGTGTCTTGCGGCCGGTCAGCGACGGCAGGCTGTCGTTGGGCACGCCTTGTCGCCCGTCGCTGGTGATGCGTCAGGTGACAGTCGGCAGGATCCGGCGGCTTTGCCTCAGGGCGCGATCTCGCAAGGTGGTCGGTTCACGAACATGTCGGCTGGACATGTTAAAGGAATGGCGTTTTTCGAACATGTCCAACCGACATGTTCGAACCGTCCTCCATCATCCCCCCCCCCCGCTCCCCCCGGTGGAGCTGGACGCGAAGCCCGTCTGCCCGTGTGTGGTCCTCGCAGGCAATTGGCCGGGGAGCCGGTTGGACGGGAAGGGGGAACGCTCCAACGACATCGCCCGTTCGCGGGGTTTTCACGGTTCGTCGGACACGTCCTCATCGGACACCTCACCGATCGCTGTAACGCCGAAACGGTCGGGTTCACGGCCGACCTCGCGCGCCCAAATCTCAATGCATTCTTGGAGCGCCACGCGCTCGTCGTCGTACAGCCGGGTGCGCCCCTCCAGGAGGGCGGCGCGCCAGCGCTCGCCGCGCCCCCAGGCCTCGGCCCAGGCCTCACCGATCTCGAAGGCGCGGCGTGTCTGCCGGTGGGCACGGATCAGCGCCCCGGCCTGGGCGGCATCCTTGGCGCTTTTGACCAAACCCTCCGGGTCGGTGCGGCGCTTGGCGCAAACAATGATCTTGTGCACGGCGAAGCGATGGGGGGCGGGCACCAGGACCGGGATGCCGGCGCGGTGCAGCACGGCGGCACGGACCGGGGCCCGCAGCAGGAAGTCGAGATAGCGCAACGGATTGGCCCCAGCCCCGCCGAGAGCCGGCATGGGGGCCGGGCGTCCGGCGACATCGTCGCGGGTCCGGTTCGGTGTCAGGAACTCGACTTCGAACCGCTTGGCGTTGCGGAACTTCGTGGAAAGAATCGGGTCCGTCAGATGAGGGACCGGCCGGAAGGTCGGATCGACCGCGCGCAGGACATCCAGGATCGGCGGCAGGCTGTCCTCGACCAGTAGCGAGATGCCGTGGAACTGCGCGAAATCGAGATCGCCGGTCCGCATATGCTCACCGGGCAGCCGAAGTCCCAGGAGGCCGGAATAGGTCTGGAACGCGGCTGTGCCGACCAGGACTCCCCGGAGCCGGAAGATGCCCGCCTTCCAAAGCGCCTCGATGATGTCGCTGGACAGTGGATCGGTCGATGGCAGGCCGCCGGCGACGAGCGCCGACACGATACGCCGACGTTCCGCCGCGTCGGCCTTGATCTGCTGAAAATTCGCCACCCGGCGCGCCAGGTCCGGATCATTCTCCGGACCGACATATTTCTGCCTGCGGTGACCGCCATCGGTGTGCTGAAAGTACCAATACCCCCGCTCCCCGCGGTGCTTCAGCAGGAACTGGCCGTCATCCGGGAAATCCTGATCGAACTGCGCGTCCAGCCCACGCTGCACCAGGTCGGCATAGAGCGTTTGGATTGATAGGCCGATTTCAGGGAATGACGAGCGCATGAGAGCATCCTTGCCATCTGAGCCGGACATTGATGGCATATAGCACGAATCATCATATTCATCAGCATGATAAGCATGTGCCATTAAGATAACTATATAGAGGGCAATGGAGATGCATTCTCTGGCGCTGGTGCAGGCCGTGTAAGTGGGCGGACACCGTTGACCCGGCCCAGGGCGACATTCTGCGGCGGGGCAAGCTGTTGCAGGCGACGGCGTTGAGCGGGCTAGGCCAACGACTGGTGGGCGGCCCGAACCGCCTATCTTGTGATCGACGACTGGCCCAACCGAAGAAGGGAGCGGCCTCGGTCGGCATCGCTCCCCCGCATGCCTTGGCTCCGGGCAAGACCGGCACCTGTCGGACCCCTGGTCCATTTGACTGTTGAGTGGCGCCCACCTCCGGACCTTCAATCTTCTATGGGCTACCCGTGGTTTCGACAGACTGCTCCGTACAGATCGGATGCGCGGCGCTCCATTCTTTTTGATGCAGCGCCACGCGACTTGCGCCACCGGCCGCTTCGTCTGGAAACTCTTCAAGTTATTCGGATTGGGAGGTTGATCGGCCGTTTCCAACAGATCATTCCCAAAATCGGATTTGCAGGTTGACGGTCGCGTTTCGGCGTGTGGCCGTGGACGAGGCGTGAGGCCTGCTCAGTTGCTCAGAGTCTACCGCGATACCCGTCCGCCAGAACGCGCAAGTTAGCGCCGGTCCCATCCAGATCGTCGAAAGCGAATGGATTGAGAAATTGGCGTCCCCAGAACATGCGCCGGTCAGCAATGGTCAGTTCGGCTTCCTCACACACGGTGTGCCAGTTGTTGCCGATGGTCGTTACCTGTGCTTCGACGATGTGGAGCGCCTCTGCCATGGACAGGTGGAAGATCGGGGCCGCGGCGAGGCAGGTCGCAATGCGGCTCGACCGGTCGCCGCTGGCGATCAGCATTGCCTGCCCCGCTTCCCGGCCCGTCCGGGCCTGGGGGCAGATGTCATAGGCCGGTGTCAGTGTGAGCATTGCGCCATCCCAGAAGGCGGCATGGTTCCGGGCGTGATCGTCGGTGTTGCCCACCAGGATGTTGAAGACGATCCGGCTGAAGAGTTCCCGCAGCGTCGCCTTCGGCTGATGGAAGCAGTGCCGGATGATTTCGGCCAGGAGTTCGTAGCTGGCGTAGCGCGCCTCCATCTCGTCCAACCCCTGGAGCGTGAGCGCGGACACCAGGGCCTTGCGGGTCCAGCCTCCGGCGCTGCGGACACGGTCGAAGCGCTCGACCAGCAGAACGTCCCGGTGTGCCGCCCGCACCATTCGGACCGGTGCGACATGCAGGCCGGCCAGCGCCGCAAGCCGCATGGCGATGAATTCCGCCTTCACCACGCTGTAGGTGTCGTTGCCGGCGGAGAACTTGGCGATCCACTTGCGGTCCGCCTGATCGATCAGCGCCTTTGGCCGAGCGCCGCCGATGGAGGAGCCGTGATAGAGGGCGCGGTCCAAATCCGGATTCAGCGGGAGACCCTGTTCGACGCGGTTCGCCGCCTCAAGGAGGTCCTCCATGGAGGCGTTCGCTGCCGAGCGTGGCACATACGCGGTGGGCGAGGCTTGGAAATCCAGCGCACCGATGCGATCGGACCCCGACTCCAGCAGGCAGGTCAGTTCACCAGGTTCGACGGCCTCGGCCGCAGCGCCCGTCAGCCCCATCAGGCGGTTGATGATGACCCGTCGACCCCAGGCGTCGGGCGAGGCATCCCGGATGCAACTCGGCAGGCTCAGCGCTCCCAGAGGCTCCTGTTCCCCGCGCTCGAGCGGCAATTCCGGCGTATAGATCGGAATGGCGTCCGGTCGGTCCAGATAGCTCCGGCCGTAGAGGAAATGGAGCCGGCCGGCGCGGTCGATCAAACGGCCGCAGACGACCGGTTCCGTTTGTCCAGGCAGCCAGATCCAGACATAGGCGTCGCGCTCAGAACTCATCACTCACCGGCCGAGGTTTCCGTATCCGTTTCGGGAGCAGGGCCAGCTTGTCCGCGATATGGCGACTGTGCACCGCCTGAACGCCGCCCTCCTCTGCGCCGAAGAGCGGAACTCCGGTGATGGCGCAGGCCTCGAGGGCGAGGCCCAGGGTGACGCCCGGGTCGCCCTTCTCGATCTTCTGGACGGTTGCTCTGGACACCCCGATCCGCTCGGCCAGGTCTGTTTCACTCCAGCGCCGCTCGCGGCGGGCCAAGCGCACCTGTGCGCCGAGCAGCCTCGCTGCGCCGGTCGTCGCCCTGGAATAAACGCGGCTATCGGTCACGGCATTGCCTATTATTACAGTCATAAAGCTGAATAAGGACCAGAATATTAGTCAAATGGACGCTTGCTGCCAAGGCTCTTTCTGGTTCGCTCGCAGGGAGTCCGATCCACCGCCCCTTGCTCCGCCAGTGGAGCGGATGCTCTGGGGGAGGTCTGCACCCGCCCCAGCGCGCCGGACGTGACAGTCCGTGGCGAGGAGTGGCCCGTGGCGGGCCGAGCTCAGAGGGCATCGCGGAGGAGCCCTGGTATTCAGACCGATGACAAACCCCGTCGTTTTCGGCGGGGTTTTCATTTTTGGGGATTGCGGCTGTCGAAACTGGTTGGGTGGATCGGGCAGACAGGGAGGTTTCTGTCTCAGGCTGGCCGGAGGGCTGCCTTCGGGGCGATTGCGAGGGCGATTTTCTTGATGTTCTGGGCGGCGGCGGCGAGCAGGCACTGCCAGGTGACGCCGAGGAGGCCGCGGAAGCGTGCGTAGCGGTGCCCGAAGAGCTGTTTGGCGTCGGCAAAGGAGCGTTCGACCGTCTCTTTTCGTCGCTTGTAGATGGCCTTGCCCCAGGGGGTCTTGCGGTGGGCGTCGGTGCGCTCGCGGATGTCGGCCCAGAGGTGGCGGGTGATGGTGCGGACGGCCTTGGGGTTGCGGGTGCACGACGCGAGCAGCGGGCAGGCGAAGCAGAGGGCCGGATCGCTCCTGTAGTGGCGGTAGCCGTTGCGGTCGGTGGTGGCGTAGGCGAGGGCCTGTCCGCCGGGGCATGACCAGGTGTCGGTCCCGGGCTCGTAGGTGAAGGCGCTCTTGGGCATCATCCCCGGGGCCGGGGGTGTCGGTCGGTTGTAGCCGGTGACGCCGAGGATGGCGCGGTCCTCCAGCCCCTTTGCGATCCCGGCCGTGGCATAGCCGGCGTCCAGCCCGACGGCCTTGACGTCGAGCGCGAAGCGGGCGCGCTGGCGGTCGAGCCGGCCGAGATAGACGATGCTGTCGTGCACGTTGGCGGGGGTGGCGAAGCTGTCGGTGATGATGCCATGGCGCCCATCCACGGTGCGGTGATCAAGGTAGAAGAAGCCGGTGGGCTTGCCATCGCGCACCATGTAGCCGCTCTCCGGATCGGTGCGGCTGATCTTGGTCTCCTTCTCGGGCGGCTGCCGGTCCTTGGGCTTGAGGGGCTTCTTGCCGTGGGTGGCGCGGTCCGCCTCCACCGCCCGGTCCAGATCGTCCCAGTAATCCGCCCGCGACTTGGCGACCACCGCCTTGTCGTAGCGGTTCTTGTTGGCGTTGGCCTTGAGGTGGGTGCTGTCGGTGTAGAGCACGGTGCCGTCCACCAGCCCGTGGCCGATCGCCTGCTCCACCACATGGTCGAAGATGTCCTGCGCCACGGAGGTGTCCCGGTAACGCCGGCGCCGGTTCTGGCTCAGCGTCGAGGCGTCGAACACCGGATCGGTCAGGCGCAGACCCAGAAACCAGCGATACGCCACGTTCACCTGGATCTCGCGCACCAGCTGGCGTTCGGAGCGGATGCCGAACAGGTAGCCGATGAACAGCGCCTTGAACATGACAACCGGATCAAGGGCCGGACGGCCGTTGTCCGGACAGTAAAGCCCGGACACGCGATCATGGATGAAGGAGAAGTCGATCACCGCGTCGATCTTGCGAAGCAGGTGATCGGGCGGAACCAGACCGTCGAGCGTCACCATCTCGATTTCAGTCTGCTGCGCCGTCGGTTTCCTCAGCATGACCAATCGAATCACAAAGGCCCGGCTCACGCCAGGCCTTTGTCAGCAGTCTGGGTATTTTCTCCTTGAACGCGAAGTAGCCGCGCGTCGCATGGGGCCAGCTGGCGCGGTCGTAGGGCCGGGGCAGGCGCACGAGCTGGATGCCGGCGTCGCCCAAGGCCGTCTCCAGGGCAGCCAGCCTGTCCGCCGTCGGTCCCACGGGCGCGTAGGGCGCCACCACTTGGGCCAGACCGGCGGCGCGCGCCCAGTCGATCATCCTGGCACACCAGTCCGTGCCTGTCAGGCGGTCGGGCGTCAGGCCGAACGCTTTCCCGGCGCGCTGTGCCGCATCCGCAAGGGCACCCGAGACCCAGGTCTGCACCCGCTCCGAGACGCCATGGGGGCTGTGCACGGGGGCCGTGTCCAGCACCGCGACCGCGGCGAGCGGCGGCACGCCCGCCAGGCTTTCCGGCGCCAAGTCGTCCTCGTGCAGCAGCAGGCCCGTCCGGACCGTGGGGTCTGCCACGGGCAATGCCGGCAGCGTACCCGGCGGCGGGATGGGCGTCCCGGTCAGCGGGGCGGCGGAGGTCGCGAGGCCGACCGGATCGAAGCGGCCTTCCGTGTATGTGCGGATGTTGTCCCGCCGGGCGAGATAGGTTTTGCCCACCGTCTGCAAGCCGCCGACCCAGCGCCAGGACAGGGTGTTGCTGGCCGGGTCTCCGTCCAGGAGATGGCGCAGGAAGAACTCGGCCCCGAGTTCCCAGGGCAGCCTCAGGGTAAAGATCCAGATGCTGGCGAACCACATCCGGGCGTGATTGTGCAGATACCCCGTCTCCCGCAGTTCCGCCGCCCAGGCATCGAAGCCGTCGATGCCGGTGCGACCGGCGACCGCGTCCGTGTAGCAGTCGTGCAGGCCGGGATCCCGGTCCAGCCGGCGGCGGGCCTCGGCGACGCCGGCGAGCCAGTCCCTCCAGACCTGCGGACGCAACTCCAGCCAGCCCTTCCAGTAGGTTCGCCAGAACTGCTCCTGGATGAACTTCTCGGCCGCTCCAAAGCTGTGGACATCCAGCACATGGCGGATGACCTCGGCCTCCGTCACCAGCCGGTGGCGCACATAGGGGCCAAGCCCGGAGACGTTGCCGCGATCCGCCGGTCCGCGGTCATGGTTGCGCTCGGCGGCATAGCGCTGCCCGGCGCGGGGCAGGAAGGCGTGGAGCCGGGCTAGCCCGGCATCGCGGCGAGGAGGGAATGGCTGCGTCATGCGCAAGATATCGGTCGCGTCAAGGATCCTGCCAGTGGACCCCAGGGCAGCCGCATCCGCGCTCGCCATGCCTGCCTTGCGCAGGTCCTCGCCTATCATCTCGACGACGCAGTACCGGCCGTCCCCGCCCGCCGGCCCGATCCGGAGTGTCAGCTGCCGAGGGCGTGCCAGCGCCTTTTCCATCACGTTTTGGTAGGCAATGCTGGCATTCGTTAAAGCGGGTGGTGGCCTCTCAACCGGTGCGTTCTGACACATGTTCGCGAGGTGTTTGGTTCTCGAACATGTCAGCCGGTCATGTTAAAGAAATAGCGTTTTTCGAACACGTCCGGCCGACATGTTAAATCCGTCCTACATCATCCCCCCGCTGCCGCCCCCGGCGGAGCTGGAAACCAAGCCCGTCCTCCGCGCCGCGGCGGAGGCTCACCGCTATCTGGCGGAGGTCAAGGGTCTCGCCGCCGCCATTCCCAACCAGGGCATCCTGATCGACACGCTCTCGCTCCAGGAGGCGAAGGCCAGCTCGGAGATCGAGAACATCGTCACCACCCAGGACGAGTTGTTCCAGGCCGATCTGCTGCCCGAGGCGATGCGCTCACCGGCAGCGAAGGAGGTGGCGCTCTATCGCGATGCGCTGAAGCTGGGCTTCGAATCCATGCGCGCATCCGGTGGGCTGATCACGAACAACACCCTCATTGCCATGTTCCAGACCCTGAAGCGCACGACGGGGGAGTTCCGCACAACGCCGGGAACCGCGCTACGGAACGACCGGACGGGCGACATCGTCTTCGTCCCGCCCCAGGACGGGCGGGAGATCATCGCCCACATGACCGCGCTGGAACGCTTCATCAATGATGACGCGCTGTCGGATCTGGACCCACTGGTCAAGATGGCGGTGATCCACCATCAGTTCGAAAGCATCCACCCGTTCCCCGACGGCAACGGCCGCCTGGGTCGAATCCTGAATGTGCTGTACCTGACCAGGGTTGGGCTGCTGGACATCCCGGTCCTGTATCTCAGCCGCGCCATCACCGGCAGCAAGGGCGAGTATTACCGACGGCTCCAGGCCGTGCGTGACGAGGGCGCCTGGGAGGAATGGGTGCTCTACATGCTGCGCGCCGTCGCCTCAACCTCGCGCACGACCTTGGAGCTGATCGAGGGGGTGCGGGCGCAGATGGCGGACTACAAGCATCGGATCCGCCGCGACCTGCCCAAACTCTACTCCCAGGACCTCCTGAACAACCTGTTCCGCCACCCCTACACCCGGATCGACTTCGTGCAGACCGAGCTGGGCGTGACCCGTCAGACCGCCGCCCGCTACCTGGACCAGCTGGCTGAGGCCGGCTTCGTGCAGAAGCATCAGGCGGGGCGGAACAACTACTATATCAACACGTGCTTGGTGGACCTCTTTATGCGGGTGTCCGACGGCGAATAGGATTCGCAAGGACGCACAAGGGCGTGCATGGACGTGACCACGTCGGCGCAGGCCGGCCTACCCGAAGGGCCACTTCGGATCGACCGATCTGCCAGGGCAGCATGTCACCTTCCGTGTCCCGCTCCCATCCCGACGTCGAGCGGCATGCAGGCTCAAAGCCGGCCTGCCGCCGTGGTGGATCATGCCGGCGCCTCACCCCGTCTCCCGGGGCCGCCCTCCCGTCTTGACGGGCATGCGCTTCCCATAGCGGAGCAGAGCCGCGATCTCCTGCTCACTCGGCGCTTTGACCGTGATGTCGAGTTTATAATCATCCGGCCATAGGCCGAGGATGGTGGATCCCGGCCCCAGGGCGAAGGAAAAGCCGCCGCTCCGTCGCAGGGTCTCGAAGTCGTTGCGGATCCTCTGGGTCGACTGCAACCACTTGACGACCCCGTCGCCCAGCATGCGGTCGGCGAACGGATCCGAGGTCGATGCCTGTGGCACGCGATCCCTGACCATCTCCTCGCAGGCCCGGACGATGCTTGCGCAGCGGTATTTGGTCCAGATCTTGTGGATGGTGCTGGCCTCCAGGGTCCCGTGATCCGTCGTCTCGCGCACCAGCCAGATCATCCGATTGGTCGTAGGTGTTCCTTCAGGAAGTCGGCGTCCTGGTGCTTCGCCAGCCGGTAGGCCGCCCGGAACATGGCCGCTGCCACTGCGATCTTGCCGGACACCGCTTTGCCTCGTGCGACCACCTCGGCCAGGGAGGGGCCTTCGATGGCCAGCGTCCCGAGATCCTCCTCCTCGATCTTCTTCGAGAGCTGCTGGAGGATGGTGTCGAGCTTCCGGGCGTCCGCCGCCATAGGCCTCCCGGCGTCGGCGCCGCAGGACCAGCTCCCAATCGGTGAGGCCACGGGCGACATAGCTATAGGCGGCCTTCAGATCAGCTTGCCCTTGCCCCGGCCAAAGCTGGCAGGCGTCGAGATGGAGCAGCGCCTCCTTGCGGTCCACGATGCTGTGTACGGAAAGAAAGAAGGGGCGCCGCTTCATAACGGGTGGTCAGCGCCGACGACTTCCACGACGGCGTCACCTACACCACCCTGACCGACCCGGTGTCCGGCACCTTCCTGGACCTGGTGCCGGGCCATCCCCAGGACGTGCTGGCGGCGACGCTGCGGGCCCGGCCGGGATGGGAGGGGATCGAGGTCTTCGTGATGGACGGCTGCAAGGCGACCCGCGCCGCCGTCCGGGCGTTCAATCCCAGGATCGTCGTCGCCGCCGACCGCTTCCATATGGAGCAGCTGGTGATGGAGGCCCTCCAGGGGCTGCGCCGGCTGCTGGCCGGCGATATCGCCCTGGCCTTTCGCAGGGACAAGGACGAAGACGGCATCGCTGCCAACCTGCACCACCGCCTGAAGCGGCACTGGTGGGACCTGGACGAGGCCGAGCGCGAGCACCTGGGGCAGGTCTTCGACCGGTTTCCCCTGCTGGGCGAGGCCTAACGGTTCAAGGAACTGTTCAATGCCTTCTACCAGCTGGAGGACCGGGCGGAGGCCAGCCGCGCGCTCGACCACTGGCTGGCCAGCATGCCGCGGGCGCTGCGGCCGCATTTCCAGAGCGTGCGCCAGACGGTCGGACGCGATTGGCGGCCGGAGCTGCTGAACTACTTCAGCTTCCGCCACACCAACGGCTTCACGGAGTCGGTCAACCGCCGGCTGCGCGACCGCCTGCGGGCCGGCCGGGGCACGACCAGCCCCGCCGACCTGCGCCTCTGGGCCATGGCCCGCTTCGGCGGCTACGGCCCGGCGGAGTTCGAGCGCCGGCTCGACACCTTCGCCTGGCACGACCACACCCCCACCCACCTGCTGTCCCCCTTCCACCAGGAGATCTGAGCCATGACAATCACTGCCAAGACCCCCGTTTCCTCCGCGTCCGCCGCCCCCCGCACGGTCGAGAGCCTGGGCGCCCAACTCGACAGCCTGGAGGCCGCCATCGCCCAGGTGCTCGCCGGCCTGGAGAGCGGGCCGCTGGCCCTGCCGGCCGACTGGCCGGCCAACGCGCGCAGGACCAGGCGCTCCTCGCGTAGCGGGCTGCCGCCCGAGCCCGCGCTGCGCACCGCAGTGCAGGACTACCTGCGCGATGCCGGCGTGCCGGCGCCGACGGCGACCCTGGCCGAGGAGCTGGGCCGGGCGGCGGGGCTCGCCGTCGAGAACCCGCGCATCTGGAAGCAGGTGCGCGACCGGGTGGCCTCGCTGCTGCACCGCATGCAGGGGCAGGGACTGGTGGAGAACCGCCAGCCCATGGGCCCGGCGCTCTGGGCCCTGCCGGCCTGGCCGGTGCCGCCGGGGCCGGGGCGCCGCCGCCCCAACCCGGTGGCCGGGCACCCGGCCAACGACCGGGCGCTGGCCCCGGTCCCGGTGGGGCGCGGCCAGCCGGCACCGGGCGACCAGCTGGCGCTGCCGGTCGATCCGGCGGGCCCGGCGGCGGCTGCAAGGGGGGGAGCGGGTGAGCAAGCCGTGCTTCGGCGCCTGTGAGCGCCGGGGGTGGTACCCGCGAGAACAGCGATTCCAGTCGGTGCGACCTAGGCCGCTCCGCCTAGGCTTTTGGCCCCTACCTCGTCCGCATGGCTCCCCTCCCTCACACGGGGGATCACAGCCGGTTCGTACAGGTGCCTTGATCGCCCAGCCCTCCCGCTGCAGCAGTATGTGGATGCGGCGATACCCGTAGCGCTGGCGCACGACGGCGATCTCCTTGATCCTGAGCCGTAACGGGGCCTGATTGAGCCGTTGCTTCCGCCGGAATCGCTCAAGCCGAAGGGCGGGCGGCCTCGGCTGGACAACCGGGCGGCGTTGACCGGCATCCTGTTCGTCCTGCGCAGCGGCATTCCCTGGGAACTGCTGCCGGTGGAGATGGGGTGCGGGTCCGGCATGACCTGTTGGCGCCGGTTGCACGACTGGCATCAGGCCGGGGTATGGTTCTGTTAGGCGCTCTTAATTCGACCATGAAGGTGCTAGTGTGAAGCGCCTTCGATGAAGGCTGGTTCTCTCCGTTGCAAGAAAACTTGTTCGCGGGAAATGCAGGATTTCGTACAACCAGGGCCGAAGACCGAGAAGGTCCGGAGCCGGGGGCGTCCCCGCGATCCGGAGAAGGATCGTCTCATCCGGGATGCGACATGGACGCTCATTGCCCGCCATGGCTATGACGCCCTGACATTCGAGGCGATCGCCCAGGAGGTCGGGTGCAGCCGGACCACGCTCTACCGTCGGTTCCCGACGAAAGAGGAACTGGTCACGACGGTGCTGGAAAAGACGCTGCGCGCGGTGGAACCCGTCATCCGGGACGATATGTCGCCGCGCGATGTGCTGATCATGTTGGTGCAGGTCGGTGTGGACTATCTGTCGGGGCATCGCGGGGCGGCGATCCTGAATGTCGCCTCCGCCGCGCGCAGCAAGCCGGAACTGGCCCGCGTCTTCGACAAGCATCTGGCCAATGTCGCCCCGTACTATGTCTCACAACTGCGCCGTCTGGCGCCGGATGCCGACGATGCCAGGGTGGAATTCGTGCTGCACACACTGATGGGCAGCTTCATTCACCATATTGCCATCCGCCGGGTCAGCCTGTCCCAGGCACAGATGGAAGATCTGGTCGACCAGGCCATCGCCCTGATCAGCAAGCACTGACCGCGCCTGCGGAATCTTTTATTCCCCCCTGTCGGTCGGGGTTCGGCTTTGCCTCACCCCGGTCGACAGGGGGGAACGCGGCCATGAACCGCGTGTCTTTGTGGGGTTACACCTCGTCGATCGATTTGATGCCGCCGCCCTCACCGGGAAGGATGCGGTAGCTTTTCAGGGTGAACCGCTTGTAATCCCGGCTCAACACCGTGGTGACGCCGATCAGGTCGACCTTCGCTTCCTCTGCCGACAGGGTCACCAGGGCGAAACCCTTGGTCAGATGCTGGTTGAACAGCACCTCCTCGCAGGCGTCGGCGAAGGCCGGCCCCAGTTCGACATTGCCCAGCATGTTGCCCAGGCTGCTGCTGGTGATGGCCGTCGTGCCGATCTCCGCGGCGATGCGGCGGCGGCCGGCCCCGTTCAACGCGTTCATCCAGAAGGCGTGGCTGTCACCGGACAGGATCAGCGGCCGGGCGCCGGACTCCACCAGAATGGCATCCATGCGGGCGCGGGCGGCCGGATAGGCATCCCAACCGTCGAATTCGAACGGGATGTCACGGGGCAGATCGGCCAGTTGGCGGACCCAGGGACGCAGATAAGGCGTCATCTGCGCCAGCGCCTTTTCCCAGCCGTCCTTGCCCATGGCCGCGACGACATCGACGCCGGTGGTGCGGGCCATGACCACCTGATTGCCCAGAATCTGCCAGGGCTTGCCGGCACGGACGGAGGTTTCAAGCTGGGCACGCAGCCATTTTTCCTGGGCATCGCCCAGCACGCTGCGCGACGGATCCTCGATCCGCTTCTTCAGCGCCTCGGTATCCAGCTTGATGCCATAGGGGGCAGGGATGGGCTTGCCGGTGCGGGCGGCTGTCAGCACGTCCTTGACGATGGCGGCATCGGTCACCGGCACGGGCCTGGCCGGGTCGGTCTTGTCCACCACCAGCCAATGCGCGTCCTGCGGGTCGCGCAGGCTGATCTGCCGGCTGCGGCCGATATGCCGGTTCTCCAGCATGACCAGCGTCGCCAGGTCGCCCAGCTCGAACGTGCGGTTGATCTCCTCGAACCCACGGCCCTGTTCGGGCTCCCGGATGGGAATCCATTCATAATAGGCGCGGATGGAGGCCGCGCGCCGTTCGATCCAGTCGCCTTCTTCGGGCTGGTGGTTCTGGGCACCGCCGGTCCAGCAATCGTTCGCCGTCTCATGGTCGTCCCAGATGCAGATCCAGGGCGCGCGGGCATGGGCCGCCTGCAGGTCCGGGTCCAGTCGGTAGCAGGAATGCCGCTCCCGGTAATCAGCCAGGGTCACGGCTTCGTTCAGCGGCGTGGGCACGCGGCCGATCTTCTGCCCGATCGACATGCCCAGCTGGTCCGGCGCACCGCCATATTCATAGATATAGTCGCCCAGATGCAGCATCAGGTCGACCCGCTCCAGCTTCGCCATCTCCTTGTAGGCGTTGAAGAAGCCGGTGGAATACAGCGCGCATGAGGCCACGGCGATGACCATGTCCTTCACCTTGCCTTCCGGCAGGGTCTGGGTCTGGCCGACGGGCGACGTCTGCCCGCCGCAGCGGAAGCGGTAATGATAGCGGGTCAGCGGGCGCAGGCCGGTGACATCCACCTTGACCGTGAAGTCACGGGCGGCACTGGTGCGCGCCGTGCCCCGGCGGACGGAACCCTTGAAGTCGGGTTCCTCCGCGATTTCCCAATCCACATCCACGGCGCCGGCATCGGCCTGGTCGGGCGTTACGCGCGTCCACAGGATCACGCGGTCCTGGCGCGGGTCGCCCGACGCCACGCCGTGACGGAAGCTGACGGCCGAGGACTCGGCTGCACCGGCAGCCGTGCCGATGGTAGCCGACAGGGTGGCGGCACCGGCCAGGCCCAGGGCGCCGCGTCGATTGATTTTCATGATGGCATCTCTCCTGTTTCCGGATCTCCGGGGGCGGCGCGATCGGTCGCGCCACCCCCGGTTGCCGTCAGAACTTGACGTTCAGATCGACGCGGACCGTGCGGCGCGTGCCGGACACGAAGGTCGGCATGCCGAACGAGTCACCCGTATTGCCGGCATCGACAATGAACTTGCGGTCCAGCAGGTTCTCGCCCACCAGGTCGATGGACCAGGGGCCGCTTTCCGGCGCGAAGGAGAGCTTGGCGTTCAGCAGGCCATAGGCCTTCTGCACCTCGTCCACCTTGGTGTCGGAATAGGCGGCGGGCGTGCGCACCTGCAGGTCGGTGCGGTCATTGTCGTCGGAGAAGAACACCCGCGACTGCCAGCTATAGAAGGGCGCGAAGGCCACGGTGCCGAAGGGCACGTCCGCCGTGGCGTTCAGGCCGATGGCGAACTTGTGGTCCGGGCTGTTGCGGAACTGGTTGCCCTCATAGGCGCCATTGTCGAAGCGCGCATGGTTATAGGCATAGGTGCCCAGAACGGACAGATCGGGAATGATCTGCCAGCTCACCTGGGTCTCAAAGCCGGTAGCGCTGGCGTCGCCGGCATTGACCGAGGTCAGCACGCCATCGACGCGCTGCTTCGTCTGGAAGTTCGAATAGGTGTAGTGATAGACGGACGCGTCGCCTTGCAGGCGGCCGTTGAACAGGCGGTACTTCACGCCGGCCTCGCTGGAGGACAGCTTTTCTTCCGGCACCAGGTCGGTGCGGCCCGAAGAGGTGAGTTCCACCACATCCGGCCGCTTGCCAACGCCATGCACGGCATAGAGATTGACCGACGGCGTGAGGGCATAGCGCACGCCCACGCGCCCCGTCACCAGGGTGGAGGAATGGTCACCCGTCACGGCGACGCCGCCGGGGGTGGAGGTGATCAGCAAGCCCTTGCCCGTCAGCTTTGATACGCCCAGCGGCGTGTTGGCCAGCAGCGAGACGTCCTTTTCGTCCCAGGTCACGCGCCCACCGACGAAGGTTTCCAGCTGTTCGGTGATGTGCCAGGTGCCGTCGGCGAAGACGTCATAGGTTTGGATATCCGCCGTCTGCACCTTGCGGTCCAGGTGGAAGGCCTTGTAATTGGCGGCCTTGGAACCCAGCGCGCTGATGATCTGATTGTTGGTCAGGCCCTTGGGCGCATAGCGTTGCAGGTTGCCGGTCAGCAGCAGGGCCATGGCCCGCTCGTCCGACCCCAGATCGACCGACAGGTCGTTCTCGGCCTTGAAATAGCCGGCGCCGATGAAGCCTTCGAACGGGCCGACATCGCTGATGTTCAGCCGGACTTCTTCGGAATACTGCCGGCCGCCATTGCACTGTTCATAGGCGATGATGTTGGTGGGCGTACCGTCAATGTCACCGGCCTGGCAGGCGCTGTACCAGCGATAGCCGCTGACGGAGGTGAGCGACAGATTGTCGTTGATCTCCAGGCGGGCCGTGCCGCTGAGGCCCAGCACCTCGCGGTCGGTATAGGCGGCCGGCATCTGTCCGAAGGTGCCGATATGGGTCGGGGACCAGAAATTCAGGTCACCCTCGACGGCGCCCGTCTGTTGGTTCAGCGGCAGGAACAGGCCCGATTTGAAGGCGCCACCGCTGTCGGTGTCGTCCTTGTCATAGGTGCCGGCGAAATCGAAGGAGAAATCGCCTTCCGGATTGTAGCTGGCGGTCAGGCGATAGGCGCGGGCGTCGATCTTGTTATAGCTGTTGTCGCTTTCCGCATCCTTCACATAGCCATTCTGTTTGTGGACCAGGGCGCCGGCGCGGACACCGAAATAATCCGACAGCGGCACATTGACCACGCCCTGCACCTGGCGATAGCCGTAAGTGCCGATGCCGGTCTTGAATTCGGCCCCCAACTCGGGGGTCGGCAGCTTCTGGAACACCGACACCCCGCCATTCAGCGCTGAACGGCCGTGCAGCGTGGATTGCGGGCCCTTTTCCACTTCCACCCGATCGACGTCGAACATCTCGGCATAGGCCGAGGCGATCTGGGTGATGGGGATGCCATCCTGGAACAGGGCCACGCGCGGCTCGCTGGCCGGGGACGTGTCGTCGGAGGTGATGCCGCGCAGGGAGATGCCGGGCAGCAGACGGTCCTGCAACTGGATGACCAGGCCGGGCGTGATCTGGGCCACGCGGTTCAGTTCCGTGGCGCCGATCTGGGACAGCAGCTCGCTGTCATAGGCACTGATCGACATGGGCACGTCGGAGATGCGCTGCGCGCGCTTCTGGGCCGTGACGATGATCTCCTGAATTTCCGCCACGGGTTCTGCTGCGCCGGCGGGCGTCGCCGTCTGGGCATGGGCGAGCGAACTTGTGCCCAGCAGCATGGCCGTGAGCAGACTGACCTTTCTCATGATGTGACTTTCCTCCCCATCATTTATTATCGATACGATATCGCACCGTTAATAGATGATGGCTTCAACGCCGATTACGATACGCCACTGTATCGTAATTGTGTTGCAGATATATGTAACCCTTGCGGACCACCGACGGATGGCCGCCCGGGACCCGGAAATCGGGGATGCGTGGGGAACCCCTCGTGGTCAGTTCTCGCCCTTGAAGAGGCCCACGACCGGGTGGCCACCGGCCGGGCGCCCCGCCGGTGATCGCGATCGGCGACGCGGTGGTGCGGGTGCCGCCGGGCCTGGACACCGTTTCGCTGAAGACGGTGCTGCGGGCGGTCAGGGCCAGCCGGTGATCCGGGGCCAGGGACCGGTCCGGGTGCTGGTGACGCGGCGGGCGCCGCGCCTCCCGAATCCGGCCCGCGGTGCGGGGCTGCCCCGGATGCGCAGGGTCCGTGCGCCCGACCGCACCCCGCCCGTGCCCGTCCGCCCGGGGTGCGCCGTCCGGCCCGCTGCCCCGTCCGGAGGGCGAAAACCGCTCCGGACTGCGGCGGGGCGGCAACAGAGCCCCGGAAAAGCGCGGATTCCGTGGCGTCCGCCCGGAAAGGTCCGTGGACAGCGGCGTTGCCGCCTCCCCATAAGCAGCGACAGCCGCGACGCGGCCGAACCAACAAGGGAGCACACACCATGCAGAAGGCTGATCTCGCCGAGGCCGTGGCCCAGGCGACCGGGGCCAGCAAGGCGGCCGCGGCGAAGACCGTGGATGCCATCTTCGACGCCATCCAGCAGGCGCTCGCCAAGGGCGAGGATGTCCGGCTGACCGGTTTCGGCACCTTCTCCGTCTCCGAGCGCGCCGCCCGCGAGGGCCGCAACCCGCAGACCGGCGCGACCATCCAGATCGCCGCCTCCAAGCAGCCCAAGTTCACGGCCGGCAAGGCCCTGAAGGACGCGGTCAACGGCTGAAGGCCGCCGCTCCCGCCGGCTCCCGCGCCGGCGGGGGCCCCTTCCCGTCCCCGCGGTGCCGCCCGGCCCAGGGCACCGCAGCGCCTTCCGCCCGAGCCCCCCTTCAGCCCAAGCCCCCCTCAGCCCGAGCCCAGCGCCCGCAGCATCGCCGGCGTGTCCAGGTGGGTTTCCAGCGCCGCCACGCGGCCGTCGCGGAAGCTCCAGACCTGCACGGCCGCCAGCGCGAAGGACGGGCCGCCGCCCAGCACCCGGCCGCGCACCGTGCCCACGGCGACGACGCGCTCGCCGGCGTCGATCAGGCGCTCCGTCTCCATCACGGCCTCCACCGAGCGGCCCAGCTTCAAGGTGTACTCCAGGAACTCCGCCAGTCCCCGGTAATGCCCGCCCCAGGGCAGCAGGCTGGACTGGTAGACCTGGATTCCGGGGTGGACCAGGGCGCGGATCGTATCCATGTCCTTGCGCGCCAGCGCGGCGTGCAGGGTCAGGACCGTTTCGACGGTGCTGGCGGGCATCGGGGAACCTCGGGGCCTCCGGGAGCGGACCGCAACGGGCGGGAAACCGCTTGCGGTGGAGACGGGGCTGCGGACAATCTCTTCCCGCAGGAACGCGGGTGCTGACGGGCGGGCGATCGCTGGTTACCATGGCGTGCGCGGTCCCGCACACGCGCTTAAGCAGGATAGACGGTCCTTGGCAGGGTAAAGGTGTAATCAGGTGAGCAAGGCGCTTGAGATCCTGAAGGGTTACCCCGCGCCGACCCCGCGCGAGGAGTCGGTGCTGAACGAGATTCTGGAACGGCTGGGCCAGGGACGACTGGCGCCGGAGGACGCGGTGGAGCGGATCATGGACCGGCTGGACTGGCCGCTGGACCGCGCAGCCGCCGAGGTGGACGCCTATCTGGACTGACCCGGCTCAGGGCTGACGGGACTCTGGGCTGATGCCGACCCGGCCGGCCGGTCAAGGCTGCCCCGCCGGTCAGGCTGCCCCGCCGTTCAGGCTGCCCGGTCGCCCGTCGCGTCGCCCTTGACGATGCGCAGCGTCCGCCCCTGCGGGCGTGGCGCCGACGGGCCGGCCAGACCGACATGGGCGCGCAGATCGGCGCCCCCCAGGCGCAGCGCGACCGCCAGCAGCAGCAGCGGCAGGAGCAGCATCGCCGCGGCCCCCGGGCCGTGCTGGACCATCCAGGAGATGGCGACAGCCCCGACGGCCCCGGCGCCGACGGCCAGCGTCACGATCACCCCCAGCCAGGCCCAGAGACGCCCGCGCACCAGCCCCGCCAGCAGCACCCCCGTGCCCGCCGCGACTGCCAGCGACAGCGCGGCCAGGACGGGCAGGACCGCGCGGCCGATCCCGTCGAGCCCCCCCTCCGCCCACACCACCAGCAATGCGGCCGGGGCCAGCACGATCGGCGCCAGAACGCTGGCTGCCATCTGCACGGGCCAGGGCGACTTCGCCCCTGGGATCCGGTCGCGCCCCGTCCCGGACCTGCCCGGCTCCTCATGCCCCGGCCATGCCTTGCCCGGCCATCCCTTGCCCGGCCACTCGCTGCCTGGCTCCTCCCTGCCCATGGTCGCCTCCCCCGTTGCCCGGTCGCGCGTCCGGCGTTGCGGCTTGCAGAATGAAACACTCCCGGAGCGCAGGCAAGGCGCCGGCCGGCACGATTCCGGGCGGGTCCCCGGCCGGGCGGACCTGCCCGGCCCGTCCGAAGGCCGGACAGGGGGCCGGAGAGGGGGCCGCCGGGACTTCCCCGCACCACGCCCCTGCCATAGAGTAACTGCTCTAAAGGCCGACGGCTCAACGCCGGCACGGCCGCCCCGCCGATGTGCCGGCGCGGCCGCACAGGGAGGAGGACGGGCATGGACGCACGGATCGAGGTGCCGGAGGGCGGCGTGCTGCCGGCAGACGGGGTGCAGCCGGGCGACGGTGGCGAGGAAGCGGCGGAGGTCTGCATCGTCGGCACCGGCTTCGCCGGCATGGGGGCGGCCATCCGGCTGAAGCAGGCCGGCATCGGGCCCGTCGTCCTGCTGGAAGCGGCGGGCGACGTGGGCGGCACCTGGCGGGACAACACCTATCCCGGCTGCGCCTGCGACATCCCCAGCCACCTCTATTCCTTCAGCTTCGCGCCCAAGGCCGACTGGACCCGGATGTACCCGCCGCAGGCGGAGATCCAGGACTACATGCGGGACGTGGCGCGGCGTTTCGGGCTGCTGCCGCACATCCGCTTCCACGCCGCGGTGACGGCGTGCGCCTATGACGCCGCGGCGGCCCTGTGGCGGGTGCGCTGCGCCGACGGGCGCCGTGTCGCGGCGCGGTTCCTGATCCTGGGCCTGGGCGGGCTGTCGCGGCCGGCCCTGCCGGACATCCCCGGCCGCGGGAGTTTCCAGGGCCGGGCCTTCCATTCGCAGCAGTGGGACCACGGCTACGACCTGACCGGCAAGCGGGTGGCGGTGATCGGCACCGGCGCCAGCGCCATCCAGTTCGTGCCGCGGATCGCCCCGCAGGTCGCGCGCCTGCACCTGTTCCAGCGCACCCCGCCCTGGATCATGCCGCGGCCGGACCGGCCCATCGGCCCCTGGGAGCGGGCGGTCTACCGCCATGTGCCGGGGGCGGCGTGGCTGCGCCGGGCGTCGATCTACTGGTGGCAGGAATCGCTGGCTGTCGGCTTCACCCTCTATCCCGGCCTGCTGCGCCGGTCGGAACAGAAGGCAAAGGACCACATCGCGGCCCAGATCCCCGATCCGGAGCTGCGCCGCAAGGTGACGCCCGACTTCCATATCGGCTGCAAGCGGGTGCTGATCTCCGACGACTACTACCCGGCCCTGACCCGCCCCACTGTGGAACTGGTCACCGACCCGGTCCGGGAGATCACCTCGACCGGCATCGTCACCGCCGACGGGGTGGAGCGCGCGGTGGACTGCATCGTCTACGGCACCGGATTCCGCGCCACCGACTATCTGGCACCGCTGCGGGTGGTCGGGCCGGACGGGGTGGACCTGAACGAGCGCTGGCGCGACGGGGCGGAGGCGCATCTGGGCACCACCGTGGCCGGCTATCCCAACCTGTTCCTGATGACCGGCCCCAACACCGGGCTGGGGCACAATTCCATCGTCTTCATGATCGAAGCGCAGCTCAATCTGGTCATGGACCTGCTGTGCCGGGTGCGCGACAGCGGCGCCCGCACGGTGGAGCCGCGGGCCGAGGTGCAGCGCCGCTTCAACGAGGCCGTGCAGGAACGGATGCGCCGCACCGTCTGGATGTCCGGCTGCCGGAGCTGGTATCTGGATGCCCGGGGACGCAACACCACGTTGTGGCCGGGCTTCACGGTGGAGTACTGGCGCCGCACCCGCCGGGCCGTGCCGGGCGACTATCTGCTGGACGCGCCCCACCCCGTTCCGGCCGTCGCCGCGGACACGACGGCCGTCGGCGGCCGCGCTGACGACGCGGGACGGGCGGACAGGTCGGAATCGCTTATTTATTAGATTTTTCTTAAATGCAAGAAAGGGATTGCGGCGATGCCCCTGTTCCGGCCGCGCCCCGGTCCATTGGTATAGGACATAGTAATCTATGCGGAAGAGAGGCGCTCGGGCGAATACTTGTCCTGGTCCTGGGTGGGCCGCATTGGCTAAAGTGCGTCGCTTTCCCGTTGCCACAGGCATTCATCCGTGCCCACCGATCACCTTGACAGTTCCGCCATGTCGCCCGAGGCGACGCGATTCGCGCAGGCCTGCCTCGCCCTGAGGAACGAGGGGCTGCTGCGCAAGGCCGCCTTCCGGGCGGAGAACCTGCCGGTGGACCTGCTGCCCAACGTGGCCATCCTGGACTGGGCCCCTCCGGAAAACCTTCGGGTGCGGCTGGCGGGCACCGCCCTCTGCACCAGCTACGGGCGCGACATCACCGGGCTGGACGTGCTGGACCTGCCCAGCGGCCTGCCGCCGGAGCACAACCGCGACGCCCTGATGCAGGCGCTGCGCACGCCGGACCTGACGGCGCATCTGGTCAGCTTCCAGCATGGCGGGATGACCGTGGCCTATGAGCGGCTGGCGCACCCGCTGGTGGATACCGAGGGCACGGCCCGCTGGCTGGCGGTCTGGGTCAAGCTGCGGCCGGGACTGACCCGAACCGTCTTCATGGGGCTGGTCGGCGAGGACTGACCCGGCCGGACCGGACCCGGCGCAACAGGCTCAGCAGGCACAGAAGGCCTGCACCATCTCCGCCAGCAGCCGCCGCGGATTGACCGGCTTGGACACCCGGCGGGCGTGGCGCAGCACGGGATCGGCCGTCGCCATCGTCTCGTAGCCGGTGACCAGCAGGAAGGGAATGTTGCCGTCGCACAGGCGCTGCGCCACGGGCGTTGAAAGCTGGCCGTTCAGATTGCCGTCCAGGATCGCCGCATCCGGCACATGGTCGTCCAGCAGCAGCAGCGCCCGCTCCACCGACGGCGCCGGGCCGATCGGCACACAGCCGAGGCCGGTCAGCATGTCCTCATAGGCGAGGGCGATCAGCATCTCGTCCTCGACGACGAGGATGCGTTTGTTGCGCAGGCAGGTCGGGTCGGCGGCGGTCAAGGCATCACGCTCGGTCTATGATCCTCTCCCGGCCCAACCGGGGCGGGGAAGCGTAGTTCCCAGCACAGCCCGTCCTCCTCCGGGTACAGCTCGGCGCGGCCGCCCAGTTCCAGGTCGGCGGCCCGGCGGATCAGGCGGGTGCCGAAGCCTTCCGCCCGGTCGCGCGGGGGCCGCCGCCCGCCCCGCTCCCGCCAGGTCAGCCGGATGCCGCCGTCCGCCGGCTCCCGCCGCCAGGCCAGGTGCAGACGCCCCGCAGGCGCCGACAGGGCACCGTGGCGGGCGGCGTTGCTGGCCAGTTCATAGAGCACCAGCCCCATGGCCACGGCCTGCTTCGGCGGCAGGGTGACGGCCGGCCCCTCGATGCTGACGCGCCCCTCGTGCGGGGCCAGTTCCTCCTCCGCCAGCGCGCGCAGGTCCACCCCGTTCCAGTGCGCCCGCAGCACCAGCCCGTGGGCACGGGCCAGCGCCTCCAGACGGCCGTGGAAGGCGTCACCGAACTCCGCCAGGGTCGTGGCGCGGTGCAGGGTCTGGGCGGCCAGCACCTGCACCACGGCAAGCGTGTTCTTGACCCGATGGCTCAGCTCCGAGGCCAGCAGGCGCTGGCTCTCCTCCGCCCGCAGCCGCTCGGCCACGTCCTCGAAGGTGCTGACGGCCAGGACGACGCGGCCCTGGGCATCGCGGATGGGGGCGGCGCTGACCTCGAAATGGGTCAGGCGGCCGTCGCCGCGGCGGTAGGGCATCGGCTCGCGCTCCACCCGCTCGCCGTCGCGCGCGGCGCGGGCGATGGGATAGCGCTCCGGCGGCCGGGGCGATCCGTCCGCCTCCAGCGCGCCGTAGCGGGCATAGCCACCGATGTCGGCCGACGACAGCAGGGGATGGCCCAGCAGCGCCACGGCACGGGCGTTGTGGAACAGAAGCTCGCCTGACGGCGCCGCCGCGACTGCGACGCCCACGGGCATCTGCTCGATGATGGCGCGCAGCCGGGCCTCGCTGTCCCGCAGATCCTGCTCGGCCTGTTTGCGCGCGGTGATCTCCAGATGGGTGCCGGTGGCGATCAGGGGGCGGCCGTCCGCGGCACGCTCGACCACGCTGCCGGTATCCAGCACCCAGATCCAGTGCCCGTCCCGGTGACGCAGCCGGTGCTCGCAGACATAGAGGGGCGTGCGGCCCTCCAGATGGTCGGTCAGCACGGCGGAGATGCGGGTGCGTTCCTCCGGATGGGTCAGCGTCTCCCAGGCGCGGACATGCGGCTCGATCTCCTCCCGCGCATAGCCGAGCATCCCGATCCAGCGGTCGTCGAACGCGACCGCCCCGGTCTCGACATTCCAGTGCCAGGACCCCAGGCCGGCGCCACGCAGCACGACCTCCAGCCGGTCCCGCGCCCGGCGCAGGTCGGCGGCGATGGCCTCACGCTCGGTCAGGCCGTCGCGGGCGCGCCACTGCCGGCGGCGGGAGCGTCGGGCGAAGGCGACGGCGGCGCACAGATCGGCGTCGCGCACCGGCCGTTCCAGCCGCAGCGCGGCGGCGACGGCCGCGGGCGGGGCGGGCGGACCGCCCGGGCCGGCCAGCAGCACGACGGGAAACTCCGACCAGACCGGCTGGCCGGCGGTCCAGGCGGCCAGCCGCGCCAGTGCCGGTCCGGCCAGCGCCTCCTGCGCCAGCACCGCCGCTTCGGCCGTGTCGATCCGGTCCAGCACATCGGCAAGATCGGCGCAGACCGCCACGGGACCCTGACCCGCCCGCTCCAGCAGGGCGGCGACGGTGCGGGTCTCGGTCCGGTCGGCGGCGAGGAGCAGCACGGGCGCCGGCCGCTCCCGGGACGTCTGGCCTGCCGCAGAACCGGGCCGCTTGCGTCCTGCCATGATGCCCTGTCGTTGTCCCACCGGCCGGAGGCCGGTCGCGGGACCCTGCCCATAACATGCCCCTGTAGGCAGGTGCGACAGAATTGCCCCGGCACCGGCCACCGCAATGGGGGTATCGGGCCATCGGGCGGACAGAGGCGGCGCCGGTCCTACCAGCTCAGCAGGGCGCGCAGCCGGGGGGTCTTCTTCATCTGGTGCCCGGCCATGCGGCCCAGCAGCCGGTCGAGCGCGGCGACCGCCTCGGCCACATGCTCGCCCTTGTTCAGCATGACGCATTCGGCGCGCGAGGCCATGGCGGCGTCGGTCATCTCCCCGCGCGTCGGCAGGCCCTTCTTCACCAGCGTCTCCAGCACCTGGGTCGCCCAGATGACGGGGACATGCGCCGCCTCGGCCAGCCAGAGGATCTCCTCCTGCATCTCGGCGGTGCGCTCGAAGCCCAGCTCCACGGCCAGATCGCCGCGGGCGATCATGATGCCGAAGGGCTGCCGGCCGGCCGCGGCGACGATGATGCCGGGCAGGTTGCGCACCGCCCGCGGCGTCTCGATCTTCGCCACCAGCCCCAGGCGCCGCCAGTCGTCCGGACGGCGGCGGCGCAGCTCCTCCTGCAAGGCGTGGACGTCCTCGGCCGACTGCACGAAGCTGTAGCCGATCAGGTCGGCGTGCGCGGCCACGAAGTCCAGGTCCGCGCGGTCGTCGTCGGTCAGGGCGGCCAGCCCCAGTTCCGTGTCCGGGAAGTTCAGCCCCTTCTCCGGCTTCAGCCGGTGCCCGTCGGGCGGCGCGTGCTCGACCCGGAGCAGCAGCCCGTCCGGCCCGGCGGCGGTGACGACGGCGCCCACCCGCCCGTCGTCGATGAAGACCCGGTGGCCGGGCCGGGCACAGGCCAGCACGGCCGGGATGGTGCAGGTCGCCTGATGCAGGGGCGCGTCGCGCCGCGGGAAGCGGGCGGCGGCGGTCAGCAGCAGCGGGTCGCCGATGCCGATGCGGCGGTCGCCGGCCGGGGTCAGGACGCTGCCGGTGCGCACCTTCGGCCCGGCCAGATCCATCAGCACCCGCACGCGCCGGCCGGTGGCGGCCTCGGCCCCGCGCAGGTTGGCGATCATGCGGCCCCAGGCATCGGGACCGTCATGGGCGCAGTTGATCCGAACGGCATCCGTCCCCGCCTGCACCAGCCGGCGCATCAGGGCGGGGTCGGTCGCCGCTTCGGGCGGCAGGGTGACCAGGATGCGGACCTGCCGGGGACCATCGGGCCGTGGCCCGAACAGCTCGACCGCGTTGCGCGCCAGCAGGCGCTCGCCGCGGAAATAGCGGCGCGGTCCGGGAAAGTCGCCTGGCCGCGGCGCCCCCGCGATGGCGGCCAGCGCCGCCGCCACGGCGTCCAGGTTGGCGCGCACGCGCCCCTCGCAGCGGCCCAGGCTGGACAGGCCCCAGGGCATCAGCGCCGTCTGCAACGGCCGCAGGTCATGCCGGCGCAGCGCCAGATAGTCGGCGAAGTTGGCGGCGGACAGGCGGAAGGCCCGGCGCTCCACCCGGTCGCCCCACCCGGCCAGGACCGCCGCCGCTTCCGCCGCGACGCAGTCACGCAGGCCGGAGACCAGCCCCAGCAGGGCAGCGGGCGATGCTGCGGCAGCGTGCGAGAAATCCGGCGGATGGCAGCCCGCCTCCGGCGGGACGGGAACGGTATCCGGCATGGGGGGCCCGCTTCTGCATCGGTTCCCCCGTTCTAACAGCCCCTCATGACAGTCAGGTGACAGTCCGGCCCGGTGACAGCCCCGCGTGCCCCGTCGTCCTGCCCCCTCCGTCCGGGTGGGTCAGTCCGCGCCGCCCGCGGTCGGGGTGCAGCGCGGCAGGTCGGGCGGTGCGGGCTGCCAGGTCTGGCTGCGACCGAACCAGGGGATGCCGACATAGCCGCGCACCCGCAGCCGCTCCGGCCCCTCGACATGGACACGGGCGCGGTAGGTCTCGCCGCTGCTGGGATCATAGACGCGGCCGCCGGTCCAGTCGTCCGCCCCGTCCCGCTCCAGGCCCCAGATCACAGTCAGGCCGCAGAGGTCGCGGTCGCGCAGCGCCGGGTCGGGATTGCGCCGGTCCTTCGCCACGCCGTCGGGATACTGGTCGGGCCGGCCCCAGACCAGCCGGCCGCAGAGCGACGGTCCGCAGGCGAAGAACTCCACCGCCGCCTTGCCGTTCTGCATCATCCAGACACCCCGCGGCACCGCCGCCCCGTCCGCAGGGGCCGCCGCGGCCGGCAGCGGCGCGAGAAGGACGACGCCCGCCAGCAGGGCGGCCGGAGCGAGGGCGGGGGCGACCCGCGCGGGCCGCCATTGCCTAGCCGGGCCGCAGCCCCTATGTTGCAGCGGCTTTCGGAGGCAGTCCCGTTCCATGACCGATCTTTCCCGCATCCGCAATTTCTCCATCATCGCGCATATCGATCACGGCAAGTCCACGCTGGCGGACAGGCTGATCGAATTCTGCGGCGCCATCGAGGCGCGGGAGATGAAGGCCCAGCTCCTCGATAACATGGACATCGAGCGGGAGCGCGGCATCACGATCAAGGCGCAGACCGTCCGCCTGAACTACAAGGCCAAGGACGGCGAGATCTATCAGCTCAACCTGATGGACACGCCGGGCCATGTGGACTTCGCCTACGAGGTTTCGCGCTCGCTCGCCGCCTGCGAGGGGTCCATCCTGGTGGTGGACGCCAGCCAGGGCGTGGAAGCGCAGACGCTCGCCAACGTCTATCAGGCGATCGACGCCAACCACGAGATCGTCCCCGTCCTGAACAAGATCGACCTGCCGGCGGCCGACGTTCCGCGGGTGAAGCAGCAGATCGAGGACGTGATCGGGCTGGACGCCTCGGACGCGGTGGAGGTCTCGGCCAAGTCCGGCATCAACATCGACGGCGTGCTGGAGGCGATCGTCACCCGCCTGCCGCCGCCCAAGGGCGATGCGGCGGCGCCGTTGCAGGCGCTGATCGTGGACAGCTGGTACGACGCCTATCTGGGCGTCGTCGTGCTGGTGCGCGTCGTCAACGGCGAGCTGCGCACCGGGCAGAAGGTGCGCTTCATGGCCACCGGCGCCACCCGCGAGCTGGACCGCGTCGGCATCTTCGGACCGAAGAAGATGCTGGTGGACAGGCTGGGGCCCGGCGAGATGGGCTTCGTCACCGCCGCCATCAAGGACATCCGCGACACCAAGGTGGGCGACACCATCACCGAGGAGAAGCGTCTGGCGCCGACGCCGCTGCCGGGCTTCAAGCCCTCCATCCCGGTGGTGTTCTGCGGCCTGTTCCCGACCGATGCCGCCGATTTCGAGGATCTGCGCGAAAGCCTGGGCAAGCTGGCGCTGAACGACGCCAGCTTCCAGTTCGAGATGGAAAGCTCGGCCGCGCTGGGCTTCGGCTTCCGCTGCGGCTTCCTGGGCCTGCTGCACCTGGAGATCATCCAGGAACGGCTGGAGCGCGAGTTCAACCTCGACCTCATCACCACCGCACCGTCCGTCGTGTACCGCATGCACATGAACGACGGCACGATGAAGGAGATGCACAACCCGGCCGACATGCCCGACCCGGTGAAGATCGACCGGATCGAGGAGCCGTGGATCAAGGCCAACATCATGCTGCCGGACGAGTATCTGGGCGGCGTGCTGCAGCTCTGCACCGAACGGCGCGGCATCCAGAAGGACCTGACCTATGTCGGCGGCCGCGCCATGCTGGTCTACGAGCTGCCGCTGAACGAGGTGGTGTTCGACTTCTACGACCGGCTGAAGTCCATCTCCCGCGGCTATGCCAGCTTCGACTACGTGCTGGAAGGCTACCGCGAGGGCGACCTGGTGAAGATGTCGATCCTGGTCAACAACGAGCCGGTGGACGCGCTGGCCATGATCGTCCACCGCACCCAGGCCGAATACCGCGGCCGCCAGCTCTGCGAGCGGCTGAAGGACCTGATCCCGCGCCACCTGTTCAAGATCCCGATCCAGGCGGCCATCGGCGGCCGCGTGATCGCGCGCGAGACCATCGCCGCGCTGCGCAAGGACGTACTGGCCAAGTGCTACGGCGGCGACATCAGCCGCAAGCGCAAGCTGCTGGACAAGCAGAAGGAAGGCAAGAAGCGCATGCGCCAGTTCGGGGAGGTGGAAATCCCCCAGAGCGCCTTCATCGCGGCGCTGCGGATGGGACAGGAGTAGGCGGCCGGCCCAGCCCGCCCTCTGACCGGCCCGCCGCTCCAGAGTCCCGTAGGGCCTGGAAACACGGATGGCACGGATGCCGGCTGCGCCGGCGCACGGATGGCACGGATAAGGGGATACCCCCTGTCCGTGTTCATCCGTGGAAATCCGTGTTCATCCGCGTTCCTGAAATACCGGCCGTGGGCGGTCCATCCTGGACAGCGATGCGCCGTAGTCCCCTGGGGCCTGGAAACACGGATGGCACGGATGCCGGCTGCGCCGGCGCACGGATATGCACGGATAAGCAGATATCCTCTATCCGCGTTCATCCGTGGAAATCCGTGTTCATCCGCGTTCCTGAAATACCGGCCGTGGGCGATCCATCCTGGACAGCGATGCGCCGCGGTCCCCTGGGGCCTGGAAACACGGATGGCACGGATGCCGGCTGCGCCGGCGCACGGATATGCACGGATAAGGGGAGAACCCCTGTCCGTGTTCATCCGTGGAAATCCGTGTCCATCCGCGTTCCTGAAATACCGGCCGTGGGCGATCCATCCTGGACAGCGATGCGCCGCGGTCCCCTGGTGCCTGGAAACACGGATGGCACGGATGCCGGCTGCGCCGGCGCACGGATGGCGCGGATAAGGGGATACCCCCTGTCCGTGTTCATCCGTGGAAATCCGTGTTCATCCGCGTTCCTGAAATACCGGCCGTGGGCGGTCCATCCTGGACAGCGATGCGCCGCGGTCCCCTGGGGCCAGGAAACACGGATGGCGCGGATGCCGGCTGCGCCGGCGCACGGAGGGCGCGGATAAGGGGAGAACCCCTGTCCGTGTTCATCCGTGGAAATCCGTGTTCATCCGCGTTCCTGAAATACCGGCCGTGGGCGGTCCATCCTGGACAGCGATGCGCCGTAGTCCCCTGGGGCCTGGAAACACGGATGGCACGGATGCCGGCTGCGCCGGCGCACGGATATGCACGGATAAGCAGATATCCTCTATCCGTGTTCATCCGTGGAAATCCGTGTTCATCCGCGCTCCTGAAATACCGGCCGTGGGCGATCCATCCTGGACAGCGATGCGCCGCGGTCCCCTGGGGCCTGGAAACACGGATGGCACGGATGCCGGCTGCGCCGGCGCACGGATATGCACGGATAAGCAGATATCCTCTATCCGCGTTCATCCGTGGAAATCCGTGTTCATCCGCGTTCCTGAAATACCGGCCGTGGGCGATCCATCCTGGACAGCGATGCGCCGCGGTCCCCTGGGGCCTGGAAACACGGATGGCACGGATGCCGGCTGCGCCGGCGCACGGATGGCACGGATAAGGGGATACCCCCTGTCCGTGTTCATCCGCGGAAATCCGTGTTCATCCGTGTCCAGAAAATGCCGACCGTCGGCCGGCATCCCGGCCTGACTCCGGGGCCGGAGCGTCAGGCGGTGCGGATCACTTCGGGGCCATGCGCAGGGCGCCGTCCAGGCGGATGGTCTCGCCGTTCACCATGGTGTTGGTGCAGATGAAGTGGACGAGGTCGGCATATTCCTCCGGCCGGCCCAGCCGGGGCGGGAACGGGACGGAGGCGGCGAGGCTGTCCTGCGCCTCCTGCGGCAGGCCCAGCATCATCGGCGTCAGGAACAGGCCGGGGGCGATGGTCACCACCCGGATGCCGAAGCGCGCCAGTTCGCGCGCCGCCGGCAGGGTCAGCGCATGGACGCCGCCCTTCGAGGCGCCGTAGGCCGCCTGACCGATCTGCCCGTCGAAGGCGGCGATGGAGGCGGTGTTGACGATCACCCCGCGCTCCCCGTCCGCCAGCGGGTCGAGCCGCTGCATGTCGTCGGCCGCCAGCCGCAGCACGTTGAAGGTGCCGATCAGGTTCACCTCGATCACCCGGCGGAACAGGTCCAGGCTGTGCGGCCCTTCCTTGCCCAGCACCTTGGCCGGGGTGCCGATGCCGGCGCAGTTCACGGCGATGCGGGCCGGCCCGTGCCGGTCGCGCGCCGCGGCGATGGCCGTGGCCGCCCCTTCCGCGCTGGACACGTCGCACAGCACGGCGAAGCCGCCGATCTCCCGCGCCACCGCCTCGGCATTGCCGAGATTGACGTCCAGCACCGTCACCCGCGCCCCGGCCGCGGCCAGCCGGCGCGCCGTGGCCGCCCCCAGGCCCGAACCGCCGCCCGTGACCAGCGCCGCCATACCCTTCACATCCATGGGGTTTCCTCCCTGATCGTCTGCCGCCGCGTCGGCGCGGCCGCCTGCGGCCCTGATAGACCCCCGGCCGGGGCCGCCGCAACCGCCGGACCCCGCCGCATCCGCCCTGGGGGCAGACGCTTCCCTGCGCCCCCGTCCCGCCCCATATTGGAAGCATGAGCCACACCGGACCCGACAGCGGTCCCGGCGCCGCCTTCGCGGAGGAGGCGCTGCGGATCGACCCGATCAAGCTGGAGCGCGACCGCCGTCTGGTGCTGCGCCAGTTCTGGCGCAAGCTGCGCGGCACCCTGGCCCGCGTCCCCTTCGTGGAGGATGCGGCGGCCGCCTTCAACGCCGCCACCGATCCGCGCACGCCGCCCGCGGCGAAGGCGGTGCTGCTGGGGGCGCTGGCCTATTTCATCGCGCCCATCGACTTCATGCCCGACTTCGTGGCGCTGCTGGGCTATACCGACGACGCCACCGTGCTGATGCTGGCGCTGAAGACGGTGCGCGACAATCTGCGGCCCGAGCATTACGAGCGCGCCCGCGCCTGGCTGGCCGACCAGGGGGTGGAGCGCACCGACGCTGACGAGGTGGCCGACGGCCCGGTCATCGACCATGAACCCGCGGCCCCCGGCGACGGGCGGGACCGTCCGGGTCCGGCATGAACAGGACTCCGACCCAGGCATGACCACGCAGACGACCGCCCCCGCCGCCCCTGTCCGGACCGTCCGCTCGGGGCCGTTCCGCGACGTGCCCGCCCCCGCCGTCTGGCTGGGGCTTGCCGGGCTGATCCCGTTCTATGCCGGGGCGCTGGGCGGCTGGCTGCTGCCCGCCCCCCATGCCGCCCATGCCCTCCAGTACATGCTGTATTACGGGGTGGCGATCCTGAGCTTCCTGGGCGGGGTGCACTGGGGTCTGGCGCTGGCCGGCTTCGGCGCTCCGGCCGTGGCCGATCCGGAGGAGGACCCGCCCGCCAGCATGGACTGGACACGGCTGGGCTGGAGCACGGTGCCCGCCCTGATCGGCTGGCTGGCCCTGTTCCTGAGCGGCTTCGCGGCGCAGATCACCTTCCTGCTGGCCGGCTTCGTGGGCATGCTCTACGGCGATTTCCGCGCCGCCCTGGCCGGGGCGGCCCCGCTCTGGTACCTGAAGCTGCGCCGGCCACTGACGGTGCTGGTGGCGGGGGCGCTGGCGATCGCGCTGGCCCGCACGGCCGTCACGCTGGGGACATGAGGGCGGGAACCTGCCGCTCCCGCGGGGTTCAGCCCCGTGGGGCGGGTGCGGCCAGCCGGCCGCCGCGCCGGGCGATGTAGAGCGTGCTGGCGACGATGATCGCCGCCCCCGCCGCCGTCCAGCCGTCCACCGCCTCCCCGAAGATCCAAAAGCCCAGGGCCGCCGCCACGGGCAGGCGCACATAGTCGAACGGGGCGACGAAGCTGGCCTCCGCCCCCACCCGGTAGGCGCGGATGACGGCGGCCTGACTGCCGACGCCGAGCAGCCCCAGCAGCCCCAGCAGCAGCCACTCCGCCGGCGTCGGCGGAACCCAGACCAGCCAGGCCGGCCCCACCAGGGCGATGGCGGAGACCACCTGGAAGCTGAGCAGCAGCGTCAGTTCGCGGTCGTCGTCGGGCATCGCCTTCACCTGGGCCGCCGAGGCGGCGACGAACAGGGCGTTGCCCAGGGCGGCCAGCGCCGCCCACTCGACCATCCCCGCCCCCGGCCGCAGCATCACCAGCACGCCCAGGAAGCCGACGATGGTGGCCGTCCAGCGCCGCCAGCGCACCGTCTCGCCCAGGAACAGCACGGCGATGACGATCATGAACAGGGGCTGCGCGAAGGTGATGGCGGTGACGGTCGCCAGCGGCAGCATCGTCAGGGCGTAGAAGCTGCACACGATGGCCGCAAGCCCGGTCAGGCCGCGCACCAGATGCCGGCCGGGGTAGCGCGGCCAGGCCGTGGCCCAGCCGGCGCGGGCGATGAAGGGCAGCACCGCCAGCACCCCCACCGCGGCCCGGAAGAAGACGATCTGCATGGCGTCCAGCCGCCCGCCCAGCAGCTTGACCACCGCCCCCATGCAGGCGAAGCCCAGCGCCGACAGCAGCATCCAGAGCACGCCGCGCAGATTGACGGACAGCGGCTTCCCGCCGCCGGCCGGCGGCGGCGGTTGCGGCGGCACGGGCGGCTGCGAAGACGGAAGCGGGGGCGAAAGCGAGGGTCCGGGCGGCATGCGGCGCACCCTAGCGGGGCCGGGCGCGCCCGGCCAGCCGGCGGCGGCACGCCCGGCGGGGCTGACCGCGCCGCGGGCGGTGCCGCCCCCGACCAGCCCCCCTGTCCGCCCGCGCTGTTGCCGTGGCGTCCCGGCTCGGCCAAGCTCCGGGAACCTGCCCGCCGGGGGTCGCCCCGCGGGTCCCCCCCGACGGAGCCCGTCGCCCGGGAATGCGCCTGGACCCCGCCCGCCTGTTCGGCCTTGTCCGATCGCTGCTGATCTACCGGGCACGCCCGCATCAGGCGCGGCGCCTGCGCGCCTTCTATGCCGAGTTCGCGGGCCGGGGCGATCTCTGTTTCGACATCGGCGCCCATGCCGGCGACCGTATCCGCGCCTTCCGCAGCCTGGGCGCCCGCGTCGTGGCGGTGGAGCCGCAGCCGGATCTGGCCCTGCTGCTGCGCGGGCTGCACGGGCGCGACCGCAACGTGGTGCTGCTGGACTGCGCCCTGGGGGCCGCCGACGGGCAGGCGGAGCTGCGCATCAACCGGCGCAACCCCACGCTCTCCACCCTGTCGGGGGCATGGGCGGCACGGATCGGCGGCTCGCCCCGCTTCCCGCAGGAGCACTGGGACGCCACGGCCCAGGTGCGGGTGCGCACGCTGGACGGGCTGATCGCCGAGCACGGCCTGCCCGTCTTCACCAAGATCGACGTGGAGGGGGCGGAGGCCGAGGTGCTGGCCGGGCTGTCGCAGCCCCTGCCCGCACTGTCCTTCGAATATCTGCCGGAGTTGCCGGATCTGGCCTCGGCCTGTCTCTGGCGGCTGGCGGCGCTGGGCCGCTACGTCTTCAACGCCAGCGCCGGCGAGAGCCTGGACTGGGAACTGCCCTACTGGGTCGGCCCGGCGGAGCTGAACGAATGGCTGCGCTCCCGCCGGCCGGAGGATGGCGGCGGCGACGTCTACGCCCGGCTGGCCCCCTGAGCGGCATCCCGGTCAGGGCCGGCGTCAGGTCCTGTCATCACCGCGGCCCCGGTCCGCGATCCGGAGGACGGCTCCCTCCGCCGGCCGGGCGATCTCGATCACCGTCTCGACGCGGACCAGCCGCCGGTCCATGTCGCGCACCTCCTCTGCCAGCGCCTTGACGCCGTCGCTGACGGCAACGACCTTCCCGTTCAGCTCAATAGCCGTCTTCAGGCCCGCAAGGATGTCCTTCAGCACGGTCATGCGCGCCTCCGACTGCCGACCTCGGCCAACGTCGCGGCGACCGCTTCCAAGGCGTCATCCAGCGCCCGAGCCGCCGCACGGTTGCTTTGGTCTAGCTCGACCGCCAGCGCCGCAAGCTGGCGCATCTCCTCCTGAGCGTCGGGGTCGTAGCCGTCGACCGATCGGCGCACAAGGTCGCTGATGGTAACGCCGGCCGCCGCCGCCTTGCGCTCCAGCGACTGCCGCTCAGTCGGCGTCATCAGTACAGTAACCCGCTCCGTCGCACGCTCAACCATCGCCATGTCAGTCTCCAGGATCATGTGCGTACCATGATAATGGTATCGCCGTCCCGCCGGCACAAGCCGGCCCGGCGCCGGCCGGCAGACGCGAGGAACCAGCACGGAAAACAAACGGAACGCGATCCGGAGACCGGACTTCGTTGAAGGTGGCGGGACGTTCTTCTATACCTTGAATTCCGCCACAGCGTAGACGGCCAGTAGAAATGATCGACGATGCCTGGATCGAGAGCCTTCCGGAAGATCCCTGGCTCGCTCTCAGCCAGTGCGTCGAAATCTGGCCCGCACTCCGGAAGTCGGCGATCCTGCATGGCGGCGCCCAGCCTGTGCGGGAATGGAATACGGATCGTTACGACGACTTCATACAGATATACGCTGTCTGCACCACCATCACCCGCAACATCGGGGAAATCATCACAGGCGAGATAGAGTTCGCCGCGTCGGCGCAGGCGAACATGGAGAAGATCGACAAATACATGGAGTTCATCTCCGCCGCCGTGCAGCGGAAGATGACCGACATCAGGGTCATGGAGATACGGCGCAGGACCGGCGCCCTGCTGCGGACCGCGCCGGGCTACACCCTGACCGAAGGCGACATCGAGCGGGCGCAGAACATCATCAACGAGCTGCGGGGCCTGATCGCCGCCTCGGACTCCCTGGAGGAGCGGTTCCGGCAGCGCCTGCTCCGGAAGCTGGAATCCCTCCAGTCCGAACTGCACAAGCGCATGTCGGACTTCGACCGCGTCTACGGCATGATCGCGGACGCCTCCGTCCTGATGCGCAAGATCGGCGAGGACGCGAAGCCGATCGTCGAGAGAATCCGGGAGCTTGTCGGCATCGCCTGGAGGTCGCAGGCCCAAGGCGAGGAGCTGTCGAGCGACACCCCGCCGCCGCAGATCGGAACCGGGGCCGGGACCGGGGCCGGGGAAGCCGGCACCTCACCCTGACCCTCCCCTCAGTCCAGGCTGCGGATGAAGTCCAGCAGCGGGGTCCAGTCGGCGCGGACCTCGGCGGCGCGCTTGCTGGTGAGGTCGAACAGGGTCAGGCCGCTGTCGGCGAGGTCGGGGTAGAGCTGGCTGTCGCGCAGCCGCGCCACCACCGTATGGCCGACGCCGGAGAGGAAGCGGTCCAGCCGCTCCGCCGCCCTGGTGCGCGGGCGCAGGCGGTTGCCGACGACGGCGACGGGGATGCGGTTCTTGCGGATGGCCTTCAGCTCGTCCAGCTTGCCCAGGAAGCGGGCGGTCGCCGCCTCGTCGAAGGCGCCGGGCAGCACGGGCAGCACCACGAGGTCCGCCTCGCGCACCAGCTGCTCCACGTCCTTCGCCCGCATCGCGGCCGGGGCGTCGATCACCAGCCGGTCCACGCCCTTGGGCGGCTCCCCGATCTCCTTCGTCCAGTCGATGCCCAGGATGGCGGCGGCGGTGCGCGGCCGGCGTTCCAGCCAGCCGAGGGAGGAGCGTTGCCGGTCCACCTCCGCCAGCACGGTGCGGGAGCCCGCCGTGGCGAAGGCCGCGGCGAGGTGGGAGGCGATCGTCGTCTTGCCGACACCGCCCTTCACGTTGGCGACGAGGATGGAGCGCATGGGCCGTGAGCCTACCCCAGCTTCGGGGGCTCTGACCAGAAGGGCCGGGTTTCCGCGAACGCCTCCCAGTCGCGGACCAGCCGCGGTTCCAGGCTCTGCAGCCCGCGGCCGTGCCAGCCCAGCACCATGCCGGCGCCCTGACGCCAGCCCTCGGGCGCGTCGGCGCCCAGTTCCGCCTCCACCTGCCCGATCAGCTTGTGGACGGTGGCGACATCCTGGAGATGGCCCAGCGCGTCCTGGAGTTCGGCCAGATCGTCGGCGTACTTCTTCACCGCCTTGGGATCGTAGAGCCCGCGGAAGAAGTCGGCGGCGTAGCGCAGCTTCTTCAGCGCGATGCGCAGCCGGTGCCGGGCCTCCGGCACCAGGGTGGCGAAGCGGCGGCCGCGCTTGCGCGCCTGCCGGTGGCGCCCGTCCAGCAGCCGGTCGGCGGCGGCCTGGACGGGGGAGAGCAGCGCGGCGGAGGTCTCGCTGACCGGCTGGTCGCGCCAGCCGCGCCCGTCCACCCAGGCGCCCAGCCGCAGCAGCAGGGCGGTGTAGCGCGGCGACCGGATCGCCTCCGCCGCGCGGTCGTAGCCCAGCGCGCGGCAGCGCCGCGCCGCCGCGTCCAGCGCGCGCAAGGCCGGCTCGCCGGGAAAGGCCGCGTCCACCGGCGCCAGCAGCGCGCCCAGGAAGACGTCCCAGTCGCGCGCCTGCCCGCAGGCGTCGGCCAGCCATTTCACCTCGTCCGCCAGCGCCGCGTACTGCGCCGGCGGCAGGTAGTCGCGGAAGAGCTGGAGCGCCGAGCGCAGCCGGCGCAGCGCCACCCGCACCTGATGGATGCCCTCCGGATTGTCGCCGGCCAGGGCGCAGGCCTCGTTGGCGACCAGATGGTCGATGCAGTGGCGCACGATGCGCGCCATGGCCGATTCGACCGTCTCCTGCGGTCCCAGCACCAGCTTCGTGGCCTTCACCGGGCCGTCCACGGCCCCGGCCGCCAGCGCATAGCCGCGTTCCGCCTTGGAACGGGTCTCCACCCGCAGCGGCGCCACCGCGTTGAGCGCCAGCGCGATCTCGTAGAGGCTGCGGGGATCGCTGCCGTTCTTCAGTTCAAGCTCGATCTCGTGGACCGCCAGCACCTGCCCGTCGGCGGTGCGGATCTCGCCCTGGTCGATGGCGACCTCCACCTCCTGCCCCTCGGCGGGAACCAGGGTGCGGACGGTGCGGCGGATACGGGCCTCGAACACCGGCCGCAGCTCGTCCTCGTCCAGCGGGCCGAGCGACGGCAGGGGGTTGCCTTCCGGCAGGACCGTCAGGTCCGGCGCGGCGCCGGCGACCGGCGCCTCCCACTCGCCGCGGGCGAGCGCCATGCCCGCCGTCTCCGCCGCCGATTTCAGGGTCTGCACGTAGCGCCGGCCCTGCCGCCGCACCCGCAGCGACAGCGCCTGGCCGTGCAGGCGAAGATCGGCGGTGTCGAAATAGACCGTCTCCAGCTCGCGGGTGACGGCGCGGCCCTTGCCCCCGGACAGCACCGGCGCGGCCCGCAGCCGGGGCAGATCCTCCGGCCGCAGACGCAGTTTCAGCTCGATCTCCTGTCCGGACATGCGCCGGCCCTGCTCCCTTGCCGAAGAACGCTGCGCCCGCCGTCGCGTCCCGCCCCGCACCGCTCCGCCCTGCCAAGACGGAACCATGCCGCTGCGCTGCGGGTCCGGACGACCGGCGGCCAAGGTATACGCCCGCCCGGGCTTCCGCAATGTGGCGGCGACGTTACGCAGGGCACTGAACTCATGTGACAGCGGGTGACAGATTGCGGAACTGCTGATTCTGTGGGCCGGTGTTATCGGACGGCACGGGATCGGCGTCATGGACGAGGACGATTGGGGTTCGAAGTCGCGGCTTCGGGTGCTTTTGGAGCATTTCAGCCGGATAGAGGACCCGCGGGATGAGCGGCGGATCCTGCATCCGCTGCCGGAGATCCTGCTTTTGGTGGTGTGCGGCACGATGGCGGACTGCGACGACTACGAGAACATCGCGGCCTGGGGTGCGGCGCACCTGCCGTTCCTGCGTCGGCATCTGCCCTACGCGCACGGCGTTCCCGGCGAGCGGTGGCTGACGATCCTGATGAACCGGATCGATCCGGCGCTGTTCTCGGCCGCCTTCACCGCGTGGGTACGTGCGACCTTTCCGGGGCGGGCCGACTTCGTCGCCATCGACGGCAAGACCTCGCGGCGTAGCCACGACCGCCGCGCCGGGACCGCGCCGATCCACCTCGTATCCGCCTTCGCGACGACCTCCCGCCTGGTGCTCGCCCAGGAGGCGGTCCCCGACAAGGCCAACGAGCTTGCGGCGATTCCGGTGCTGCTCGACCGGCTCGGCGAGAACGGCGGGTTGGCCGGCGCCCTCGTCTCCATCGACGCCATCGCCACCAACCCGACCATCGCCGCCGCGATCCGGGGCCAGGGCGCCGACTACCTCCTCGCCGTCAAGGCCAACCAGCCCACGCTGCGCGCGGAGCTCGAGGTGGCGTTCGCCGTCGGCGACGGCGCCGACCACCACCACGACCTCGACAAGGGGCACGGCCGGGTCGAAGAACGCCACGTGAGCGTGATCCGTGAGGTCGACTGGCTCTCCGGCACGCGCCGGTTTCCTGGGGAGATGCGCCTGCCCGACGTCGCCGCCATCGTCCGCGTCCACACCACAGCCCACATCGGCGACCGGACGCGGACCGACACCCGCTACTTCATCTCCTCCGCCCCGCTCACCGCCGAACGCGCCGCCGACGCCGTCCGCGGGCACTGGGGCATCGAGAACAGGCTGCACTGGGTGCTCGACGTCCTCTTCAAGGACGATCTCTCGCGCTTGCGAACCGGCCACGGTGCCAAAAACATGGCCGTCGTCCGCCACTTCGCCCTCAACCTCATCCGCGCAGCCAACGACCGAAAGTCGCTCAAGACGCGCCGAAAAATGGCAGGATGGTCGGACGACTACCTCGCCTCTCTCCTCAACCCCGCCATCCCTTAACTTGGATTCGAAGCCCTGCGACGTTACGACCCCGCGACAGGGGCCGCGGATCTGCGGAAGGCCACCAGCTTGGACATGAAGGCGAGATCCCGCCGCTCCTCCGCCAGCCCCTGGGCGGTGAACAGGGGCGCGAAGTCCCGGGCCACGTAGTCGCCGTAATAGGGTTCGTGGAAGGTTACGGGGAACAGCCGCAGAAGCGCGTCGAAGCGCGGCTTGTCCCCGGTCTGGAGGCTGTCCATCACGACCAGCAGGCCGCCCGGCTTCAACACCCGCGCCATTTCCGCCGCGGCCCGGGCGCGCACCTTCCGCGGCAGCTCGTGCAGCAGGAAGATGCAGGTCACCACGTCGAAGCTGGCGTCGGGGAACGGCATCGCCTCCGCCGGGGCCTGCACCGCGTGGTGCCGCGACCAGGGGGCCAGGGTGCGCCGCGCCTGGGCGAGATAGGGGGCGCTGAGGTCCAGCGCCGTGACGTCCAGGCGCGGCCAGTTGTCCTTGACGAAGGTGAGGAAGCGCCCGGTGCCGGCGGCGACGTCCAGCAGGCGCAGGTCGCGCACCGGCCGGCCGTGCAGATGCTCCGCCACGGGCACCAGCACCTGCCGGCGCATGGCGTCCGCCCCGCCGCCGAACAGCACCTCCACCTGATGGTCGTAGAGCCGGGCGGAGCGGTCGGACAGGTAGCCGTCGGTCTGGAAGTGGAAGTTCTGGCGGTAGTAGCGGGGCAGCTTCTCCGATCCCGGCAGGGGCGCGCGGAACACCTCGGCATTGCCGCCGCTGCGCCGCCGCCGCTGCACCTCCGGCACGTCGCGCAGGAAGCGGGCGGCGTCCGCCAGCAGCCGGCGCGGATTGCCCACCAGATCGTGCGGCATGCGGTAGAGCCCGGCCTCGATGTTGCGCCAGTCGCGCCGCAGCAGGCCGCGCAGGTCGGCCAGCACCTCCGCCGTGGAGGGGAACGGCCCCGGCGGCCGCGCGTCGGGATCGGGGCGGTTGCCGCCCAGGCGGGCCGCCAGCGCGTACTGGCCGAAGAACCAGCCCACCCGCGCCGCCTGCCCCACCGCGTAGGCGACCCGTCCTGCCGCCCGTTCCGTCACCGTCGCCATGCTTCCCTCCCCCGTCCTGCCGGGCCCGGTCCGGACCGCCTGCCTGTCCGGTCCCGCGGGGGGCGGACGCTCAGCCGCCGTCGCGGGCGAGCGAGCGGTCCAGCGCCTGCCGCGCCGGCGGCGTCAGACAGGGCCGGGCCAGCGCGAAGATGTGGCGCACCCCGTCACGGATGGCCTCCTCCGGCCGGAACCCTTCCGGCGCGCCGTTGCGGGCGAACTCCCAGAACCCGCGGGACACCAGCCAGATATTGTCCGCGAGCAGCCGCAGGTCGAGGTCCGCCACCCCTTCGGAGACGATTCCGGTGCGCCGCAGCCGGCACAGCGTCTCCGCCAGATGCGCCACGAAGCGGCGTTGCAGGTCCGCCATGTCGCCGGCGA